>JBIIDH010000197.1:0-3274 GCA_044238435.1 Ilumatobacteraceae bacterium | reverse complement strand
CTCGGCGAGAACGACTTCTACGGCCAGAGCTACTTCGTCGATCCCGAGGGCAAGTTCGTGGGCGACGTGGGCGACGCGTACCAGAGCGAACTGATCGTGCGCGACCTCGACATGGCCAAGCTGCGCAGCATCCGCGATCGGTGGGCGTTCTACCGCGACCGTCGTCCCGACGCGTACGGTGAGATCGTCGAAGGCTGACGCACCCGTCGTCGTCCCGTCCAGAGCCCATATCGCAGCGCCTGTATCCCAGGGGAGGAATCCATGGCAAAGATCCTGATCAAGAACGGCAAGGTCATCTCCACCACCGGTGTGGTGGCGCAGGACGTGCTCATCGACGGTGAGACCGTCTCGGCGCTCGGTACGCCCGGCTTCTTCACCGACGAGGGCATGGACCGCGTCATCGACGCTGCCGGCAAGTACGTCATCCCCGGTGGTGTCGACGTGCACACGCACATGGAGCTGCCCTTCGGCGGCACCTTCGCCAGCGACACGTTCGAGACCGGCAGCCGCGCAGCGGCGTGGGGCGGTGTCACCACCATCGTCGACATGGCCGTGCAGCGCTACGGCGAGAACGTGTTCGACGGCCTGGCCGAGTGGCACCGCAAGGCCGCGGGCGAGTGCGCCATCGACTACGCCTTCCACCAGATCATCGGCGGTGTCGACGACAACTCGCTGAAGGCGATGAAGTACCTCACCGAGCACGAGGGCATCAGCAGCTTCAAGTTCTTCATGGCCTACCCGGGCGTGTTCTACAGCGATGACGGCCAGATCCTGAAGGCCATGCAGACCGCTGCCGAGTGCGGCGCGATGGTGATGATGCACGCCGAGAACGGCATCGCCATCGACGTGCTGGTGCAGCAGGCGCTCGCCCGCGGCGAGACCGACCCCCGCTACCACAGCTACACCCGCCCGTCGCCGCTCGAGGCCGAGGCCACGCACCGCGCCATCGTGCTCAGCCACGTGGCCGGCAACGTGCCGCTGTACATCGTGCACATGAGCGCCGGCGACGCGCTGAACGAGGTGGCCGCCGCCCGCCACAACGGCCGCAACGTGTTCGCCGAGACCTGCCCGCAGTACCTGTGGCTCACGCTGGAAGAGACGCTCGGTCAGCCCGGATTCGAGGGTGCCAAGTGGGTGTGCAGCACCCCGGTGCGCTCGCGCGATCACGACCCGCACTACATCGGTCAGATGGGCCACGGCCACCAGGGCGATCTGTGGAAGGGCCTGCGCATGAACGAGCTCGCCGTGGTCAGCACCGACCACTGCCCGTTCTGCTTCAAGGACCAGAAGGAGTTGGGCCTCGGCAACTTCGCCGCCATCCCGAACGGCATCGGCGGTGTCGAGCACCGAATGGAGCTGATCTACCAGGGTGTCGTGGCCGGCGAGTTGAGCCTCGAGCGCTGGGTCGAGACCTGCTGCACCACCCCGGCGCGCATGTTCGGCATGTACCCGAAGAAGGGTGTCATCGCCCCTGGCGCCGACGCCGACGTCGTGGTGTGGGACCCCAACCAGAAGACCAAGATCGGCATCAACGACAAGCACCACATGAACATGGACCACTCGGCCTGGGAGGGCTGGGTGATCGATGGCAAGGTCGACACGGTGCTGTCGCGCGGTCTCGTCGTCGTCGAGAACGACACCTACACCGGCCACAAGGGCCACGGGCAGTTCGTCAAGCGCGGCCTGTCGCAGTATCTCGTCTGATCCCCCCCTGCCGGGCCACCCCTGTCCGGCGACGAACGAAGAGGAACCACACATGAATCGGATCTCGCACTGGGTCGACGGCAAGGTGCTCGAAGGAGCATCGGGCCGCTCGGGCGTCGTGTACAACCCGGCCACCGGCGAGCAGAGCGCATCGGTCGACTTCGCCTCCGTGGCCGAGGTCGATCATGTCGTCGCCGTGGCGAAGGCGGCCTTCCCGGCGTGGCGGGCCACCAACCTGTCGCGCCGTGCCGAGGTGATGTTCAACATGCGTGAACTCATCTCCGCGAACCGCAAGGAGATCGCGTCCCTGCTGTCGGCCGAGCACGGCAAGGTGCTCAGCGACGCCCTCGGCGAAGTGGCCCGTGGCCTCGAGAACGTCGAGTTCGCCTGCGGTATCCCGAACCTGTTGAAGGGTGGTTACAGCGAGCAGGCCTCCACCGGCGTGAACGTGTACTCCATCAAGCAGCCGCTCGGTGTCGTGGCGGGCATCACCCCGTTCAACTTCCCGGCCATGGTGCCGATGTGGATGTTCGCCAACGCCTTGGCGTGTGGCAACACCTTCGTGCTGAAGCCCAGCGAGAAGGATCCGTCGGCCAGCATGTTCCTGGCCGAGCTGCTGAAGCAGGCCGGCCTGCCCGACGGCTGCTTCAACGTCCTGCACGGCGACAAGGAAGCTGTCGACCGCCTGCTGGTGCACCCCGACATCTCGGCCATCAGCTTCGTCGGCTCCACCCCGATCGCCAAGTACATCTACGAGACGGGTACCAAGAACGGCAAGCGGGTGCAGGCGCTCGGCGGCGCGAAGAACCACATGCTGGTGCTGCCCGACGCCGACCTCGACATGGCTGCCGATGCTGCCGTCAGCGCCGCCTACGGTTCGGCCGGCGAGCGGTGCATGGCCATCAGCGTCGTGCTGGCGGCCGACTCGGTGGCCGACGCGCTGATCGAGCGCATCCAGGCACGCATCCCCGACATCAAGGTGGGCCCCGCCAGCGAGGCCGGCAACGAGATGGGCCCGCTCATCACCCGCGAGCACCGCGACAAGGTGGCCGGCTACGTCGCCGGCGCAGCCGAGGAAGGTGCCACCGTGGTGGTCGACGGCCGCGACGGCGCCCCCGAGGCCGGCTTCTTCCTGAAGCCGAGCCTCATCGACAAGGTCACCCCGGGCATGCGCTGCTACGACGACGAGATCTTCGGGCCGGTGCTCGGTGTCACTCGTGTGTCGGGTTACGAGGAAGGCCTCGAGCTCATCAACGCCAACCAGTTCGGCAACGGCACGGCCATCTTCACCCGCGACGGTGGTGTGGCCCGCCAGTTCGAGTTCGACGTGCAGGTGGGCATGGTGGGCATCAACGTGCCCATCCCGGTGCCGGTCAGCTACTACAGCTTCGGTGGCTGGAAGGCCAGCCTGTTCGGCGACCAGCACATGTACGGGCCCGAGGGAGTCAACTTCTTCACCCGCTCGAAGGTGGTCACCTCGCGTTGGCCCGACCCGCGCACGTCCACCGTCGACCTCGGCTTCCCCCAGAACCGCTGACCACGATGGAATTCGGAGTCGTCCTGCAGACCA
>JBIIDH010000025.1:0-36006 GCA_044238435.1 Ilumatobacteraceae bacterium | reverse complement strand
GGGTGACGCTCACCATGACCGATGCCAGCGCCTACTGGGACAACGTCTGGATGATGGAGCCTGCGTTCGTCGACAGTTGGGGCCAGCGTCCTGCCGTGCAGGTGTTGAACGAGGTGTACCGCTCGACCGCGACCTGGAACCCCACCGGCCAGGCCGACCCCGAACTCGACGCGATGCTCGACGATGCCCGCTCGACGCTCGATGCAGGCCAGCGCACCGAGAAGTACCAGTCGATCCAGCAGTACCTGTTCGAGAACACTGCCATCTTCGTGCCGTACCACAAGACCTTGGTGCGGGCGATGAGTGCGAACGTGAAGGGCCTCGAGCCGGTGGTGGTCGACGCCGTGCGGTGGGAGAAGATCGAGGTTGGCTGACCGGTGACCGGCTATGTGCTGCGTCGAGCAGCGCTGTCGGTCGGCGTGTTCGTCGTGATGGCGGTGCTCACGTACCTGGGTGTCGCCGCGCTGCCGGGCGATGCCTGCACGGCGCTGCTCGGCAAGTTCGCCACGGCCGAGAAGCTGGCCCAGTGCCGCGACGAGCACGGTCTCGATGCTCCCGTACTGCAGCAACTCGGCGACTGGATGGCTGGTCTGCTGCAGGGCGATCTGGGCTACTCGGTGAAGCGGGGCGCACCGGTGGGCGAACTGATGGTGCCCCGAATCCGTAACGCGTTGCTGCTGGCGGGCGTGGCGAGCCTGCTGGCGTTCCCTGCGGCCATCATCGTCGGCCTGGCCACCGGTCGGCGCGAGCAGTCGAAGGTCAGTCGCACGGTCGACACAGCCGCCCTGGTGGCGATGACGCTGCCCGAGTTCGTCACCGCCTCGGTGCTGTGGCTGGTGCTGTCGGTGTGGTTGCCCATCCTGCCCGCCGTCACGGTGGTGAGCAGCGACGACTCGATCGTCGACCTGCTGCCCAACGTGTGGCTCCCGGCCATCACGCTCGCCGTGCTGGTGTTCGCCCACGTGATGCGGTCGATGCGGGCCTCGGTGTCGGCCACCTCGCGTCGGCCCTTCGCCGACGCAGCTCGACTGCGCGGTGTGGCCGAGGCGACAGTGGTGCGCCGTCACATCCTGCCGGCGGCCCTGCCGCCCACGGTGAACGTCGTCGCAGTCACCGCCGCCTGGCTGCTGACCGGAACGTTCGTGGTGGAGGTGGTGTTCAACTATCCGGGGCTCGGGCGCCTCGCCGTCGACGCCATCGCCGACCGCGACACCGACCTCATTCTGGCCCTCACCCTGCTCGGTCTCGCGGTGTTCATCACGGCCTCGTTCCTGGCCGACACCGTCATCCGGTTGCTCGACCCACGGGTGCGGGCGGGGGTGGGTCGAGCATGACCGCAGTGAACGCATCGGCCGCGCCGACATCCGCTCCACGGCGTCGGCGGTGGCTGTCGGTGGGAGCCGTCGTGGTGGCCGGACACATCCTGCTGGCGCTGTTCGTGCCGCTGCTGCCGCTGCAGTCGCCCACGGCGCAGGACGCCACCGCGGTGTTGCAGGGCGCGTCGGGTGCGCACTGGTTGGGCACCGACGACCTCGGCCGCGACGTGCTGTCGCGCACCCTGTGGGGTGGGCGTCCGTCGATCGGCATCGCGTTCGGCGCGGTGCTGCTGGCAGGCCTGCTCGGTGTACTCATCGGTGCGGCCGCGGCACTGGCCGGCGGCTGGCTCGACGATGTGCTGATGCGGGTGAACGATGTCTTGCTGGCACTGCCGTCGCTGCTGGTGCTGATGCTGGTGGCCAGTTTCATCGGCCGTCAGCCGGTGGTGCTGACGCTCACCCTGGCGGTGATGTACGCCCCGCCCATCGCCCGGCTCGTGCGCGGTGCCACCCTCGGTGTGCTCGGCCGCGATTTCGTCGTGGCGGCCCGACTGCGCGGCGCCGGCTCGGGTGAGATCGTGGTGCGCGAGGTGCTGCCCAACATCCGCGGTGTGGTGATCACCGAGGTGGCGATGCAGTTCTCGTGGATCCTGCTCGCCTTCAGTTCGCTCAGTTTCCTGGGTCTGGGCACGACACCTCCGACACCCGAATGGGGCCTGATGGTGGCGGGGGCCCGCACCTACATCACCATCAACGCCCTCCCGCTGGTGGCGCCGATGGTGATGCTCGCTTCGCTCGTGTTGGCCGTGAACTCGCTGATCGATCGCAGCGCGCTCGGAGAGCAGTCGTGAGCGGCCCGTCCATCGAGGTGGAGGGCCTCACCATCGTGCCGCGTGGTGCCGGGCCGGGGGCGGCGGTGCTGCGCGACATCCATCTCCGGGTCGAGGCAGGGACCCGGCTCGGTGTGGTGGGCGAGTCGGGCAGCGGGAAGTCGACGCTGCTCAGGGCGCTGGTGGGCAACTGCGGCCGTGGTCTGGAGGTGTCGACGGGCTCGGCGCGCACCGCTGGTCACGACCTGTTCGCCCTTCCCGACGACGAGCGGCGTGCGTTGCTG
This sequence comes from Ilumatobacteraceae bacterium, assembly GCA_044238435.1. Classification (GTDB taxonomy): domain Bacteria; phylum Actinomycetota; class Acidimicrobiia; order Acidimicrobiales; family Ilumatobacteraceae; genus VFMC01. The sequence continues at coordinate 33,576 of JBIIDH010000025.1, read as the reverse complement.
GGCACAGCGGTGGCGCTGGTGCCGCAGAGCGTGGGCTTGTCGCTCACCCCGCACCTCACGGTCGAGGCCCAGTTCCGCGACCTCGGCATGCTGGATCGAGTTGCCGAACTGCTCGACGAGGTGGGCCTGCACGGCGAGTCGATGCGCAGCCGCTACCCGCACGAACTGTCGGGTGGCGAGCAGCAGCGAGTGCTGTTGGCCCTCGGCCTGGCCCGCGACCCGGGTGTGCTGCTGCTCGACGAACCCACATCGGCGCTCGACGTCGGCGTCGCCGACGGCATCCTGCAACTGCTCGAGCAGACGCAGGAACGCCGGGGTCTCACCCTCGTCGTCGTGAGTCACGACCTGGGCGTGATCGAACGCGTGGCGACCCGGGTGGTGGTGATGCGCGCCGGGTCCATCGTCGAGGACGAGCCACTCGAGCAGGTGTTGACGACTCCGCGTCACCCCTACACCCGGGCACTCCTCGATGCAGCGCCGTCGCTCGGTCACCGTCATGCGCGGCAACGAGCCGAGGGTGCCGCCGCTGAATCGATGGAACCGCTGGTGCGCGCTGATGCGCTCACGGTGGTGCGCACATCGGCCGAGGGCGGCCGCGCCCGGCGTGCGTCGTGGCGCAGCACCACTGCACTCGATGGCGTGACGATCGATGTGCGGCGTGGCGAGATACTCGGCGTGATCGGCGAGTCGGGGAGCGGGAAGTCGACCCTGCTGAAGACGATGTGCGGCATCCTCACCCCCGCGTCGGGCACGCTCGCGATGCGCGATGGCGCCAACCTCGCGATACCGCTGCGCAAGCGCCCGACACACTTGCTGCGACGCATCCAGATGGTGATGCAGAACCCCGATGATTCGTTGAACCCGGCCCACACCGTGCGCCGCATCCTGCAGGCGGGCACATCGCACGACGACGATGCCAGCGCAGCGCTGCTAGCCGCCGTGCACCTCGACCGTGCACTGCTGGAGCGGCGGCCGGGTTCGCTGTCGGGTGGTGAGAAGCAGCGCATCGCCATCGCCCGAGCGCTCGCCCGCGAACCCGAGGTGCTGCTGCTCGACGAGATCACCTCGGCGCTCGACGTCACCGTGCAGGCAGCGGTGATCGCCACCCTGCTCGAACTCCACGCGCGGTTGGGTACCACCATGGTGTTCGTGTCGCACGATCTGGCCGTGGTGAGCTCGATCGCCGACCGGATCGCCGTGCTCCGGCACGGCAGGTTGCTCGAGGTGGCCGACACCGACCAGTTGCTCGAGCATCCGGGCGACGAGTACACGGCGTCGCTCCTGGCGCTGGCTCGCCGCTGAGCCCTCCTCGTCCTCAGCCCGCAGGGGCGGGCAGGGCCACGGTGGCGACGAAGCCACGGTGGTCGCTGCCCGGTACCTCGAGATCGCGCACGTCGATCCCAACGGTGCCGTTGCGCATCAGCAGGTGGTCGATGCGCACGAACGGTGGCAGCGCCCGGTTGGCAGGCCACGAACGCGACCAGCCCGCGCCGAGTTGCTCGTGGAGGTCGGTGAGGCCGGTGCCCAGCAGGTGGCGGAAGGCGGGGTGCCAGCGCGAGGCGTTGAAGTCGCCGACGACAATGGTGGGCAGGTCGCTCGCCGCCGCGGTGCGGCCGATGGTGGCGAGGTCGTCGCTCCACAACGACACGTCGCCCTGCTTGGTGCCCGGCACGGGGTGCACGACCAGCACCCGCGTGGCGATGCCACCCACGTCGACGGTGGCATCGATGCCCAACTGGTGACCGATGGGCGCGACCACCGACTCGACGATGGGCAGTCGGCTGAACAGCACCAGGCCGGTGCGGTCGTTGCGGGGTAGTTCGGAGCGGTAGGGGTATCGCTCGGCCACTCCGGCGGTGGCGAGCGCCGCAGTTGCTGCGGGGTGGTACTCGACGATCGCCAACAGGTCGGCATCGACCGACAGCAGCAGCGTGGCCGCCTCGTCGATGTTGGGGTTCCCGTACAACAGATTCGACATTGCCACTACCAGGCGAGGCGACGTCTCGGGCACGGCCGGAGGGTCGAACCCGCGCAGCACGGGCATCAGCACCGTGGCGAGACCGGCCACGGCGACCATGTTGATGGCCACCGTCGACCACATGCGCACGATCAGCCCCACCACAGCGAGGCCGATCGCGGCGATGGCGACATAGGGCGTCAGCGCCTGCAGCACGAATACCAGCGACAGCAGCGTGGTACCGAATGCCTGGCTGGCCGCAAGCACACCGATGGCAGCCGTAGCCAGCCACAGCGCCAGCCGGGCGAGCGAGACGAGCAGGGGGCGAGGGGTGGGTTCCTCGGCGTCGCTCATCGGGCGGATTCGTAGGTCGTGCGCGAAGCGATGGGCGATTCATAGCCTCGCCGAGTGAGCAACATCCAGTGCCGTTGGATCGGTCTCGGGCGCAGTGCCAGCGGGAGCAGCTCGCGGCCATCGCCGAGCATCTTCCGATAGGTGGCCATGTCGAACTCGTTCCCGATGCGTGTCGGGTCGGCGAACGGAGGCAGCCGCTTCAACACCACGGTGCGTTCCACCACGTCGAGTTCCACGGCGGCGAGCCTAGAACCCGAGCGAATCGGCGACGGGTCACGGTCGCCTACGCTGCGCCCCGATGGAGCCCACACCCACTACCGAACAACTCGCCGCGGCGCCCGACGCCGGGCTGTCAGCCGCCAGCGTCCACCGCCGATGGCTCGTCGCCCGGGTGCTGCTCGGCCTCGTCGCCGTGCTGGCCGTGGTGGGCGCCGTCGTCGGGGCAGCGGTGCTCGATCGCATCAGCAATACCTACGACGTCGTGCTCGGTCTCACCCGCGACAGCGCGGCAGTAGCGGCCGACGCCGCCGGCAGCGCAAGTGAGATCGCCGAGGGTGTGTCCGAGTTGGCGAACGGCGCCTCGTCGACGCTGATCTCGACGCAGAAGGTGCTCGACTCGGCAGCCGACTCCGCCGATGCCGTCGGTGAGGCGCTGTCCACCAACGTGGCCGACGCGGTCGAGGGCAGCGCCAGCATCGTCGACCGGCTCGCCGGTGTGATCCAAGCGATCGAGAAGCTCATCCCGGGGAACCGACCGTCGATCGCCGAGGACATGCGCACCTTCAGCGACGGCCTCGAACCCGTGCCCGATCAGCTGCGCGATCTCGGCGACCAACTCGCCGCCACGGCCGACCAGATCGAGGCCACCTCGTTCTCGCTCGGACCGGTGGCGGGGCAGCTCAGCGCCTCGGCGGCCGACATCTCGGCAGCCACAGCCGACATCGAGGCAGCACAGGTGGTGGCCGACGAGATCAGCGCTCGGGCCCAGGCCGAACTCGACGAGTCGAACAGTACGTTCGGTCTGGCCAAGGTGCTGCTGTACGTGTTCGCCCTGGTGATCGTCGGCGCGTGCATCGCCGGTGAGCGGGCCATATCGGGCATGCAGCACCGGGTGCGGGCGGTGGGACTCGAACCCACACTCCGAGGAACAGGAACCTAAATCCTGCGCGTCTGCCAGTTTCGCCACGCCCGCAGCGATGCGTCACGTTAGCGAACGATGCTCACGCGACAGCTGCCGTCGCGCTCCGCCGGGCTGATGGTGATGTGTCGTACTGTCTCGGCCAGATCTATGCGCGGTCCTGCTCTGTTCCTCGCCGGTCTCGCTCTGCTCGCTGCGTCGTGCAGTGATGACGACCTGTCCACCTCCTCCTCTGCGCCTGCGACGATTCCGACTGCGACCGCTCCGGCTGCGACCGCTCCGGCTGCGACGACGTCCACCCCGACCATGACCCCGGCTGCCTCGACCGTCGCTCCCACCGCGGTGCCCGTCACCACCGGCCCCGGTGAGGCGCTCGCCGCCGAGTTCGCCCCACGGCTCGGCGAAGCCTTGGCTGCCGAGTTCGCTGTCTCGCCGGAACTGCATGGGTACGTCGTCCTGCTGCGCGCCGACAACGGGTTCGCCTACGCGGGTGCGGCCGGCGATGCTGCAGGCGACTCGTCGTTCCGCATTGCCAGCGTCACCAAGATGTTCACCGCAGCCGCCGCACTGCGGCTGGTCGAACAGGGCCGGTTCGGTCTCGACGACCCGATCGAGGGTCTCGTCGAGCCCGAGACGGCAGCGTTGCTCGAATCGGGTGGCTACGCCCCGTCGGCCATCACCGTGCACCAGTTGCTCACACACACGGCGGGGTTGTTCGACTTCACCTTCGGCCCGGGGGTCGACTTCGTGGGAACGGTGTTCGCCGACCCCCAGCGTCGCTGGACCCGGCGCGAGCAGCTGTTGCTGGCCATGCAGGGCGAGCCAGTGGGCGCTCCCGGCGCGCAGTACCACTACAGCGACACGGCCTACGCCCTCCTCGGCGAGATCGTCGAGCGTGCCACTGGCACCACGCTCGGTGCGGCCATGCGCGACCTGTTGCGTTTCGACTCGTTGGGCATTACGCACACGTACCAGGAGTCGATCGACCCGGTTCCCGATGGACAGCCACCGCGGCTGCACCAGTGGTTCGGCGACGTCGACACCTACGACTGGGACCCGAGCCTCGACCTGTACGGCGGTGGTGGCCTGGTGTCGACCGCCGCCGACCTGGCTTCCTTCGTCGAGTCCCTGCTGGGTGGCCGTGTGTTCGACGAGCCCGCCACGCTCGAGGCGATGCTCGCCGTGCCCGCTACGAACGACCCGGTCTCCGTGCCGGGCGACCCGGCCCGCCTGTCGGCGGCGGCGGGCATCTTCCGCCGAGAGGTGGACGGCGTCGAGTGCTGGGGCCACGACGGGTTCTGGGGTGTGCAGGTGTTGCGCTGCCCCGGCATCGGGCTCACCGTGGTGGCGTCGCGCAGTCAGGCCACACCACCAGCGAGCTTCACCGGGGCCACGCTCGGGGCGGTCGTGCTCGATCTGTTCGCAGCCCTCGACGCGTAGGCTGCGCGTCATGGCGTTCACCGGTTTCCCCGACGCGGCGTTCGACTTCTACGAACGGCTCGCCGCCGACAACACGCGCACGTTCTGGCAGGCCAACAAGGCGGTGTACGCCGAGGCGGTGCGCGCCCCGCTCGACGCGCTGCTCGACGAGTTGGCCGAGTACGGGCCGTTCCACGTCTTCCGGCCGTACAAGGACGTGCGCTTCTCGAAGGACAAGATCCCGTACAAGGACCATCAGGGTGCCTATGGCGAGAGCGAGGGCGGGGCAGGGCACTACATCCAGGTGTCGGCCCGCGGGTTGATGGCAGGTACCGGCTACTACGCCATGGCCACCGACCAACTCGTTCGGTTCCGGGCCGCCGTCGATGCCCCTGCCCAGGGTGCCGAGATCGCCGGCATCGTCGCGGGTCTGGTGAAGCGGGGCTACACCGCCGGTGCGATCGGCGAACTGAAGACCGCACCGCGGGGCTACCCGAAGGATCACCCGCGCATCGAGCTGCTGCGCCGCAAAGGACTGATGGTCACCCGCTCGTGGGAGCACGCTGCGTGGATGAGTACACGCGCTGCGGTGAAGCGGATCCGCGACACCTTCACCGCGGCCGACGAGATGAACACCTGGCTCGACACCCATGTTGGGCCGAGCACACTCGCCCCCGACGACGACGAACTGGCGCGCTTCGGCCCGTTCTGAGGCTCGCCGATCAGTTCACCGGCAGCCACACGAGCGAGAAGTACTTCACCGAGATGTCGGTGCGCTTCGGTGCCACGTCGTAACTGCTCAGGTCGGCGGCAACAGCGTTCCACTTCTCGTCGAGGGCCAAGATCTCCTGCTCGGCCTGCTCCTGCAGGTCGGCCAACTGGTCCTCCAGCGAGTCGACCTTGCCCTGTGCGGCCTGCACCCGCTCGTTCGCCGTGGCCGATCGCCCGCGAGCTCCGGCCGCTCGGCCGATCTTGGTGACCGCCGAGCGCCGCGATCGCGCGCCGCCGAACAAGCCGCCGAGCACGGCATCGACCGCGCCGATCACCTCGCCGGTGCGGCGGTTGCTGCGCTCCTGCTCGAGTACGTTCACCCGCCCCTCCGCTGCCTTCAGTTGCTCGTGCACACGGGCGAGCCTGGCGGCGTACTTCTCCTTCAGCTTCGCCGTGTCGGCGTCGGCGCGCTCGTCGGCGGCCAGACGGCAGCGGGCGGCAAATGCCTCGTCGGTCTCGCCCGGCCGGCCGATGAGCTTCAGTTCCTTGTTGGCCGGCACCGTCAACCGCTGCGACTGGTAGAGGTGGTCGACCAGGCTCTTGTTCAGCTTGGTCCAGAACGTCTTGGTGGCGATGGGGGCGTCGCAGATCCGGTACGGCAGGTTCGCCTGCGGCGCGGTGAGCAGGTCGCGGTCGTCGTAGTCGACGGCCACGGCACGGCTCATGTCCGCCAACTCGTCGAGCGGGGTGAGGACGGCCTCGAACTCCAACTCGTGACTCAACTCTGCCCGGGTGTCGACGAAGCGCACCACCACGCGCGACATCGCGGCGGCGACCAGCCGGGTTCCACGTGGGTCGGCACCCACCTCGGCCAGCCATGGTGCGGCCACGTCGACCCAGCGGATCGCCACGTCGTCGGCCACCTTCGGCATGAGGGGCGACTCGTCGGCGGCCAGCGCGGCAGGCGCCGACGAGGTGACGGGTGCGAACGGCGTCGTGGGTGCGCCGGGCGCCACGGCTGCCCCGGCGGACGGCGGCGGGGGAGGGGGCAGCGGTGCTGCCGTGCCCGCGGCGGGCGGGGCGAACGAGCCCGTCGTCGGCGCGGGTGCCGGTGCAGTGGGGGCCGGTGCAGTGGGTGCTTGCTTCTGGTCGGCCATCACCTGCGCGATCTGGTCGCGGGTGAGCGGGCCGCGCAGGTAGCTCATCGCCCAGCGCGAGGTGAACACCTCGGGTTGGTCCTTCCCGGCGCGGCGCAGTACGAACTCGCGCTTGGCGAGGCCGCTGATGGTCTGGCTCACGGCGTTCACGTCGACGCCGCCCGATGCCGCGCTCATCCCGTCGAGCAGGCGCATCTTGTCGCGCTCGGTCTGCAGACGCCCGATCATCCAGGTGCCTGCGTTCGACAGCGCCTTGTAGTCGACGTCGACCGGGTTCTGGGTGCTCACCACCACGCCCACACCGAAGGCGCGAGCCTGCTTGAACAGCGTCATCATCGGCTGCTTGGTGGGCGGGTTGGCGGTGGGCGGCAGGTAGCCGGCCACCTCGTCCATGTAGAGCAGGGCGCGCAGGTCGGTGGTGCCGCTCTGGCGGCGCATCCAGGTGACCAGCTTGCTGAGTACCAGCGTGGTGACGAACTGGCGCTCGGTGTCGCCGAGGTGAGCGGTAGTGATGATGGCGCAGCGGGGCGAACCCGTGGGTGTGCGCAGCATGGTGTCGATGTCGAGCGGGCTGCCACTCATCCACGACCCGAACGACGGCGAGGCCAGCAGGCCGTTCAGCCGCATCGCGAACGCGTTGCGGTCGTTCGGCGGGAAGAACTCGTCGAGTTCGAACACACCCAGCTTGCGAATGGGCGGCTTCAGTGCCAGGCCCACCAGCGTGGGGATGTCGAGCCCGCGTCCGTGCTGCCACTCGTTGATGATCAGGTTGGTGAGCAGGATGTGTTCGCGGCTCGACAGCGGGTCGGCATCGATGCCCACCAGGCCCAGCAGGCCGCTCACGAATCCGCCCACCTCGTCGGTGACGGTCTCGAGGTCGCTCATGTCGCGCGGTACCGCGAGCGAGCCCACCACGTCGAGCGGTACACCGGCCGTGGAACCGGGGGTGTAGACGGTGAAGCCCACTCGCTGACGCAGCGCCCCGATGTCGGTGCCGGCCAGGTTCCAGCCGGCCAGCCCCTTGGTCCAGGTCTCGGCCTGCCCGGCCGCGTACTCGGGCACACTCTGGCCGGCCTTCTCGGCGTCGCCCGGGTTCACCCACGGCTCGAAATCGCGGGGTGCCAGATCGGGGAAGGTGAGGCACAGGTTGGTGAGGTCGCCCTTCGGGTCGATGAGCAGCGTGGGCACACCGGCGCGCAGCGCCTCCTCGATCAACACCACACCGAGACCGGTCTTGCCCGAACCGGTCATGCCCACGATCACGCCGTGCGTGGTGAAGTCGCTGGAGCCGATGACGGTGTGCTTGTCGGTGCGCTCGTGGGTGGCGGCGTCGATCATGCCGCCGAGGAGGAAGTCGGCCATGACGGCGAGCGTAGTTGGCCCGGAACCGGCCCCTCCGTGGGAGGTGCCTTCGTGTGTGGGGTGGGGCGAGCCTGGCAGACTAGGAGACGTGACTCTCGCCCCTTCTCACGACGACATCCTTCGCGACGCGCTCGAGAACCAGTTCGGCCTCGCCGACACGGTGGTCGACCCTGCCTCGCTCGCCAACAGCGTGGCCCGCTTCCGTGAACAGGGCATCGTGCTGCCCACCTTCGCCCAGCTCGCCGACCCCAGCGGCATCGACCCGGCACTCACGGCCGGGGTCGACAAGAACGCTCCCGACCCCCGCAACCTGTGGCGGGTGCACTGGTACAACGACCTGGCGGGCAACCGCGTGTCGGTGCCCGACCACATCGTGCTGCCCAAGGCGCTCACCGGCGTCGACAGCCCCATCATCGTGGCCTTCGGCGACCGGTTCCCGATGATCACCGCGCACAAGGTGCTCGCTGCCTACAGCTGCCTGGCGCCCCGCGTGGTCACCGGCCAGTTCGATCCCACCCGCCACCGTGCCATCTGGCCCAGCACCGGCAACTACGCCCGTGGTGGCATCGCAATCAGCCGCATCATGGCCAGCCGCGGGGTGGCCATCCTGCCCGCCGGTATGAGCCAGGAGCGGTTCGATTGGCTCGACCAGTGGTGTGCGAATCCGGCCGAAGACGTCATCAAGACCGTCGGCACCGAGAGCAACGTGAAGGAGATCTACGACGCCTGCAACGAGTTGGCCAAGGATCCCGGCAACTTCGTGCTCAACCAGTTCTGTGAGTTCGGCAACCACCTCGGTCACTACGAGGTCACCGGCCGGGCGCTGGGCCATGTGTTCGAGACCGTGCGTGCCGCCAGCGGCCGCGACCTGCGTCTGGCGGCGTTCACCAGCGCCACCGGCTCGGCGGGCACCATCGCCGCGGGCGACCGGCTGAAGGACGACTACGGCACGCGCATCGTGGCCGTCGAGGCGCTCGAGTGCCCCACCATGCTCGAGAACGGCTTCGGCGAGCACAACATCCAGGGCATCGGCGACAAGCACATCCCACTCATCCACAACGTCACCAACACCGACGTCGTGGTGGCCATCAGCGACCGTGCCACCGACGAGCTCGACGTGCTGTTCAACACGCCCGCCGGCCGTGCCTACCTGGTCGACCACAAGGGCATCGACGCCGGTCTCGTGGCGGCGCTCGAGCACTTCGGCTTCTCGGCCATCTGCAACGTGCTGGCCGCCATCAAGACCGCCAAGCTGCTGGGCCTCGGTCCCGACGACGCCATCGTCACCATCGCCACCGACGGTGCGGCGCTGTACCCGTCGTCGCGGGCCACCACCATGGCCACCCGCTACGCCGACGGCTTCGACACCGTGCACGCTGCCGAGGTGTTCGGCGAGCATCTCGGGCACATCACCACCGAGTCGATGATCGACTGCACCGAGCGCGACCGCAACCGCATCTTCAACCTCGGCTACTACACCTGGGTCGAGCAGCAGGGCACACCGTTCGAGCTGTTTGAGGCCCGTCGTCACCAGGACTTCTGGCGCGGGCTGCGCCGGTACCTGCCGGTGTGGGACGAGATGATCGGCGAGTTCAACGCCCGCGTCGCCGCCGGCTGAGCCCGTCGTGGCTGTCACCGCCACCAGCACCCTCGCTGGCACGATCACCGGCTGGCGCTGTGCGGCATGCGGGGCCGAGATGTCCATCGCCACGGCCCTGCCGTTCCGCTGCCCCAACGACCGGGGCGACCGCCACCACGTGCTGATGGCCGTGGGCGCCACTGCGCCGGTGGACGCCGTCGACGACCCGAACCCGTTCGTGGCGTTCGACGCCGGCTTCGCCTGGGCGGCGTTCGCTGCGGCGCACGGGATGGATGCCGCGGCCCGGGCCGCGCTCGTGCGCGACCTCGACCAGCGGGTGGCCGCCGTGGCCGGTGTGGGGTTCCGCGCCACCCCGATGCGTCGGGCCGATGCACTGAGCGACGAACTCGGTTTCGCGGCCACCGGTGGTGTGTGGGTGAAGGACGAGACCGGCAACGTGGCCGGCAGCCAGAAGGCGCGGCACCTGTTCACCATCCTGCTGCACCTGCACGCGGCCGAACACCTCGGGCTCGCCCCGTGGCGGTCGGTCGCCGACCGGCCGCCGCTGGCCATCTCGTCGTGCGGCAACGCCGCCATCGCCGCGTCAACCCTTGCCGCAGCGATGGGCTGGCGCATCCGGGTGTTCGTGCCGCCGTGGGCCAGCGATGTCGTGCTCGCCCGACTGCACGGCCTGCACGCCGAGGTGAACATCTGCCCGCGCCTGCCCGACGATCCGCCGGGCGACCCGTGCGTGCACCGCTTTCGCGAGGCCGTGGCAGCCGGCGCGTTGCCGTTCGCAGTGCAGGGGCCCGAGAACGCGCTGTGCCTCGACGGTGGGCGCACGCTCGGCTGGGAGATCCTCAGCGCTGCGGCAGCCCAGGGCGTGGCTCTCGACCGGGTGTTCGTGCAGGTGGGCGGCGGTGCCTTCGCTGCCGCGGTGGGGGCGGCGCTGCAGTCGGCACCCGTGCCGCCGCGCCTGATGGCCGTGCAGACCGAGGGGTGCGCGCCGTTGGCCGGGGCCTGGTCGCGGGCACAGCACCTGTCGGCCGGAGTGGGTGCGGCCGGCAGTCACTGGAACGAGTGCATGCGGGTGTGGGGCTCCGACGGCGAGCCCGAGCCGCACTCGGCCGCCGACGGCATCCTCGACGACGAGACCTACGACTGGCTGGGCATCACGGCAGCGCTGGCCGCCACGGGTGGCGACGTGGTGGTGGCGGCCGAGACCGACGTCGTGGCAGCCCACCGCATCGGCACGGCGCTCACCGGCATCGACGCCACGCCCACCGGCACCGCCGGTCTGGCGGGCCTGCTTGCCGTACGTTCCACGCTTGCCCACACCGAGCGAGTGGCCGTCGTGTTCAGCGGCGTCACCCGCCGCTGACCCGATCCCGCCCGGGGGAGTGATTCAGACCGGGTGCAGGCGGCCGTCGGCGACGTCGTAGACGAAGCCGCGGATGTGGTCCTTGTGGGCGATGAACGGGCTGAGGAGGAGCCGGTTGATGCTCTGGCGCACATCGTCGTACGGGTCGAGGAAGGCTTCGAGCGCCCACCACGGGCGGATCCCGCACTCCACCTCGAGTTCGTGCTTGAACTCGTCGACACTCACGCCCTCGAGGCCGCAGTTGGTGTGGTGGATGAGGATGATCTCGCGGGTGCCGAGTCGGCGTTGCGACAGCACCAGCGACCGGATGACGTCGTCGGTCACCACACCGCCCGCGTTCCGGATGATGTGGGCCTCGCCGTGGTGCAGGCCGAGCATCTCGAAGATGTTCATGCGGCTGTCCATGCAGGCCACCACGGCCAGACGCCGCCGCGGGCGCACATCCATCGGGCCGTCGGAGAACGCCTCGACGTACAGGGCGTTGTTCGCGACCAGTTCGTCGACGTTCGGGCGGAAGTCGGGGTCGCTCATCGCGGTTGACGGTAGCCTCTGGGGCATGTCGCCCAGCACTCCTCTCGCCGCCGACGGTTCGTTCGACCCTCGCGCCGACGTCTTCAACCGACTTCTGAAGAACCGGGTCATCATGCTCGGCACCGACGTCAACGACGACATCGCCAACTCGCTGTGCGCGCAACTGCTGTACCTCGAGGGCGAAGACCCCGAGGCCGACATCTGGCTCTACATCAACAGCCCCGGCGGTTCGGTCACTGCCGGTATGGCCATCTACGACACCATGCAGTTCGTCAGTTGCGACGTGGCCACGGTGTGCATGGGCATGGCTGCCAGCATGGGTCAGTTCCTGCTCAGCGCTGGTGCCAACGGCAAGCGGTCCATCCTGCCCAACGCCCGGGTGATGATGCATCAGCCGCTCGCCGGTCTGCGCGGCCAGGCTGCCGACATCGCCATCCAGGCCGAGCAGTTGGGCTACACCAAGCGCCGCATGGCCGAGCTCACGGCGCACCACACCGGCCAGACGCTCGAGAAGATCCAGGCCGACGCCGAACGCGACCGGTGGTTCACGGCGTCCGAGGCGGTCGAGTACGGCCTGGTCGACCGCGTCATCAACAAGCGCGGCGAGATCGCCTGATCAACCGCCCGTCGTATCGGGCGCCGTGGCCGTCACCGGGTTCGTGGGCGGCGGCGGTGTGCCGATGTCGAGCGTGCACGTCTGCTGGGTGAACTGCTGGATCCGCACCGCTGCCGGTGCGGTGCGCAGTGCCGTGTCGGTGACCGCGGCCACCGAGGCCGGGTCGGCCGGATCGACGGATGAGGCTGCTTCGAGCGCATCGACGAGCTGCTGCCACTCGGGCTCGATGGCCGCGGGTGCGTGGCTGACGATGGCGCGGTAGGCGCCGATGGTGGCCGTGACGTCGTCGGGGGTGGCGATGGCGGGCGTGGCCACCAGGGCCAGGTGCTCGCTGACGGCAGCGCAGTAGGCGGCCGTGCTGCGGTCGGTGTCGTCACTGCACGCCGCCCCCAGCGATGCCGCCAGTGCGATCGCGCACGCAGTCGAGGTCGCCGCGATCCGGTCGACGCGGCGTCGGCGGGGCAGTACTGGAGGTTCGGTGACGTCGGCCGGCATCACCGTCAGTCTCTCAGGCCGGCGCCCGTTGCGGGCGGCGCGTTGCAACCGCGCACCCCTCCGGTAGGTTGCCCAGCAGCGTCGAGGGGCCGCCTCCGTCCCTCTCCCACAGCAGTTGCCGGTGCTGCCGCACCGCCACACGGCGCCGTTGCGCCGTCGCTCAGGAGAGGACGCCTCATGCTCGCAGCCATCTGTTCCGCCTCGGTGCTCGGGGTCACCGGGCAGCCCGTCACCGTCGAGGTGCACGTCGGCCCCGGCCTGCCGTCGTTCCAGATCGTGGGCCTACCCGACGAGGCGTGCCGTGAGTCGCGCGACCGGGTTCGCGCCGCCGTGTTGTCCACCGGGCTCGACTGGCCCAACAAACGCATCACGGTCAACTTGGCGCCCAGCGGGTTGCGCAAGGGCGGTTCCGGGCTCGACCTCGCCATCGCCGTGGGCGTGTTGGTGGCCGACGAGCGGCTCGATGCCCAGCGGGCACAGGCGCATTCCATCATCGGCGAACTCGGCCTCGACGGCAGCCTGCGGCCGCTGCCCGGCGTGGCGCCCATGGTGGCGTGCCGGCCCGACCGGGTGCCGGTGGTCCCCTTGGCGAACTGGGCCGAAGCGGCAGCGGTGTGCGAGGGCGAGGTGCGGTGCGCGTCGTCGTTGGGTGAGGTGGTGCTCGCGCTGGGCGGGGGCCGCTGGCCCGATCCACCGCTGGTCGACCTCGCCGAGCGGCCGCGCCAGGTGGCCGATCTCGCCGATGTGCGCGGTCAACCCGAGGCGCGTGCCGGGCTCGAGATCGCCGCGGCCGGTGGCCACCACCTGCTGCTCGTCGGGCCACCAGGCTCCGGCAAGACGATGTTGGCCCAGCGGCTGGTGGGGTTGCTGCCCGCGCACGATCACGCCACGGCCCTCGACGTCACCATGGTGCACTCCGCTGCCGGGGTCACGTTGCCCGAGATGGGGGTGGTCCGGTTCCCCACACTCCGTGCGCCGCACCACACGTGCTCGATGGTGTCGTTGGTGGGTGGCGGGTCGCACAGCCTGCGACCCGGAGAGGTGAGCTTGGCGCACGGGGGAGTGCTCTTCCTCGACGAACTGGGCGAGTTCTCGCCCAGTGTGCTCGATGCGCTGCGCCAGCCGCTCGAAGAGGGGGTCATCCGCGTGTCGCGGGCGCACTGCAGCGCCACGCTGCCGGCCCGGTTCCTGCTGGTGGCCGCCACCAACCCGTGTCCGTGCGGTGGGGGCCCGCCGGGCTCGTGCGAGTGCGACGACGCGGCGCGCCAGCGGTATCTCCGTCGCCTGTCGGGCCCGTTGCTCGACCGCTTCGACCTGCGCATCGGGGTCCGCCGCACCGAGATCGACGATCTGTTGGGCATCGGCGGCGGCGAGTCCACCGACGTGGTGCGCCAGCGGGTCGACACGGCGCGCGCCCGGGCGCTCGAGCGGGGTGGGTGTCTCAACGCTGCGCTGGCACCGGCCGACCTCGACCGGGTGGCACCACTCACCGACGAGGCGACTGCACTGTTGCGCGCCGAACTCGAACGGGGCCGGCTCACCGGGCGCGGCCTGCACCGCGTTCGCCGGGTTGCCCGCACCATCGCCGATCTCGACGGCCACGACAGCCCGGTGGTTGGGGCCGAACACGTGGCGCTCGCGTTGCAGTTGCGGGTGCGTCTGCGCGTGTCGGCGCGGAGCGATGCGGCATGAGCCGGGCCGATCGGCAGTCGGCAGCCTCGGGCGCCGACGACCTGCCCGCGGCCGCCTTCGCAGCGGCGTTGGCGGGGTTCACCGAGATGACGGTGCACCGTCTGCTCGCGCTGTTGCGCCAGCATTCACCGGCCGAGGCATTCGAGGTGGCCAGTGGGCGGCTGGCGCCCCGCGAGGGGCTCATCCAGCGGGTGCTGAACGACCCCGAGCGCGGGGCGGCGCTGCGGGCGGCGTGGGCCAGCAGCGCCCAGCGGCGTCGGCCCGAGTCGGTGTGGCAGCGGTGTACCGACCTCGGTCTCGAGGTCACTGTCATGGGGCAGCCGGGTCACCCACCGGTGCTCACCCACGACGCGCTGCCCGTACCGGTGTTGTTCTCGAGGGGTGATCGGTCGCTGCTCGACGGTCGGCGGGTGGCCCTCGTCGGCACCCGCAATGCCACGGCGTCGGGTCGCCATGTCGCCCGCACCTTGGGCGCCGAGCTGGCTCAGGCCGGCGTCGAGGTGGTGTCGGGCTTGGCGCGTGGCATCGACGGAGCGGCGCACCAGGGAGTGTTCGACGTGCTCGACCTGGGAGGCGACGGCTCTGGGGCGGCGCCGTCGGGGGGCGGGCGAGCAGCAGTCGGACGACCGATTGCCGTGGTGGCGTCGGGGCTCGACGTCGTGTACCCCCGCGAACACAGGTCTCTCTGGCACCGAGTGGGGGCGGAGGGACTGCTGCTCAGCGAGCACCCTCCCGGCACTGCGCCGGTGGCGCACCACTTCCCGTTGCGCAACCGCATGGTGGCGGCGCTGTCGGAGGCGGTGGTGGTGGTCGAGTCCCGCGAGCGAGGTGGTTCGCTCATCACCGCCGATCTGGCGGCCGAACGCGGGGTGCCGGTCATGGCCGTACCCGGCCACGTGGCCAGCCGCGCGTCGCTCGGCGCCAACGGCTTGCTCCGCGATGGGGCCACCCCCGTACTCGACGTGGGCGACATCCTCGTCGCGCTGGCGCTCGATCGTCTACCGCTCGATCGGCTGATGTCCGAGCGTCTGATCCTCGATCGGCGGCCCCGGCCGCGTGCCGACGACCGGGTGGTGCTGCAGGCGTGTTCGGGAGTGCCCCGGACGATCGGCGAGGTGGCCCGGTTCGCCGACCGGCCCCTGCTCGACGTAGCGATGGCGCTGGCCCGGCTCGAACAGTCGGGCTGGCTGCATCAGGTCGATGGGTGGTACGAGGCGCTCGGGTCACCTCCGCCGTAACGCCGACTGAATACGATGGGATCCCGTGCCGTCCGACGCCGCCACTCTGGGTGAGTCGATCCCCACCGACCGGCTCGATGCCGGGTCCGGTGGGTCGTCGATCGCGCCTGCATGGTGTATCGACGCGTTCGTCACGTCGCTCACGTCGTCGTCGGCCAACACCGTCGACGCGTACCGGCGCGACGTGCAGGCATTCGCCGAATGGGCCGAGCGCGGAGCCATCGTCGACCCTGCCCGGGTCGACCGCACACTGCTGCGGCGGTACGTGGCGCACCTCACCACCCGCCGTTTCGCCAAGCGGTCCATTGCCCGCAAGGTGGCGGCGCTGCGCCGTTACTTCCGCTGGTTGGTGCGGTCGGGCCATCTGCCGGTCGACCCGAGCGCCTCGGTGCGGGCTCCGGCCGGTGAGGGCCGCCTGCCGCGGGTGCTGTCGGCCGACGAGGTGGGCACCATGCTCGACGCGGCTCCGGCTGCCGACGAACCCGAGTGGCGACGCCGTCGCGACGACGCCGTGCTCGAGGTGATGTACGGCAGCGGTGTGCGCGTCAGCGAACTGTGCGGTCTCGACTGCGGAGACGTCGACCTCGCCGCCGGAGCGGCCGTCGTGTGGGGCAAGGGCGCCAAGCAGCGCCGGGTGCCGCTCAGCGCCGTGGCTGTCGAAGCGTTGGCAGCGTGGCTACCCCTGCGACGCGATGTGCTGGCTGCGGAATCAGGTGCCGCCCTGTTCGGCAACGAGCGGGGCCGGCGCATCAGCCCGCGCGATGTGCGCCGCATCATCGACCGCCGGGCCGCCTCGCCCACCCATCCGCACGCCCTCCGCCACAGTTTCGCGACGCATCTGCTCGACGGTGGGGCAGACTTGCGGGTGGTGCAGGAACTTCTCGGACACGCCGACGTCGCCACGACGCAGCGGTACACCCATGTCAGCAACGAGCGGCTGCGCGCCGTCTACACGGAAGCCCACCCGCGCGCATGAGCATGGCACCCGAGGTCGAGCGGTGGTGGCAGCGCTGGTTCGCGTCGCGCGACCAGGGCGCGCGCGACCGGCTGATCGAGCACTACTCGCCGCTCGTGAAGTTCGTCGCCGGCCGAATCGGTGCCGGCCTGCCCAGCAGCGTCGACCCCGGCGACCTGGTGAGCGCCGGAGTATTCGGCCTCATCGACGCCGTCGAGCGCTTCGACCCCGAGCGCGGTGTGAAGTTCGAGACGTTCGCAGTGCCCCGCATCCGCGGCGCGGTGTTCGACGGATTGCGCTCGCTCGACTGGGTGCCCCGTTCGGTTCGTTCGCGTGCTCGCGAGGTAGAGGCTGCGTTCTCCGAGTTGGAGGGCAAACTCGGCCGAGCGCCCACCGACGACGAGATCAGCTCGCATCTGAAGATCTCGGGTGCCGAGTTCCAGAAGTGGCTGTCGTCGATCGCCACCACCACCGTCGGCCCGCTCGACCGGGCTCTCGCCGCCGGGGCCGAACCCCGGTCGCTCATCGGTGACACTCCCGAGTCGCCCGGTTCGGTGGTGGAGGAGAGCGATCTCCGGCGCATCGTCCGCCAAGAGGTGCTGCGCCTGCCCGAACGCGAGAAGCTCGTGATGTCGTTCTATTACGACGAAGGTCTCACGCTCGCCGAGATCGGTTCAGTGCTCGGTGTCACCGAGAGCCGGGTCTCGCAGATCCACACCAAGGCGGTGCTGCACCTCCGTGCCCGCCTCGCCGCTGCCGGCATCTCCTGACGCCTCCGGCGGGATCGCCACGGTCGATGCCGTGGCCACGATCGGCGCATCGGCGCCCGATGTCCCTGTCGTCGTCGGAGGCCACTTGTGCGCGAATCGATCCAGTTCCCCGGTCCCGAAGCAACCCGTTCGTCCCATCGCCGTCCGGCCCGTTGCCTGCCTCGTCGCTTGGCCCGTGTGTGTCGAGCAGTCGCACTCACGGTGGTCGTCGCTGGTGCGACCGGAGTGCCGCCCATCGCCGGAGCGGGCGGTGCCTGCTATCCGCCGCCGGTGGAGGCGCAGGTGGCCGTCGCCTACCGCGAACCAGCGTGTCGGTACTGCGCCGGGCACCGGGGCATCGACTTCGACAGTCGGCCGGGCGACAGCGTGCGCGCCGTGGCTGCCGGTGAGGTGACGTTCGCCGGCTCGGTAGCGGGCACGCGTTACGTCGTGGTGGCTCAGGCCGATGGGCTGCGCGCAACGTACGGCGGCCTCGATCGGGTGCTCGTGCCCGAGGGCGGTGTGGTGCGGCAGCGACAACGCCTCGCCACCGCGGGCGGAGCGGTGTACTTCGGACTCCGCCGCGGCGACGAGTACATCGACCCCACCCCGCTGCTCGGCCGGTGGCGTCGCCCGGTTCGCCTCGTGCCCACCGACGGTTCGACGCGGCCTCCGGCACCGCCCGCCCGGTTGGAATGCCCGGACCAGGCGCGCGGCCGATAACATGGCCGACCGGTCCACCGCCGGTGGGCCGAATCCGATCGCACGGCCCCGGCTGCGGTCGCTCTCGTCCTCGAGAGCGCGTGGGCTCGTGCGCAGCCAACCGCAGTGAAGGAGCACATCATGGCCGTCGTCACCATGCGACAGATGCTGGAAGCAGGTGTCCACTTCGGGCACCAGACCCGCCGCTGGAACCCGAAGATGCGTCGATTCATCTTCGGTGAGCGCAACGGCATCTACATCATCGACCTCGAGCAGACCCTCACCCGGGTCGAGGCTGCCTACAAGTTCACCCGCGACATCGCTGCCAAGGGCGGCACCGTGCTGTTCATCGGCACCAAGAAGCAGGCGCAAGACCCCGTGCGCGACTACGCGCTGATGTCGGGCATGCCCTACGTGAACGAGCGCTGGCTGGGCGGCATGCTCACCAACTTCGAGACCATCGCCAAGCGCGTCCAGAAGATGCAGGAGTACGAGCGCATGCGCGCCGCCGGCGACTTCGAGGCCATGCCGAAGAAGGAAGCCCTGCTGCTCACCCGCGAACTCGAGAAGCTGCAGAAGAACCTGGGCGGCATCCGCGGCATGAACCGTCGCCCCGATGCGGTGTTCATCCTCGACACCAAGAAAGAGCAGATCGCCATCACCGAGGCGAACAAGCTCGGCATCCCCATCATCGCCGTGGTCGACACCAACGTCGACCCCGATCTCGTGCAGTTCCCCATCCCGGGCAACGACGACGCCATCCGCGCCAACGCGCTGATGGCCCGCGTGGTGGCCGAGGCCATCATCGAGGGCCGCCGCGGGCTCGACATCGCCGCTGCCCCGGCTGCTGCCCCGAAGCGCAGCGCCGAGGAAGAGGCCGCGTTCGCCGCAGCCCAGGCCGAGGCCCGCCGTCAGGCAGCCGCCGCCCAGGCCGAGCGCGAGGCCCGTCTCAGCGCCAGCAAGGTGGCCACCGAGACCGCCGATGCCGACGCTGCCCCCACCGACTCCACCGACACCCAGGAAGGCTGACATGTCGTTCACCGCCAAAGACGTCCAAGCGCTGCGCCAGGCAACCGGCGCCGGGATGATGGACGCGAAGAAGGCCCTCGAGGCGAACGACGGCGATATGGAGGCCTCGAAGCAGTGGCTGCGTGAGAAGGGCCTCGCCGCCAGCGCGAAGCGCGACGACCGCGAGAACACCCAGGGTGTCGTCGCCCTGGTGGTCGACGGCAACGTGGGCGCCATCGTGAAGCTGAAGTGCGAGACCGACTTCGTCGCCTCGAGCGACCGGTTCAAGGGCGAGGCACAGACCCTCGCCGAACTCGTCGCAGCCAAGGGCGCCGATGCCGTGGCCGAGCGTGCGGCCGAACTCGACGAGATGAAGATCACCTTGAAGGAGAAGATCGAGCTCGGCGACGTCGTGCGCATCGAGGCGGCTGCGGGCAACGTGCTCGACAGTTACCTGCACATCCAGGGTGGCCGCGGCGTGAATGCCGTGCTCGTCGAGATGAGCGACGCCTCGGTCGACCTCGCCCACGACGTGGCGGTCCACATCGCGTTCGCTCGGCCGAAGTACCTCAGCCGCAACGACATCCCGGCCGATGTGCTCGAGCACGAGCGCCAGACGCTCGAGACGATCAGCCGCAACGAGGGCAAGCCCGAAGCTGCGCTGCCGAAGATCGTCGAGGGTCGCATCAACGGCTTCTTCAAAGATGTCGCCCTGCTCGACCAGCCCTACGCCAAGGACGACAAGCAGACCATCACCCAGATGATCGGCAAGTCGGCGATCCTCCGGTTCGCCCAGGTCGAGATCGGCTGACAGCGATGGCCTCGCCCCGGTGGAAGCGCATCGTCTTCAAGCCGTCGGGCGAGGCGCTCGCCGGCAACTCGGGCTCCGGCCTCGACGCGGCCACGCTGGCCGCCACGGCCACCGAGATCATCGGTGTGCGTGAGATGGGTGTCGATGTCACCGTCGTCGTCGGCGGTGGCAACTTCTGGCGCGGTCGCACCGGCGCGATGTCGGGCATGGACGCCACGCAGAGCGACCACATCGGCATGCTCGGCACGGTGATGAACGCCCTCGCCCTGCAGGACGCGCTCGAGCGTCAGGGCCAGACCACGCGTGTGATGAGCGCCATCGAGATGCCCCGCATCGCCGAGCCGTACATCCGCCGCCGGGCGATGCGTCATGTCGAGAAGGGCCGTGTCGTCATCTTCGCCGCTGGCACCGGGAACCCGTTCTTCACCACCGACACCGCTGCCGCGCTGCGCGCCGCGGAGATCGACGCAGAGGCCTTGCTGAAGGGCACGCACTCGGGTGTCGATGGCGTGTACAGCGCCGACCCACGTCGCGACCCCACTGCCACGCGGTACGAAGCCATCGACTACATGGACGTGATGAACCGTGATCTGAAGGTGATGGACGCCACGGCCATCGCCTTCTGCCGCGACAACGACATTCCCATCGTCGTGTTCGACATGTCGCAGCCGGGTGCCCTCCATGCCATCATCGCCGGCCAACCGGTGGGCACGATCATCCATCACACCGGCACCCGCGGCGGCTGACCGAGGGGGCCTCGTGGCCCCGATGACCGCGGCCGCTGCTCGGCCTCGGTACGCTGTGACGGTGATCGAAGACACGCTGCTCGAAGCGATCGAGAAGATGGAGAAGGCTGTCGACCACGTCCAGGGCCAGTTCACCACGGTCCGGACGGGTCGGGCCAACCCCGCACTGGTCGACAAGCTGCAGGTCGAGTACTACGGGTCGATGGTGCAGTTGCAGCAACTGGCGGGTTTCCAGGTGCCCGAGGCGCGCATGCTGGTGGTGAAGCCGCACGACCGCAGCACGTTGGCTGCTATCGAAAAGGCCATCCGCGACAGCGACCTCGGGGTCAGCCCGTCGAACGACGGCGTGGTCATCCGCATCAACATCCCGGCGCTCACCGAACAGCGGCGCAAGGAATACGTGAAGATCGTGAAGAACATGGCCGAGGACGGCCGCATCGCCGTGCGCAACCTGCGCCGCGATGCTCGCAAGCATCTCGAGGCGGCCGAGAAGGCCAGCGAGATCTCGGCCGATCAACTCGAGCGTGCCGAGAAAGAGCTCGACAAGCTCACCCACGACACGATCGAACACATCGACAAGGCGCTGGCGCGCAAGGAACAGGAGCTGCTCGAGGTCTGACGACTCGGGCAGGGCGACGGATTGGGGAACCCAGATGAGCGATGATGCCTGGCGGCGCGATCGGCGGGACCGCATGAACGACGACGACGATTTCGGTCCGCCGTTGTTCGGTGACGACACGCCGACCGACCGCAACGACACGCTGTCGTTCGGCGCAGCCGACACCGGCCCGCTGCCTCATTGGACCTCGCCTCCCACCGGCGAGATGCCGGCGGTGCTCGGCGGTGGCCAGTCGAGCGACCACACTGACGACCTCGACGTGTGGTCGTCGTTCTCCGAGTCGGCCCCCGTGTGGAGCGACGATCCGCTGCCCACCGACGAGTTCGAGTTGCCCGGCCGCACCACCGGTCCGATCGACCGGGTGCCGTCGGATCTGTACGACGACGACCTCGACGAGAGCGCACCGGTGCAGCGTCGCGGTCAGGGTCGCATCACCATCGGCACCGATCCCACCGAGGAGCGCATGGGTCGCCCGATGCCGGCCACCCGCGGTCGTGGCCGGAGCGATGCGGCGCGTGGCGCGCGTCCGGGCGCCCGTCCGGCGGCGACCCCACCGAAGTCGGGGCGCGACATGCCCACCGCCATCGCGGTCGGTCTGCTGATGGTGGCTGCCTTCATCGGCGCGCTGCTCGTCGGGCCGTGGGCCGTGATGATCGTCGTCGTGCTCATCATCGGTCTCGCCGCTGTCGAGTTCTTCGACAAGGTCAGTGAGAAGGGCTACCGCCCGGCCACCGTCGCAGGCGTCGTCGCTGCGGCCGCATTCCCGCTGGCGGCCTACTGGGCGGGCGAGCAGGCGTTGCCGCTGGTGCTGCTGCTGGCCTTCACAGCCGGGTGCCTCACCTTCATCGCGGCGCCGAGCCTCGAGTCGAGCCCGCTGCCGAACATGGCGGTCACCACCCTCGGCGTGGTGTGGATCGGGTTCACGGGCGCGTTCGCCGCCCTCATCGTGTCGTTCTCGAACATCACGCTGCTCAACCCTGCGGGGTCCACCACCTCGGTGGGTACCGACACCCTGTTCCTGTTGGCGCTCGGCGTGGTGGCCAACGATGTGGGTGCGTTGTTCATCGGCTCGGCCGCCGGTCGCACCCCGCTGCGGCAGTGGATCAGCCCGAACAAGACCGTCGAGGGCTTCCTCGGCGGTGCGGTGATGACCCTGCTCGCCATGGTGGTGGTGGGTGTCGCCGACAAGAGCAGCACCTGGAACTCCACCGGCGACCTGCTCATCCTCGGCGCGGTCATCTCGCTCACGGCGCCCATCGGCGATCTCACCGAGAGCATGTTCAAGCGCAACCTCGACATCAAGGACTTCGGCAGCCTGGTGAAGGGTCACGGTGGCGTGCTCGACCGCTTCGACGGCTTCTTGTTCACCCTGCCGGCCGTCTACTACCTGATGCAGATCCTCGAGCCCTGGCTCACCAAGTGAGTCCCGTCCGGGTCGCCATCGCCGGTAGTAGCGGCAGCATCGGCACCCAGACACTCGATGTGGTGCGCGCCGAGGCCGGCGCGTACGAGGTGGTCGCCCTCGGTGTGGGCTCGTCGGTCGACGCCCTCATCGCCCAGGCCCGCGAGTTCCGGCCCGCCGTGGTGGGCGTGGCCGACCCGGCCCAGCGTGCTCGGGTGGCGGCCGAGTTGCCGTTCGCCGAGGTGGTGGCCGATCTGGCCGACCTGGTCGAGCCGGCCGACGTGGTGGTGAATGCGGTGGTGGGCTTCGCCGGCCTGCCGGTCACCGTCGCCACGCTGCGGGCGGGCAAGCGACTGGCCTTGGCCAACAAGGAGAGCCTCATCGCCGCCGGCCCGGTGGTGCAGCCGCTGCGCGCCACGCACGGTGCCGAGCTGGTGCCGGTCGACAGCGAGCACTGCGCTGTGCACCAGTGCCTGCGTTCGTCGGTGGCGGTCGACCGTGAGGTGGCCCGGGTGGTGCTCACCGCCAGTGGCGGGCCGTTCCGCGGTCGCACTGCGGCCTCACTGGCCGAGGTGGGAGTCGATGAGGCGTTGGCCCACCCCACCTGGAAGATGGGTCCGAAGATCACCATCGACTCGTCGACGCTGATGAACAAGGGCCTCGAGGTGATCGAGGCGCACGAGTTGTTCGGCACCCCGTTCGATCAGATCGAAGTGGTGGTGCACCCGCAGAGCGTCGTGCACTCGATGGTCGAGTTCACCGACGGCTGCACGATGGCGCAGTTGTCGCTGCCCGACATGCGCCTGCCCATCGGCTATGCGCTCGCGTACCCCCACCGCATCGGCACCCCGTTCGGCCGCATCGACTGGGGCCGTCTCGGTCGCCTCGATTTCGAGCAGCCCGACACGGCGACGTTCCGGTGTCTGCCGTTGGCCTACGAGGCAGGCCGCGTGGGCAGCACGGCGCCGGCCTGGCTGAGCGCCGCCAATGAGGTGGCGGTCGAGGCGTTCCTTGCCGGTCGCGTGCGCTGGCCGCACATCGCCGAGATCTGCGATGCCGTGCTGCAGCGGTACGAAGCGGGCCCGGATGTGACGGTCGACGACGTCATCGCTGCCGACGCCAGGGCGCGCCTGGTTGCCGCTACCGTCATCGCCGACACGTTCTCCGTCTAGACGCCCTCGTGGCGTGCACCCCTACAGGCAGGCCATGAGCAGTCCGTTCCCCCCGCCCGACCCCGACAGCCAGAGCGGCTATCTGAAGTTGCGCAACGAGATCATGGCCGGAGGCGCCGACGACGTCGCCGGCGACGAACCGGTCGGCGGCAGCCGTGCGGTCATCGGGCTCGGTGTCATCGCGCTGCTGCTGGTGGCGCTGGCGTGGTGGAGCCTGTGGGCGTTCGTGTTCGTGGTGCTGCTCATCGGGTGCATCTTCCTGCACGAGGTGGGCCACTTCGTCACGGCCCGCTGGACGGGCATGAAGGCCACCCAGTTCTTCTTGTTCATGGGCCCCAAGTTGTGGAGCTTCCGTCGCGGCGAGACCGAGTACGGCGTGCGGGCGTACCCGATCGGTGCCTACGTGCGCATCATCGGGATGAACAACCTCGACGAGGTCGACCCGGCCGACGAGCCCCGCGCCTATCGCAACCAGACCTACCCGCGCCGCATGCTGGTCATCTGCGCCGGGTCGATGATGCACATCCTCATCGCCGTCGCCCTCATGTTCGGTGTGTACGCCACCAAGGGCGCGCTCGGGGCGACCGGCGAGGTGGTCATCTCCGGTGTCGTCGCCGGCGGACCGGCCGATGATGCCGGCATCGAACCCGATGACGTGGTGGTGAGCATCGACGGCCAGACGGTGTCGTCGGCCGACGAGTTCGTGGCGGTCATCCGCAGCCACGAACCGCAAGACATCATTCCGCTCGTGGTCGCGCGCGACGGCCAGCAGGTGGCTGTCACCGCCGGTTTGGGCACCAACACCAATCCGGGCGAGTTCTTCGGCTCGGCGTTCCTCGGCGTGAGTTCGGCCGACGTGCAGGACTGGGTGGGCATGCCGGTGGGCGAGGCCGCCAAGCGCAGCATCACCGACCTCGGCACCCAGGCGTGGCAGAGCGTCGGCGGCGTGGTGAAGGTACTGAACCCGGTGAACATCTGGCAGCACGTATCGGGCCAGAACACCGACCCGGCGTCGCAGCCCACCACCGTGGTGGGCGTCAGTCGGTTCAGTGATCTGGTGGGAGCCGAGACCGGCCTCGGTGGCATCCTGCTGATGCTGGCCGGTGTGAACGTGTTCGTCGGGTTGTTCAACCTGTTCCCGATGCTGCCGTTCGACGGTGGCCACGCCGCCATCGCCACCTACGAGCGGTTGCGTACTCGCAAGGGTCGGCCGGCCTACCACGCCGACGTGTCGAAGATGATTCCGGTGGCGATGACGATGATGGCGTTGTTGGCCTTCCTGCTGCTGGCCGGGCTCTACCTCGACATCGTCCGTCCGCTCGGCGGGTAGCGGTGGCACACTGACGTCGTGAAGTCCGACCGCACCACTTCGTTCGAGCGTCGCAGCACCCGGCAGATCCACGTCGGCAAGGTCGCCGTCGGTGGTGGAGCCCCCATCTCGGTGCAGTCGATGACCATCACCAAGACGGCCGATGTCGAAGGCACGCTGCAGCAGATCTATGCGCTCGCCGCGGCGGGCTGCGACATCGTGCGTTGCACGTGCAACGAGGCCGAGGCTGCGGAGGGTCTTGCCCAGATCGTGCCGCGGTCGCCCATCCCGGTCATCGCCGACATCCACCACCAGTACAAGATGGCCCTGGCGGCGATGGAGGCAGGTGTGCACGGCCTGCGCCTGAACCCCGGCAACATTCGCCGGCCCGAGCACATCAAGGCAGTTGCCGCCGAGGCGAAAGACCGCGGGTTGCCCATCCGCATCGGTGTGAACGGTGGCTCGCTGGATCCGGCGTTGTACGAGAAGTACGGCGGGGTCACCCCCGAGGCGATGGTCGAGAGTGCGCTGCAGGAGATCGCGTACTTCGAAGACGTCGACTTCCACGACTACAAGATCAGTGTGAAGGCATCGAACGTGCCGCTGATGGTCGAGGCCTACCGCCAGCTCAGCGAGGCCACCGATGCGCCCTTGCACCTCGGGGTCACCGAGGCCGGCCCGCCGCCCGCCGGGTTGGTGAAGGCCACCGCCGGCATCGCCACGCTGCTGATGGAGGGCATCGGCGACACCATCCGCTACTCGCTCACCGCCGATCCGGTGGAAGAGGCCCGCGCCGGGCGGCAGTTGCTCGAGGCGCTCGGCCTGCGCGAGCGCAAGAACGTCGACCTCATCGCCTGCCCCAGCTGCGGCCGCGCCGAGATCGACGTCATCGATGTGGCCAAGCGGGCGATGGACGCGTTCGGCGACCGCAAGATCCCGTTGCAGGTGGCTGTGATGGGCTGTGTGGTGAACGGCCCCGGCGAGGCGCGCGAGGCCGATCTCGGCATCGCCGCCGGCAACAAGCGCGGGCACCTCTTCGTGAAGGGCCGCAACGTGGCAGTGGTACCCGAGAGCGAGATGGTCGACGCACTGGTCGAGTGGGCCGAGTTCATCCACGAGCACGGCACCGACGCCGCGCTGGCCCGTGTCGACACGGCGCTCGCCGAGCGCGAGGCGGCCAAGGATCGGGCCAAGCTGCTCGACGACAAGGGCGCCGACGCCAACCACGCCGACGAGCGCATCGTCGAGATCCGCAAGACGGTGTCGGGCAGCTGAGCGGCCCGGGCCACCGGCGCGCACCCACTCGCTAGGATCGCCGCCATGTCCGTCACCACGGAACGTCAGCAGATCGGCCTCACCTGGGAGGCCTTCATCGAGTTGCCCGACGAGCAGCTCCGCCATGCCGAACTGCATGATGGCGAGGTGGTGCAGATGGCACCTGCTGGGCGACCGCACCAACTCACGTTGGTCAACCTGATCGGCGCGCTGTTGCCGTGGGTACGTGCCCACGGCGGCGAACTGGTGCCCGATCCGCACGTGCGCATCGCGCTCCGGTGGGGCTACCAGCCCGATCTGGCGTGGTACTCGCCCGACCGGCTGCCCCTCTCGGGCTACTACGACCAGGCGCCCGATCTGGCCGTCGAGATCCTGTCGCCGTCCACTCGCCGGCGCGACCTCGTCCGCAAGCCCGCCCACTACTTCGCTGCCGGTGTGCACGAGGTGTGGTTGGTCGACGTCGACGAACGGGTGGTCATGGCGCTGCGGGCCGACGGCGGGTTCGACGAATGGGTCGATGGCGACGAGGTGGCGTCGTCGCTGCTGCCCGGGTTTTCAGCACCGGTGACCGAGGTGCTGGCCCCCACGACGATCGGGCCGAATCGATGACACCGCACGACCATCCCCTGTTCGAGTTCGACCCGTCGCGCACGGCGGTCATCAACCCCACCATCCATCGGCCGCGGCTCGGGTTCCCCGAGCGAGCGGTGATGTGCTGGTTCGGCGACGTGGTGCGCCAGCGCACCGCAGGGCGCGAGCCGGTGCACCATGTGCCGTTCGAGCATGGCGATCACGCCATCCATGTCGTCGAGCATGCTGGCGAGTCGGTCGCCCTGGTGAGCCCGGGGGTCGGTGCCCCTGCGGCGGTCACGTCGCTCGAGGTGATGATCGCCCTCGGCGCTACCAAGATCATCGGCTGCGGCGGTGCCGGCATCGTGCGGCCGGGTTTCGATGTCGGCCACGTCATCGTCCCCACGGGTGCGGTCCGCGACGAGGGCACGAGTTACCACTACGCGCCGGCCGACGAGGCGGTGCGCCCGCACCCCCGTGCTGTGGCGGCCATCGACGAGGTGCTGGCCGAGGCGGGGGTGCCACACGATCGGGGTCTCACCTGGACCACCGACGCCTTCTTCCGCGAGACGACGGCGAAGGTGGCGCGTCGACGCGAGCAGGGATGCATCACCGTCGACATGGAGGCATCAGCGATGTTCGCAGCCGCTGCCTTCCGTGGTGTGGTGTACGGGCAGTTGCTCTACGCGGGCGACGACGTGAGCGCCGCCGACTGGGATCACCGCGACTGGGAGAAGCAGGGGAGCGCGCGCGACCGTCTGCTCGACCTGGCGTTCACGGCAGTGCTCAAGCTGTAGGGCGTTCCTCCACGCGGAACACCGTTGCCCGGCCGCGCAGTTCCACCCGTTCGCCCGGCGACAGGTAGGCCGCCGAGCCTCGGCCGAGATGGTCAGAGCCGCCGTCGGTGCACAGCAGCAGCTCGCGGCCGGTGGCAGTGTGCACGAAACGGCCGTCGATCTCGTACCGCCACAGGCGGAACGGCGTGCGCGGTGTGTCGTAACTCCACGCGCCATCGCCATGGAGTGTGGCAGGAGTACGTGGCTCGGCGAGCGGTTCGATCACCAGTACCCGGAGCAGTTCGTCGATGTCGACGTGTTTCACCGTGGTGCCGCCGCGCACGACGTTGTCGCTGGCACCCATGATCTCCACCCCCACGCCGTGGAGATAGGCGTGGAGGTTGCCCGGGCCGAGGAACAGTGCTTCGCCGGGCTCGAGGGTGAGTCGGTTCAGCAGCAGTGTCACCGCCACGCTCGGGTCGCCCGGGTACTGACGAGCGAGTTGCGTCACGAGGTCGGCCTCCGGTGCGGTGTGGCCGGCACATTCGGTGAGGGTGGTGTCGATGGCCAGGGTGCCTCGGTACAGAGCTGTGACCGTTGCGGCGAGGCCCTCGCTGCGGAGGTGGTCGGCAAGTGCGGTGGCGCCGAGTCGATCGAGCAACGCCAGCGTCGCATCGATCGGGCGGAAACCGCACAGGGCGTCGAACCGGGTGAGGGCGCAGATCAACTCGGGCTTGGCGAACGGATCGCGGTAGATGCGTTCGGGGGCACCGACGGCGATGCCGAGGCGCTCTTCGCGGGCGTACCCGGCGGCGGCTTGTTCGGCCGACGGGTGGGTCTGCAGGCTCAGGGCCTCTGCTGCGGCCAGCACCTTGAGGAGATAGGGGAGCGAGCCACTGCGCTCGGTGAGTGCGGGAGCGTCGATGGCGTCAGCGGAACCGAGCACTGCCGGCCCGCCCGGATGGGTGCCGAGCCACAGTTCGGCCCACGGTCTGCCATCGGCGGGGAGACCGAGCAGATCGGGGAGGGCCGAGCGATCGCCCCACGCGTAGTGCTGCACCACCCCGGTGATCGGTTCCACACCCTCAGTCTGCCCGGTGGAGGGCGGTCGAAGCAGGCACCGAAGGGCCCGATGTCGGCCCGGTCGACCCCTTCAGGTCTCACCCTGTACTGGAGGGTGAGGGTCAGAACAGGCGGAGATCGTCGGGTTTCATGCCGCGCAACTCGTCGTAATCGACCTCGACGACGCGGAAACCCCTGCTCTCGGCCAGCACCCGGGCCTGCGGCTTCACCACCTGGGCGACGAATACGCCCCGAACCTGGCCGAGCGTCGAGTCGAGGTGCAGCCGTTCGATGTATCGGCCCAGCTGCTCGACACCGTCGATTTCGCCCCGGCGCTTCACTTCGATGGCCACCACCTGGCCGTCGGCATCGCGGCACACCAGGTCGATCGGGCCGATCGCCGTCGGGTACTCGCGTCGGACCAGCGTGAGCCCATCCTCGATGGCCTGGGGTGATGCGGCCAGCAGTTCCTGCAGGTGGGCCTCGACGCCGTCTTTCTGCAGGCCGGGGTCGTCGCCGAGGTGGTGGTCGCTGTCGCTGATCACCTCGTGGAGGGTGATCGTGAGTTGTTCGCCCTTCGGGCTCGCCACCACCCAGTGGGTGCCGTGATCGGTGACCGTGTTGGGGGCGTTCATCCAGTTGAGTGGCTTGTAGGCGCCGCCGTCGGCGTGGATGGCGACGCACCCGTCGGCCTTCACCATGATCAACCGCACCGCCTCGGGCAGGTGGGCGGTGAGACGACCGGCGTAGTCGACCGAACAACGAGCGATCACGAGACGCATGCGGGGGAGAACCTAGACCGCCAGGCGGTGGTGCGAGGGGGATGCACGGGTGATCGTGGGTGGACTTGGCGGGACCCGCGGCCCTTTTCGGTCCGACTTCTGTCACCCTTGGTGACTTGCCGCCACAGGCGGTGCGGAAATTGCAACGTCGCAGACGAAATCTTTCTCGTGAAGTACAAAAATACCGTTCGGGGGGTGACAAGACGACCACTCTCCGTTACGTTGCGCACTTCCGTCCTGAGGGGCGGCTCGAATCGGACCTCGAAGGTGGGTGAAACAGATGGCGATCGGCACGGTTGACAGAGGAAGTAACGGCCGCTGGGCCACGGCGCCCGAGGGAGGCCGTTGGACCGGTCGTCCCCGCTTGGCGCGAGCCGTTCGCGTCGGGGTCGTGCTCGTACCGTTCGGCGTCGCCACCATCGTGGCGATCCTGCTGTCGTCGACGCTGCCGATGCCGCCCACCGTTGCCTGGCTCCTGGTGCGCATCGTTGTCGTATCCCTCGTGGCCGCGGTCTCCTATCGTCTGGTCGAGCGAGTGGTGCGTCGGGCGCTGCCTCTCGCCTCGTTGCTCGATCTCTCGTTGCACTTCCCCGGACAGGCCCCGTCACGGTTGGCCATCACGTCGCGGGTCGCCTCCACCACCGACCTGTCGCTGCTCCTCAGCCGGTATCGCGAGACCGGGGCCGACGAGCCCGCAGCAGCAGCCGAGCACCTCCTCGAGTTGGTCGCTGCGCTGAGCAAGCACGACCGGGTCACCCGGGGTCACTCCGAGCGAGTGCGTGCCTATACGCAGATGCTCGGCGAGGAGCTCGGGCTCAGTGGCATCGAGCTCGACCGACTGCGCTGGGCCGGACTCATCCACGACATCGGAAAGTTGCGCATCGACGAAGCGATCCTGAACAAGCCGGGCCGCCTCACCGACGACGAGTTCGCGATCATCAAGACGCATCCGACGCTCGGCGCCGAGCTGGCTGCCCCGCTGGCGAGCTGGCTGGGAGACAGCGTGCTCGCCGTGGCCCAGCACCACGAGCGGTGGGACGGGCGCGGTTACCCG
Organism: Ilumatobacteraceae bacterium; assembly: GCA_044238435.1. Classification (GTDB taxonomy): domain Bacteria; phylum Actinomycetota; class Acidimicrobiia; order Acidimicrobiales; family Ilumatobacteraceae; genus VFMC01. The sequence goes on along the minus strand of JBIIDH010000025.1, from coordinate 2,954 downwards.
CGCGGGCTGCGAGGCGAGGAGATCGCGTTCGCTGCGCGCATCGTGTCGGTTGCCGATGCCTTCGACGTAATCACCTCGGTGCGCTCCTACCGGCATGCTTCGTCGACCAAGGACGCCATCGCCGAGTTGGGTCGCTGCGCCGGCTCGCAGTTCGACCCGACGGTCGTGCGGGCTTTCCTCTCGCTGCCGTTCTCGTCGGTGCGTCGGGTGATGGGGCCACTGTCGGTCGCGTTGCCGGTGGTGCTCGGTCCTCGCGCGTTCCTACCCACCTGGCGCGCCGCTGGGTCGTCGGCCGGCTCGGGAACGTCGACGTCGGGCTCGTCTGCCACGGCCGTGGGCACCACCACCAGCACCACGGTGCCCAGCGCGCTGCCCGGCGCCCTGCAGGGTGCGGCGACTTCGAGCGCGTCGGCCGCAGCTACCATCACCGGAACCGCCGCATCCGTGGTGTCGGTCACGACCACCACCATCGGTACGGTCGCCGTCGGAGCAGGAGCGACGTTGTCGTCGAGTGTCGGCCTCGCCGTCAGCCTCAGCGTGTTCAGCGGTGTCATCGCGACGGGTGTGGGAACGGTCGTGGCCTCGCCGCAGGCCGACTCCGAGGGATTCGCCGTCGGCGCCGCCGTCGTAGTCGAGGTGCCCGCCGATGCCGTCGTCCCACCGCTGAGCGAGTCGCCGGTGGTGGTCACCACGGTGCCGACGACAGTGCACGAGGCCGACGTGGCCTCGATGGGCCCCGTGCCTCCGACGGCGCCGGTCGTCGCGGTCGACGGGTCACCTGCGCCGCCCAGCACGACACCGCCGGTGCCGCCTACGACGCCCGTGCCGTCGACTTCGCCTCCTTCCTCGAGTGTTCCGGCGCCGGTAGTCGCCGGTCCGGGGCAGCGCACACTCAGCCTCACGCTCGTCGGGTCGGGCGTCGGCGTCGTCCGATCAGCCCCTGAGGGCATCGAATGCGGCTCGACCTGCAGCAGTGCGTTCGATGACGGTACGTCGGTGACACTCACTGCAACTCCTGCTGCCGGGTCGGTCTTCACGGGGTGGAGCGGGTCGTGTTCGGGCAAGGCGCTCACTTGCACGTTGTCGATGACGGCGGTGCGGTCGGTGACGGCGGGGTTCTCGCCCGAGGCGTGGGTGTTGACGGCGAAGACGTCGGCAACGGGTGCTGCGTCGGGCAGGGTGGAGTCGAGCGTGGGTGGTATCGACTGTGCGTCGCTCTGCTCGGCCGACATCGCCCATGGCCAGTCGGTGACGTTGACTGCGGTTCCTGGAGAAGGTTCGATCTTCACGGGGTGGGCTGGTTCGTGTTCGGGTACGGCTTCCACCTGCACGTTGTCGATGACGACGGCCCGGTCGGTGACGGCGTCGTTTGCTCCGGAGACCTGGGCGCTGTCGGTGGCGAAGGCTGGTTCGGGTGCGGGTGCGGTCACGTCGAGTGTGGGTGGTGTCGACTGCGGCGCCTCGTGTTCGGCGAACGTCGATCACGGCGCCTCGGTGACGCTCACGGCGACGCCCGCCGAGGGTTCGATCTTTACGGGGTGGAGTGGTTCGTGTTCGGGTACGGCCACCACCTGCACCCTGTCGATGACGACGGCGCGGTCGGTGACGGCAGGGTTCTCGCCGGAGACGTGGGTGTTGACGACGAAGGTGTTGGCGACGGGTGCTGCGTCGGGCACGATCGAGTCGAGTGTGGGCGGTGTCGACTGTGCGTCGCTCTGCTCGGCCGACATCACGCACGGTCAGTCAGTGACGCTGAAGGCGGTTCCTGGTGAAGGTTCGATCTTCACGGGGTGGAGTGGTTCGTGCTCGGGTACCGCGACCACCTGCACGTCGTCGATGACGACGGCTCGGTCGGTGACGGCGCGTTTCGCTCCGGAGACCTGGGCGCTGTTGGTGGCGAAGGCGGGTTCGGGTGCGGGCGCGGTCACGTCGAGTGTGGGTGGTGTCGACTGTGGTTCTTCGTGTTCGGCGAACGTCGATCACGGCACGTCGGTCACGCTCACCGCCTCACCGGGTGATGGTTCGATCTTCACGGGGTGGAGTGGTTCGTGTTCGGGTACGGCTTCCACCTGCACGGTGTCGATGACGGCAGCCAGGTCGGTGACGGCGTCGTTCGCTCCGGAGACCTGGGCGCTGTCGGTGGCGAAGGCTGGTTCGGGTGCGGGTGCGGTCACGTCGAGTGTGGGTGGTGTCGACTGTGGTTCGTCGTGTTCGGCGAACGTCGATCACGGCGCCTCGGTGACGCTCACGGCGACGCCTGCCGAGGGTTCGGTGTTCACGGGGTGGAGTGGTTCGTGTTCGGGTACGGCTTCCACCTGCACGGTGTCGATGACGACGGCGCGGTCGGTGACGGCCGGGTTCTCGCCTGAGTCGTGGACGTTGACCGCCAGGACGTCGGCGACGGGAGCTGCTTCGGGCGTGGTCACCTCCAGCGTCGGAGCGATCGATTGCGGTTCGTCGTGTTCGGTCGGTTTCGATCACGGCACGTCGGTGACGTTGTCCGCGAGGCCTGGTGAGGGTTCGATCTTCACGGGGTGGGCTGGTTCGTGCTCGGGTACGGCTTCCACCTGCACGTTGTCGATGACGACGGCGCGGTCGGTGACGGCGCGTTTCGCTCCGGAGACCTGGGCGCTGTCGGTGGTGAAGGCTGGTTCGGGTGCGGGTGCGGTCACGTCGAGTGTGGGTGGTGTCGACTGTGGTGCCTCGTGTTCGGCGAACGTCGATCACGGTGCGTCGGTGACTCTGACGGCGACGCCTGGTGAGAGTTCGGTGTTCACCGGGTGGAGCGGTTCGTGCTCGGGTACGGCTTCCACCTGCACGGTGTCGATGACGACGGCCCGGTCGGTGACGGCATCGTTCGCTCCGGAGACCTGGGCGCTGTCGGTGGCGAAGGCTGGTTCGGGTGCGGGTGCGGTCACGTCGAGTGTGGGCGGGATCGATTGCGGTTCGTCGTG
>JBIIDH010000024.1:0-36054 GCA_044238435.1 Ilumatobacteraceae bacterium | reverse complement strand
GACATCGCCGAGACCCAGGGCACGGCCGTGAACTTCCCGATGATCGGCGACCCCGAGCGCAAGGTGGCCGACCTCTACGACATGATCCACCCCAACGCGAACGACACGCTGACGGTGCGTTCGGTGTTCGTCATCGGGCCCGACAAGAAGGTGAAGCTCACCATCACCTACCCGGCCAGCACCGGCCGTAACTTCGACGAGATCATCCGCGTCATCGACAGCCTGCAGCTGACCGCCCAGTACAAGGTGGCCACCCCGGCCAACTGGACCGACGGCAACGACGTCATCATCGGCGCAGCCGTCAGCGACGACGAGGCCAAGCAGCTGTTCCCGCAGGGCTGGAAGACCGTCAAGCCCTACCTGCGCGTGCTCGCCCAGCCGAACAAGTGACCTGAGGGCCGTCAGGCCAGCAGGTTCGCCTCCACCCAGGCGCGTACGGGTGGGGCCAGGCGGTGCAGGTGGGCCGCCGGTTGCTCGCGGATCTCGGTGGCGCTGATGGGCACCGTGGCGCGCTCGGGGTCGACGATCACCGCGTCGGCCCCGAATCGGCGTGCCAGTTCGTCGACGTACGGGTCGGACGAGAACACAACGTGCGGGCCGTCGTCGAGCGGCCAGCGCGACCGCAACAGGTCCATCCAGCGCACCCACAGATGAGGGTCGGTCATGTCGGTGGGCAGGTCGTGGGCCACCTGCACCACGCTCACGTGCGGATGCAGGTGGGCCAACCAGTCGGCGCGCAGGTTGCCGGGAACCAGTTCACCCTCGCGGGTGTTCACGAACACCACCAGCCGGTCGCAGCGTTCGGCGGCCCAGTCGATCATGTAGCTGTGCCCGAGATGGGGAGGGTTGAAGCGGCCGATGATCAGCCCGGTGGGATGGCGCACCGGGTCATCGTCGCGCGACCCCGCCGTCCGTGTGGCGTTCGGCACATCCCGACGGCCAAGATGGCCGGGTGATCAACCACTACCGCGCTGCACGCCAGGAACTCACCGGCCCCGGGGGCCCCTTCGAGATCAAGGAGATCGAGGTTCGGGGCATCCCCGTGAAGACCTTCGCCTCGGCACCGCCCAGCATGCGGGTGCTGTGGGAGATGACCGCGTTCCACGGCGACAAGCCGTACGTGGTGTACGAGGACGAGCACTACACCTACGCCGAGATCAACGCCGACGTGCGCTCGCTGGCCCATCTGCTGCGCGACACCTACGGCGTGGTCGAGGGCGACCGCGTGGCCATCGCCATGCGCAACTACCCCGAGTGGGTCACGGCCTACTGGGCAGCCGTGTCGATCGGCGCCGCGGTGGTGGGCATGAACGCCTGGTGGACCCCGGCCGAGATGGAGTACGGCCTCACCGACAGCCGGCCCAAGGTGCTCATCGCCGACGACGAGCGCCTCGAGCGGCTCGAGTCGGTGCTCGACAACGTGCGCGCCGGTGGCCCGCTGCACATCATCGCCGTGCGCACCGACCGCGCCCTGCCGGCCGACGCCGTGTACTGGGCCGACGTGGTGAACGGTGCCACCGCCCCGGCCACCCTGCCCGACGCCACCATCGACCCCGACGACGACGCCACGATCTTCTACACCTCGGGCACCACCGGCTTCCCGAAGGGCGCCCAGCTCACCCACCGCGGGTCGGTGCACAACATCCTCAACCTCGCCTTCATGACCGGCAGCATCGCCGCCGCCGAGGCCAAGGCCATCGCCGCGGGCGACCTCGAGCCCAACCCCAACCCGCCCGCACCGCCCGAGCAGAACGTGTTCATGGCGCCCACGCCGCTGTTCCACGTCACCGCGTGCAACTGCCTGCTGCACCCCGCCACGCTCACCGGTAGCCGCATCGTGTTCATGTACAAGTGGGACCCGGGCCGGGCCCTCGAACTGATCGAGCGCGAGCGCGTCACCAACTTCTCGGGCGTGCCCACGATGAGCCGCGAGCTGCTGGCCCACCCCGACTGGGAGACCCGCGACACCTCGAGCCTGCTGGGCATGGGCGGCGGCGGCGCAGCGCTGCAGCCCGACCTGGTGCAGAAGATCGCCGGCGCCGTGAAGCAGGGCTCGCCGTCCACCGGCTACGGCCTCACCGAGACCCACGGCATCGTCACCGCCAACTCGTCGAAGTTCTACATCGCCAAGCCGTCGTCGTGCGGCCCGGCGGTGCCGACGCTCGACGTGAAGCTGGTCGACGACGACGACAACGAGGTCGAGCCCGGTCCCGACGCGATCGGACAGCTGTGCGTGCGCGGCGCAGTGGTGATCAAGGGCTACCTCAACCGGCCCGAGGCCACCGCCGACGCCATTCGCGACGGCTGGTTCAACACCGGCGACATCGCCCGCATCGACGAGGACGGCTTCATCTACATCGTCGACCGCGCCAAGGACATGGTGCTGCGCGGCGGCGAGAACGTGTACTGCAGCGAGGTCGAGACGGCCATCTACCACAACGACGCGGTGGCCGAGGCCGCCGTGTTCGGCATCCCCGACGATCGTCTCGGCGAAGAGGTGGCCGCCGCCATCGTGCTGCACCCGGGCGCCTCGCTCACCGAGGACGAACTGCGGGCCTTCCTGGCCGAGCGCATCGCCAAGCACAAGATCCCGGCGAAGGTGTGGTTCCTCACCGAGCAGCTGCCGCGCAACGCCAATGGCAAGTTCCTGAAGCGCGAACTGCGCAAGCAACTCGCAGGCGTCTGACGCGCCCATGGCCTGGGCCCACAACGGTGACTGCCGGCTCTGGTACGAGACGTTCGGCGACAGCGCCCACCCGGCGCTGCTGATGGTGAACGGCCTCGGCAGCCAGAGCATCAACTACCGCGACGAGTGGTGCGCGATGTTCGCCGACCGGGGGCTGTTCGTCATCCGCTTCGACAACCGCGACGTGGGTCTGTCGACATCGTTCCGCGACGCGCCCACCGGCCCGGCCGGCGAGGCGTACCGGCTGGGCGACATGGCGCGCGACGCGGTGGCCGTGCTCGACGCCGAGGGCATCGACCGGGCGCATGTGATGGGTCTGTCGATGGGCGGGATGATCGTGCAGACGTTGGCCATCGAGCACCCGCACCGGCTGCTGTCGGTCACCTCGGTGATGTCGCACACCGGCGAGGCCGACCACGGCCAGTCGGCACCCGAGGCGTTCGCGCTGCTCACCGCCCCGCCCGCCACCGACCTCGAGTCGGCGGTGCAGCGCAGCATCGAGGGCCTGCACTGCTGGGGCAGCCCCGAGTTCGCCGACGAGCACCGTTGGCGCGCCGACGCCGAGCGGGCGTTCCACCGGGCCTTCACCCCCGACGGCACCACCCGTCAGTTCCTGGCCATCCGCGCGTCAGGCTCGCGGGCCGACGCGCTGCGCGAGGTGCGGGTGCCGATGCTGGTGATGCACGGCGACCGCGACACCCTCATCACCCCGAGCGGTGGCCGGCGCACGGCCGAGCTGGTGCCCGGCGCGCGGTTCGTGCTCGTCGAGGGCATGGGCCACGACTACCCGCCGCAACTGTGGCAGCGCTGGGTCGACGAGGTGGCGGGTTTCATCGAGTCGCTGCCGTCGGCATCCTGAACGACGATGACCTTCGACGACCTCGCCGCCCTCATCCGCACCCGCCGCACCAGCATGCTGGTGCAGGCCGACCGGCCCGTGCCCCACGAGGTGGTCGAGCAGTTGTGCGATCTGGCGCAGTGGGCACCGAACCACAAGCGCACCTGGCCGTGGCGGTTCGCCCTGGTGGAGGGCGACGGACGGGCCCGCCTCGGCGAGGTGATCGCCGATGCGATGGAAGTGCACGGCGACCCGCCCGAGAAGGTGACCAAGGCTCGCGGCAAGTACCTGCGCACCCCGGCCACGCTGGTGGTGGGGGCGGCGCCGGGCGATTCGCCCGACCGCACGGCCGAGAACCGCGATGCCGTGGCCGCCGGCATCCAGAACCTGCTGCTGGGCGGCACGGCGCTGGGCCTGGCCACCTACTGGGGCTCGTGCCCGAAGGGCGCCAACGACGTGGTGGCCGACTGGTGCGGATTCGAGTCCGGCACCCACGTGGCCGCCATCATGTACCTCGGCTGGGCTACGACTGCGCCCGAGGCGCCGGCTCGCCCCCCGGTGAACCTCACCGTTCTCGACTGACCCGGGGCGTGTCGACTTTGGGCCGCGCCAGGGCCGAAACTCGACACACACCGGGCCGGCCGACCAGCGCGGTTCGACTCCGGGCCGCGCCGGGGCCGCAACTCGACACGCAGCGGGTTCGGTGGCGGCGTCAGGAGCCGGGGGTGCGCAGTTCGGTGATGTCCATCTGCTCGGGTTCGCAGCCGAGCGTGATGAGCAGTTTCGACACACCGTGGAACAGCGCGAGGCCGATGGCCATCTCGACCAACGCCTCCTCGCCGAACTCGGCGACGAGCGCCTCCTGCAGCGCCACCGGGGGTGGCCCACCGGCAGCGAAGAACGCGTCGGCGAAAGCGAGCGCCAGCTTCAGGCGGTGGGGCAGGCCCGACTCGGCGTGGCCGTCGTCGATCTGCTCCACCTTCGTCTCGTCGAGTCCCTGCTGCTTCGCGACCGCGAAGCGCACATTGCGTCAATACCCGCAGTCGGTGATGCGGGCGTTGCGCAGCCGCACCGTCTCCTTGGTGGGGTGGTCGAGCACGCCGTGCGACCAGAACTCGCCGTACACCTCGCCGAAGCGGCGGGCGAGCGCCGGCTGATGAGCCAGCAGCGACCCGAAGTCGGCGGGCCGACCGTCGATGGCGCTGGGCAGGCGAGGCGTGGTGGACATCAGCGGGCCTCCTCCGACACGCCGAACACCCGCCCGAACTTGGCGAAGCCGTCGGCCAGGGCGAGATGGAACAGCAGACCCACCTGCTCAGCCGCGGTGTAGTGCTGCCCGAGCGATGCCACGAGCGCGTCGTCGATGCCGTGCGCGTCGAGCAGGAACTGATCGGCGATGTCGACCACCGTCTGTTCGCCCGGAGTGAGCGGTCCGAACGAGGCGAGCGAGCCCTCGCCCGACACGAGCTGTTCCACCCGAGCAGTGATGAGTTGTGCCGTACGGCCGGGTGCGGTTGCCGCCGCGTCGGTGCGCAGACCCTCCACCTGCCCACCGAGTGGGGCGCGAAGACCCAACACCTCACCGAGGCTGGTGCGACCACCGAGCCAGCTCATGCGGCGCGCTCCTGGAGGGCGAAGGCATCGAGGATGGCCAACCAGCCGGGGCCGAGCGCGTGGCGATCGCCCTCGCCGGACGGATGCGGCGCCCCCGCCACCGTGGCTGCTGCCTGCTGGAGCAAGGCGATGGCCACGACGTCGCCGACGCCGATGACCTCGTCGAGGACCGGGTCGATGCGTGCCCTGGCCTCGTCGACGTGGCCGGCACGGGCAAGGACAGCCGATGCAGCCACGGCGCCGAACGTGCGATCGAGGTACGAAGCGCTGGGTGTGCGGGCCACCTCGTCAGCCTCGCGCAGCGCAGCCTCGGGTGCACCAGCGAGCGCATGGACGATGGCGGCGACGCTGCGCGCGAATCCGCTGCGGCCCGGCACCGCTGCCAACTGCTCGACCGCCACGAGCGCCTCGTCGATCAAGCCGCACTGCGCCGCTCCGATGGCCAGCAACACCGTCGCCTCACCCCCGGCGGCCCGGTTGACGGCGCCACCGGCGAGCACCTGCTGAGCCAGGCGCAAGGCGGTCTCGCCGTCGCCGCGGTGCATCGCCGTACCCGCCACGGCCAGCAGCGGCACCGGCCCGGAACCGGGCACCGACGAGAGCGCCAACAGTTCCTCCGCGGTGCGCTGCACGGCAGCACGGCGGCCGAGCGCGGCCTGGGCGCGCAGCAACGCCGACAGCGCCTGCACCATGCCGAAGCCATCGCCGAGGCGGCGGAATCGAGCACGGGCCTGTTCGGCCTCGCTGACCGCATCGCCGAGCCGACCCTGCCACAGGCGCAGGTTGGCGATGAGCGACTGCATGATCGAGGCCGCCCAGTCGTCGCCGCGGTCGAGCGCCTCGGTGCGCACGAGGGTGGCGATGTCCTCGGCGTCGCGCACCTCGCCGCGGTAGAAGCGAACGAACGCCAGCAGTCCGAAGGCCCATCCCACACCGTTGCGGTCACCGAGCTTGTCGAGGGTGGCGGCCGCGTGATGCAGCCGCTCGTCGGCGAGTTCGAGATCGGCCGACAGGAACGTGAGCCAGGCCCGGTGCTGTTCGACATAGGCGAGCCCGCGTTCGTCGCCCAGTCGCCGATAGACCGCCTCGGCTTCACCGAGGAACCATTCGGCATCATTCGGTGAACCGCCGAACAACTCGATGAACCCACGCTGACGCAGGGCGTCGGCCAACAGCGCATCGTGGCCCGCGGTGCGCAGCAGATCGATGCTCGTGCCCAGTTCGCGGCGAGCGGCTTCCTGGTCGCCCGCAAGGTGGTGGAGGCTGCCCAGCACCCGGCGCGCCTTGCCCTCCACCAACACGTCGTCGGCACCGGCAGCAGTGGCCAGCACCCGGTCGAGGTCGGAGCGAGCCCGTACGTAGTCGCGTAGCTCGAGGAGCGACGACGCTCGCTGCAACCGCAACGAGTCGGCGCGCGACGCCTCGGGGGCATCGCGCTCGTCGAGGAGGTCGATCGCCCGACTGGTGTGCCGCACCACCATGCGATGACTCCCCGCGTCGTGAGCGCGATCGGCCGCCGCGGTGAGGTGACCCAGGGCCTGCACACGAATGTCGGCCGGCACACCCGCCACCTGGCCGATCTCGGCCACCAGTTCGGCGGCCGTTGCCGTGTGGTGGGCGAGGTCGTCGAGCGTGCCGAACCCTGAGCCCAGATAACTCGATGCCACACCCGCGTGCCGCTGCGCCCGCGACGCCTTGGTGAGGGTCTGGTACACGGCCTCGCGCACCGAGTCGCTGCGGAACCGCCAGCGCTGGCCACCCACCTCGAGCAGGCCCTTGGCATCGAGCCGGGCGAGCAGGTCGCGGTCGAACGCCTGATTCATCGCGTTGGCGAACCGCTCGAGCGAGGCGACAGGACCCGAGAGCCCCAGCACTGCAGCGTTGTCGAGTACCTGCCGCTCGGCGGTGGCCAACTGATCGAGGCGGGCGGCGATGAGCGCGCGCAGGCTGTCGGGCAGGTCGCTCGACGGCCCTTCGTCGGCCACGACGGCAGCCCACTCCTGCAGGAACAGCGGATTGCCGCCGGTGCGGTCGAACAGGGCGCCCAGCAGGCGGTCGTCGATGAGTTCGGGCACCATCGTGTCGAGCAACTCGCGGGCCATCTCGTCGCTGGCAGCGCGCGACAGCGGCTCCAGCGACATCGACAGCACGGTCGACCGGTCGCTGGCAGGTGGCCACTCGACCTCGGTGCCCGGCCGCATCGCGGTGACCAGCACGAACGGCAGACGGCGCACCCCGGTGGCCAACGCGCCGAGGAGGTCGAGCACCACCTGGTCGGCCCAGTGCAGATCGTCGATCCAGAGCACCATCGGCCCACGTGCTGTGCGCAGTTCGACCACCCGGGTGATGGCGCGGTGCACGCGGTCGCGTCGCACCGAGGGGTCGAGCCGGTCGAGCGACGTGGGGTGCCCCACCAGGTGGGCGAACACCTCGACCAGACGTTCCACCTCGACCGCGTCGCCGCTGTCGCCGAGCAGCCGTTCCGAGCGCCTGAGCGCTTCGTCGCGCACCTCGTCGACCGGCAGGTCGGCATCGAGCCCCATGTGCCCGGCGAGCGCCGACGCGATGGGCGACCAGACGTTGCTCTCGCCGTACGGCGCGCACGCCCCCTCCAGCACGAGCGCTCCCGGCAGACCGGCGCCGTCGAGCGTGGCGACCACCTCTTCGACCAGGCGGCTCTTGCCCACGCCGCCCTCGCCGGTGATGTTCAGCACGAGGCTGCGTCCCTCGGCGGCGACGAGTCGTAGTGCGGCGTGCACCAGACCGAGTTCGGCGCCGCGACCCACCAACCGGAGATCGGAGCGACGCAGACGGAAGCCCGGAGGAGCGAGCATGTCGAGCGCCAGCCAGGTGTTCACCGACTGCTCGCGTCCGCGCGGCTGCAGGAGGCTGGGGTCGTCGTACCGGACGATGTCGACGGTGAGCGCATAGGTGGCCTCGCCCACCAGCACGCCGCCGGGTGGTGCTGCCGCCTGCAGACGCGAGGCGGTGTTCACGACATCGCCCATCGCCGTGTAGTCGGCACCGGCGAGCGTGCCCATCAGCACCTCACCGGTGTTGATGCCGATGCGCATGCGCAGCGGAGGATCGAGGGCCTGCTCGGCGCTGTAAGCCACCAGCGTCTCGTGCATGCGCAGTGCAGCGCGCACGGCGCGCTCGGCGTCGTCCTCGTGCGCCACCGGGGCACCGAACAGGGCGAGCACACCGTCGCCGAGCAGTTTGTCGACCCGCCCACCGAACCCGGTGATCACCTCGGCCAGCCGGGCGAAGAGCCGATCGATGAGCCGCTTCACGGTCTCGGGGTCGCGGTGCTCGGCCAGGCCGGTGAAGCCCACCACGTCGGCGAACAGCACCGTGACGATGCGGCGCTCGTCCGACTGCACCGCGGCCACGGCGTGGCCGCACGACGAGCAGAAACGCGCCCCTTCCGCGACAGGGGTGGCGCACGAGGGACAGAGCATCAACCTCCAAGCGTACGGCCAATCCGCCTCAGGTCGGACCGACCCCGAATCGGCCACCACTACCCTGGCAGCGATGAAGGTGGTTCTCTCGCGTTGGGCAGCCTGGTTGCGCACCCATCCGTGGAGCGCCGACGTGCTCCTGGCCGCCACTGTGCTGGCCGTGTCGCTGGTGGGCCACGTCACCGTGCTCGAAGACGGAGTCACCGAGCCGTCGGTCTGGACGGTGCTGGTGATCGTGGTGACGTGCGCTGCCATCGTCGTGCGCCGACGGTGGCCCGTCGCAGCGCTCGCCGTCACGCAGGTCGGCGAGACGATCCAGGGCGTTCTCGGGGTGCTCGGCACGGGCAGCGTGGCCATGCTCGTCACCGCCTACTCAGTGGGTCGCTACACCAAGGACCGCCGACTGCTGGTCGCTGCATCGATCAGCTCATTCGTGCTCGTCATCAGCGTCACGGTGGGCGTGGTGGTGGCGGGGGTGATGTGGCAGACCTACCTGTACCTCCTCGTGCCCCACATCGCCGCCTTCGTGTTCGGCGACGCGATGCGCAAGAACCACGAGCGGGCAGCGCACCTCGAAGTGCGGGCCGAACGGGCCGAACGCGACCAGGAGGCGCTCGCCCGCGAGCAGCTGGCCCTCGAGCGGTCGCGCATTGCGCGCGAACTGCACGATGTGGTCGCCCACAGTGTCAGCACCATGATCATCCACACCGCGGGTGCACGGCGCAGCCTTCCGGCCGAACCCGACCGGGCGATCGACACCCTGGGCCTCGTCGAGCGCACCGGACGCGAGGCGATGACCGAGATGCGCCTGCTCCTCGGCGTGCTGCGCAGCGAGCGCCACAAAGCCGAACTCCTGCCCCAGCCGGGCCTCGCCGATGTGATGGCGCTGGTCGCCACCGTGCCCGCGCTCCACGTGCACGTGGTGTCGAGCGCACTCGACGACACGCTGCCGCCGGCCGTCTCGCTGAACGCCTACCGGGTCATCCAGGAGTCGCTCGTGAACGTGCAGCGCCACGCAGGCGCCGGCACGCACGTCGTCGTCACCGTGGTCCGCGAGCCGCACGCCCTGTCGTTGTCGGTGGTCGACGACGGCGCCGGTCGACCCGCAGCACCGCCAGGCGGCAGTGGCTTCGGCATCGTCGGGATGCGCGAACGGGTAGGCATGTTCGGAGGCACGCTCAGCGCAGGCCCCGGCGAGTTCGGCGGGTGGCGGGTACACGCCGAGTTCCCACTCACGACCGACGGTGGTGCCGCATGATCCGCGTGATGCTCGTCGACGACCAGGCCATGGTTCGTGCCGGGCTGCGGATGATCATCGAGACCGCCGGCGACATGACCGTGGTGGGTGAGGCGGGCGACGGCCTCGACGCCATCGACCTCGCCCAGCGCTGTGCTCCTGATGTGGTGCTGATGGACGTACGGATGCCGCGTCTCGACGGCATCGAGGCGACCGCCCGCATCGTGGGCCCCGAAGGGCCGCGGGTGCTGATGCTCACGACCTTCGACCTCGACGACTACGTCTACGCCGCACTGCGGGCCGGTGCCAGCGGGTTCCTGCTGAAAGACGCCGAGGCCGAGCAGCTCATCGACGCCATCCGCGTGGTGCGCCGCGGCGACGCGCTGCTGGCCCCGTCGGTCACCCGTCTGCTCGTCGAGGAGGTGCTGCGCGTGGGCAGCCCGCAACGCCGCGTCCTGCCGGGTATCGACGACCTCACCGAGCGCGAGACCGAGGTGATCGTGCTGGTGGCACGGGGCCTGTCGAACGCAGAGATCGCCGAACGCCTCTACCTCGGCGAGGCCACCGTGAAGACCCATGTGGGCCGCATCTTGGCCAAGTTGGGCCTCCGCGACCGGGTGCAGGTGGTGGTGGCGGCCTACGAGGCAGGCCTCGTCACCCCGGGTGATCCCTCCCTCGGTTGACCCTGCATCCGCCATCAGGCGGATGAAAACCGGCGTCCGAGCCGGTTCACTGTGTGCCATGACCGCTGCGACCCCCGACGCATCACTGACCCCCCTCACCGGAGCCGCCGCTGCTGGCGCCGTCGACGCCATGAAGGTGTACGGCCGTGGCGACAGCGAGGTGCGCGCCCTCGACGGTGTCACCGTCGCGTTCGAGAAGGGCCGCTTCACCGCCATCATGGGCCCGTCGGGTTCGGGCAAGAGCACGCTGATGCACTGCCTGGCCGGCCTCGACTCGCTCACCAACGGGGCGGTGTACATCGGCGAGACCTACCTGGCGGCGCTGAACGACAAGCAGCTCACCGAGCTGCGCCGCACCCAGGTGGGCTTCATCTTCCAGGCCTACAACCTGGTTCCCACTCTCACTGCGCTCGAGAACATCACGCTCCCGCTGCTGCTCGGCGGCACCAAGGGCGACCAGCAGTGGATCGACCGCGTCATCGACACCGTCGGCCTGCGCGACCGCCTGAGCCACCGCCCGAGCGAACTGTCGGGCGGCCAGCAGCAGCGCGTCGCCGTGGCCCGCGCCCTGGCCAGCCAGCCGACGATCATCTTCGCCGACGAGCCCACCGGCAACCTCGACAGCCGCACCGGCGCCGAGATCCTGTCGTTCATGCAGTTGGCCGTGCGCGAACTGGGCCAGACCATCGTGATGGTCACCCACGACCCCGTGGCCGCCAGCTATGCCGACCGCGTCATCTTCCTGGCCGACGGCCGCATCGTCGACGAGATGGCCGAGCCCACGGCCGAGCGCGTGCTCGACCGCATGAAGCGCTTCGGGGAGTGACCCGGTGTTCCGCATCGCGCTGAAGAGCACCTTGGCACGCAAGGGCAGGCTCTTCCTCACGGCCGGCGCCGTCATCGCCGGCTGCGCCTTCTTGAGTGGCGTGTTCGTGTTCAGCGACACCATCAGGGCCAGCTTCAACACCCTGTTCGCCAACGCCTACGCGGGCACCGACGCGTTCGTGCGGTCCAGCAACGTCATCGAGGGCGACTTCGGCGACGAGAGCCGCGACCGCCTGAATGCCTCGATCGTCGCCGACGTGGCCGCCCAGCCCGGCGTGAGCGCCGCCTACGGCGATGTGCAGGGCTTCGCCCGCATCGCCACCAGCGACGGCACCGTGCTCGGTCAGGTGGGCCCGCCGAAGTACGGCGGCGCCTTCATCGACGCCGAGCAGTCGCCGTGGCAACTCGCCGAGGGCGCGGCCCCGGCGTCGGCCGGCGAGGTGGTCATCGACCGCCGTTCGGCGAAGGAGGGCGCGGTGAAGGTGGGCGACACGGTGTCGATCACCGGTGCCGGAGGCGTGCGCGACTTCACGGTCAGCGGCATCGCCAGGTTCGCCGGCAACGACACCGCCGGCGGCTCCACCTGGGCGCTGTTCGACCTGGCAACCGCCAGCGAGTTCGTCGTGGGCCAGCCCGACCGGATCGACTCGGTCATCGTGGTGGGCGACGGCTCGCTCGACGACGAGGCCCTCGCCTCGTCCATCCAGCAGGCGCTGGCCGGCAGCGAGGTGGAGGTGCTCACGGGCGCCGAGATCACCGCCGAGAACCAGGACGCCGTCGAACAGGGCCTCAGCTTCTTCACGACGTTCCTCACCATCTTCGCTGCGCTCTCGCTGTTCGTCGGCAGCTTCATCATCTACAACGTGTTCAGCATCAGCGCCGCCCAACGCCAGCGCGAGAACGCGTTGCTGCGGGCCATCGGCGCCAGCCGCGGCCAGGTCACCCGTGTGCTGTTCACCGAGGCGCTCGTCGTGGGCGTGCTGGGCGGTGTGGTGGGCTTCGGGGCCGGTGTGCTGCTGGCCACCGGCATCATGAAACTGCTCAGCGCCACCGGATTCGGACCCAGTGGCACCGAGCTCACCGTCAGCCCCTCTGCGTTCTTCATCACCCTCGTGGTTGGTGTGGTCGTCACGCTGGTGTGTGCGGTCGTTCCCGCCATCCGGTCGGGTCGGGTGCCGCCTCTCGCCGCTCTGCGCGATGTGTCGGTCGACAAGTCGGCCGTCTCGCGCGGTCGCCTCGTCACCGGCGTGGTCTTCCTCGCCGTCGCCGCAGTCGGCGTGGCGCTGGGGCTCACCGCCGACCCGGTGTGGCTGGCCGTCGGTGTGGTTGGACTGTTCGTGTCGCTGGTGGTGCTCGGCCCACTCGTGGCGGCACCGGTAGCCCGTCTGCTCACCCCGGCGCTGCGTTCGGTCCGTGGTGTCACCGGCGAGATCGCCGCCCGCAACGCAGCCACCAGCCCGAAGCGCACCGCACTCACAGCGGGCGCCCTGGGCATCGGCCTCGCGCTGCTGGTAGGTGTGTCCACCCTCGGCTCATCGATCAAGACCTCCATCCGCGAAACCATCGGCGAGCAGTTCACCGGCGACTTCGCCGTGTCGACCAGCGACGCCGAGGGCAGCGGGTTCGGTGGTCTGCCGAGCACCCTGGCCGACGAGCTCGTCGCCGTGCCCGAGGTCGACGCTGCGGTGGGCATCGGCATCAACCTGCTGAACGTCACCGAGGACGGCAAGCCGTCGGTGAAGCGGGTGCTCACGCTCGACCCCACCCAGGCGGCCGCACTGTTCGACCTCCCGTTCACCGCCGGCGGCTGGGCCGACCTCGACGAGAACGGCATCCTCGTGGCGGCCGACAAGGCAGCACGCGACGGCCTGCAGGTGGGCAGCACCCTCGAGGTGTCGTTCCAGGACCAGTCGATGCGCACCCTCAACGTGGCGGGCCTGTTCGAGAGCGACACGTTCGGCAACCTCATCGTCAGCCGTGCGTTGTACCAGGGACAGGACCTGCCCCTGTTCGACGCGCAGATCCTCGTCAGCACCGCCGACGGGGTGAGCGAGGCCGAGGCCGAGGCCGCCATCCGCACGGTCACCGACAACTACCCCACCAGCAAACTGCAGACGCGCGACCAGTTCATCGCCGACCAGACCAAGCAGGTCGACGGGTTCCTCAACTTCATCTACGCACTGCTGCTGATGTCGGTGTTCATCGCCGTGCTCGGCATCGTCATCACCCTGCTGTTGGCCGTGTACGAACGGCGCCGCGAACTGGGCCTGGTGCGGGCCATCGGCATGACCCGCCCGCAGGTGCGCAGCAGCATCCGCTGGGAGGCCTTCGTCACCGCCGTGCTCGGTGTGGTGATGGGCGTGGGCCTCGGCGTGTCGCTCGGCTGGATCGTGGTGAAGGCACTCGCCGACGAGGGACTCGAGTCGTTCAGCGTGTCGGTGTTGTCGATCAGCCTATTCGCCGCCCTGGCCATCGTGTTCGCCATCATCGCCGCCTGGTGGCCGGCCACACGCGCCGCCAAGAGCGACATCCTGCAGGCCATCGCCACAACCTGAGTTCGGGCACCTGAGTTCGGGCACCTGATTCGCCGGTACCCTGGCCGGATGTTCCGGCTCGCCTGGCGCAGCGTCATCGCCCGCTTCGGACGCATCCTGCTGACGGCACTCGCCATCATCGCCAGCACTGCGTTCCTGTCGGGCACGTTCATCTTCAAAGACACCGTCGGTCGCACCTTCGATGCCCTGTTCGCGCAGGTGTACGACGACGTCGATGCGTACGTGCAGAGCGGCGACACCGTCGAGACCGCGTTCGGCTTCGAAGTGCGCGGCAAGATCGCCCTCGACACCGTCGACCTGGTGGCCACCGTGCCCGGTGTGGCCGACGCCCAGGCGTTCGTGCAGGGCGACGCGGTGGTCATCGACCCCGCTGGCGACCCGGTGTCGCCGCGCACCTCACCCAACTTCGGCAGCACCATCAACAGCGGCGCGCTGTCGGTGTGGCGCATCGCCGAGGGCCGCGCCCCCACCGGCCCCACCGACGTGGTGCTCGACCGGGCGACGGCCGACGACGCCGGCTACCGGGTGGGCGACGAGGTGAAGGTGAACGCCGAGGGCGGCTCACGCACCTTCACCCTCGTCGGCATCGCGGTCTACGACGACATCGCCTCCCCTGGAAACGCCACCTGGGCCCTGTTCGACGGTGCCACCGCCTCGGAGTTCGTGGCCAAGCCCGGCTTCGTCGATGCCGTGCTGGTGCTGGGCGACGGCACGCTGAGCGACGACGAGCTGGCTGCCCGCGTGCAGCAGGCCATCACGGCGGCGCGGCCCGACACATCGTTCGAGACGCTCACGGGCGACGGCATCACCGAGCAGACGCAGACCGACATCGAACAGGGACTGCAGTTCTTCACCCTGTTCCTGGC
The DNA here is from genome assembly GCA_044238435.1 of Ilumatobacteraceae bacterium. Taxonomy (GTDB): domain Bacteria; phylum Actinomycetota; class Acidimicrobiia; order Acidimicrobiales; family Ilumatobacteraceae; genus VFMC01. Next base: position 21,289 of record JBIIDH010000024.1, on the reverse strand, counting down.
GATCTTCTCGATGATCGCCCTCGGGGTGGGCAGCTTCGTCATCTACAACGTGTTCTCCATCACCGCAGCGCAACGCCGACGCGAGCACGCGCTGCTGCGCGCGGTCGGTGCCAGCCGTCGCCAGGTCACCCGGCTCATGCTGGGCGAAGCGCTCGCCGTGGGTGTGGTCGGTTCGCTGCTCGGCCTGGTGGGCGGCATCGGGCTCGCCATCGGCATCCGCGAACTGCTCGAGGTACTCGGCTTCGGCATCCCCGCCCGCGGCCTGGCCGTCGAGCAGTCCACCGTGGTCATCACGCTCACTGCCGGCCTCGTCACCACGTTCGTCGCCGCGCTCGTCCCAGCGCTGGCCGCCGGCCGCATCTCGCCGGTGGCCGCCATGGCCGAGACCGCGTTCGAGCGCCGGCGCCCGATGGGCCGCCGTATCGCCCTCGCGCTCGTCAGCATCGCGCTCGGCATCGGCGCCATCGTTGCCGTCATCTCCGGCGCCGACGCACTGCTGTTGGGTGCCGCCGTGCTGCTGATCGTGGTGGGCGTGCTGCTGCTGGGCCCGGTGATGTCGGCTCCCGTCGCCCGTGTGCTCGGCGCACCCATCGAGCGGTTCCGCGGGGTGACCGGCACGATGGCCCGCGGCAACGTGCAGCGCAACCCATCACGTGCGGCCCGCACTGCTGCGCCCGTGCTCATCGGCGTCGCCCTGGTCACCGGCGCCTCGGTGTTCGCCACCTCCATCAAGGCCCAGCTGCGCGACACCATCGGCGACCAGTTCATCGGCGACTACGTCATCAACTCCACCAACGGCGGCTCGCTGAGCTTTGGCCAGGAGTTCGTCGACGAGGTGAACGCGCTGCCCGAGGTGGGCGCCGCTACCGGCCTGGGCTTCACCGTGCTGCAGTACGCCGATCGCGACGGTGCCGCGTTCGCCAGCACCGTCAACCCGGTCACCGCCGCCGAACTGCTCGACTACGACTTCGTCGAGGGTGGCTTCGACCGCCTCACTGTCGACGGCCTGCTCATCAGCACCGGCGAAGCCGAACGAGAGGGCTTCCGGCTCGGCTCGACGTTCGATGTGAAGGTGGGCGACCAGATCCGCACCCTCACGGTGCAGGGCATCTACCGCTCGAGCGAGCTGGCCCAGGCCCGGGTGGTGCACCGCGACCTCACCAACGGTACGTCGGTGCGCAACACCGCCGGCCTCGTCTTCCTCACCCGTGCCCCGGGGGTGAGCGACGCCGACCTGCGCCGCGCGGTCGACGGCGCCATCGCCACCTACGGCATCGGCGAACTGCAGGACCGCGAGCAGTTCATCGACGGACGCGGCGACATCATCGACCAGTCGCTGGCCTTCATCTACGGCCTGCTGGCACTGTCGGTCGTCATCGCCGCCTTCGGCATCGTGCTCACCATGCTGCTGGCCGTGTACGAACGGCGGCGCGAAATCGGCCTGCTACGTGCCGTGGGCATGACCCGCGGGCAGGTGCGCGCCACGGTGCGCTGGGAGAGCGTGCTCACCTCGCTGTACGGGGCCGTGGTCGGCGTGCTGGTGGGCCTGGTGCTGGGCTACGTCATCATCGTCGCCCTGCGCGACCAGGGCCTCACCCGCTACGTCGTGCCGGTCACAGCCATCATCGTCATCGTGGTGGCCGCGTTCGTGGTGGGCGTGCTCGCCGCGGTGCTACCCGCTCGCCGCGCCACCCGCCTCGACATCCTCGACTCGATCGCTGCCGACGGCTGAACCGCGTGACGACGCCGACGGGGCGGCAGACTGTCGGGGTGGACCCGCACCATCTGCCTCCAGCGGCACTCGAGTTCCTCACCGAGCGGCATCTCGCCTCGCTCACCACACTGCGCGCCGACGGCAGCCCGCATGTGGTGCCGGTGGGCTTCAGCTTCGACGCCGCCGCTGCGCTCGTGCGGGTCATCACGTTCGCCCCATCGGTGAAGGCGCACAACGCGGCCCGGGGCGGCCGCGCCGCAGTGAGCCAGGTCGACGGTGGCCGTTGGATCACCCTCGAGGGCACCTGCCGACTCGCCACCGACCCCGATGCCGTCGCCGCCGCAGTGCAGGGCTACGCAGCCCGCTACCGCCAACCCAAGGAACGCACCGACCGTGTGGCCATCGAGATCGCCGTCGACCGCGTGCTGTGTGGGGCGATGCTGAAAGGCGACCGATGAAGCCCACCCCGACCCTGCGTTCGAAGCTGGGCATCGGCGCCGACACGGTGTTCACCGTGCTGCACGCCCCTGCAGGCTTCGCGACGCTGCTCGGCGACGTGGGCGACGCGGTGTGGCAGCGCAGTCTGTTCGCCCCACTCGACCTCGTGCTCACGTTCCACCAACGCTCCGGCACACTGGCCGCCGAATGGCCTGCGCTCGCCGAGGCAGCGCTGCCCGACGGGGCGGTGTGGGTGGCCTTCCCGTCGGCGGCGCGAGCAGGCGTGCTCGACGCCGATGCCGTGCGCGCTGGGGCACCAAAGGGGTGGATCACCGACAAGGCGTGCAGCATCGACCCGGCGTGGAATGCGCTGCGCTTCGCCTATCGCACCCCGCGGCTGCGTCCGAAGGACGCCGCACGCACGCGTCGCGGCTGACCCACCATCAGGTCGACCAGCCTGTCGACCGGCGCGTCAGCCGGCCAGTTGCTGGCGACGCCAGGGCAACTCGGAGAGGAACTTCGCCGCAGCGGGGTGCGGGTCCATCTCCTTGGAGTCGTCGGCATCGGGTTGCTGCGCCTGGCGCGGCGCATGGTTCACCTGGCAGCCGGGGCACCAATAGAGGAGCCGGGCGTGCTGGCCGGTACGCACCACGTCGATCGTGTCGCCGCAGCGCGGGCAGGGCTGGCCGTTGCGTCCGTACACCGCCAGGCCGCCACGCACCGAGGGCGCCGTGACCCGGTGGCCGCTCTGCAGATTGGCGCGCAGCATGCGGGCCGCGGCGTTGATGAGCTGCACGCAGTCGTCGGCCTCGAGCGAAGCGATGGGGGCGAAGGGATACATCTCGCAGGCGTACAGCACCTCGGCGCGGAACACGTTGCCCACCCCGCACGCCACATGTTGGTCGAGCAACACCTCGCCCACGGCTGCGTCCTGGTCGTGGTAGTGGTACAGCCGGTTGATGGCTTCGTCGAGGTCGGCGCTGGTGCGGCACAGGTCGGGGCCGAGCGGACCGAGGCCGGGGTGCCGGGCCCGATCGAACTGCCGGTACACCTCGACCACCGGGGCGTTGAAGCACACCGCCACCCAGTCGCTCACGGCCACTTCGGCGCGCATCTGGTGCACCGAACGGCGCCATCCCTCACCGGCGCGGTAGAGGTGCCACGAGCCGGTCATCTTCATGTGCGTGTGCAGGATGAGACCGTCGTCCCAGCCGATCTCGAGGTGCTTGCCGTGGCTCTCGACCCATTCGACGATGCGGCCGACCTGCGGCCGGGGGCCCACCAGGCGCGGTGCTTCGAAGCGGACCAACGGCTTGCCAACGAGCGCGATGCGCAGCGCCGCAGCCGTTCGGTGGATCGTGTCGCCTTCGGGCACGGCGCCAGATTATTCCAAATGACACCACCGTCGGCGCGATGCCCACTACACGGCATCTCGGTAGGGTGATCCGGTCATGAGCACCGACGACACGGCCGCCGAACACCCCGACGAGCAGCTGCTCGACGAGCCGCTCGACACCGGGCTCGATGCCGGGCTCGACCCGGAACTCGACCAGGCGCTCGACACGGAGTTCGAGCCGGCCGGCAGCGACCTCATCGACACCGCGCGACGCCGCCACGGCACGGTCGGGGCCGTCGTCGCCGCAGGCATGCTGGGTATCGAACAGGTACTCGGCCGCAAGCCCAAGGAGGAGGCCCCGATCGTCGTGGCCGCTCCCACCGACCCGCTCGACGTCGACCGCGACGGCATCGCCGTGGTCATCGACGACGAGGTGGCCCTGGTGGCCCCGGCTCTGCCGCGCACGGCACCGGTGCTGCGACAGAACAAGCGGAACAAGGGTTCCGCGCGGCGCCGCTGAACTAACCTCGCCGGCATCCAGCCCTCCGAACGCACGGGAACCGACGTGAGCGACCAAACCGAGACCAAGACCGGTTGGCTCGACAACGACCAGTTGTCGAACATCCGCGCCAACATCCCGTTGGTGTACGTCGACGCCGTGCCCGTGCGGGTCGACGAGGTGGGCCGTGTCACCCGTGTGGGTCTGCTGCTGCGCCAGGCCGCCGACGGCTCGCTGTCGCGCATGGTGGTGAGCGGCCGGGTGATGTTCGGCGAGCGTCTGCGCGACGCGCTGCTGCGCCACCTCGAAAAAGACCTCGGCCCGGTGGCCCTGCCGCAGATCCCGCCCAACCCGGCGCCGTTCACCGTGGTCGAGTACTTCCCCGACCCCGACGTGAGCGGATTCCACGACCCGCGTCACCACGCCGTCAGCCTCGCCTATGTCGTGCCGGTGGCCGGCGACTGCCAGCCCACGCAGGAGGCGCTCGACCTGGTGTGGTTCACCCCGGCCGAAGCGGTGAGCGAGCGGGTGCGGCGCGAGATGACCGGCGGCCACGACCGCCTGCTGCGCCTGGCGCTCGCCCACGTCGGCGCCCTGCCCTGAACCCACGCCGCGTGCGGCCGGGCATGGCCGACGTCACGCCCGGTCGGACAGGTCGGTGCCGGTCCTCAGCCGGTGTCGCTCGGTAACATCGAGGGCCGTGCGCGCCGATCGACTCCCCATCGTCATCGCTGCCGTGGTGGCCACCGCGGTGTGCGGTGCCATCGCGCTCACCAGCAGCGACGACAGCAGCGCGGCCAACACCACCAGCGCCGCTGCCACGGCTCCGACGGCGGCGCCCACCACGGTCGAGGGAGCGATGGCCGTGGGCACCGACATCAGCGGCTACACCCCGGTCGGCTCCACACTCGCCCCCGACTCCACCGATGTCCCCGATCTCGACGGGGCCGAACTCACGGTCACCGACAGCTGCTTGATGACCGAGACATCGGTGCGGCTCGGTTCGTCGGGCCCGTCGGTGAGCTGCCTCCAACAGGCACTGCTCGATGCCGGCTACTACTCGGGTGCCGTCACCGGTTCGTTCGACCAAGCCACGTTCGTAGCAGCCGAGGCCATGCAGGAAGACCGCAACCTGTTCGTCGACGGCATCGTCGGGCGCGAATCGGCCATCTCGCTCGGCATCTGGCCCGACGAGGAGTCGTTCGTCGTGCGGACGCCGAAGCCGCCAGCGGGTGCGGTCGATCTGATGGGCTACCCGCTCTCCAGCGTCGCCTCCGCCGGATCCGATGCTCCACCGCTGCCGCCCGACTCGGGATCGGGCCGCCGCCTCGTCTACTACCGCGGTGGCCAGCGGGTGTGGGCGGTGGGCGACGACGGCCAGATCATCCGCTCGTGGCTCGTCTCGGGCAGCAAGTACTCGAACGAGTTGCCGGGTACGCACGAGGTGTACAGCCGATCAGAGATGTCGACGGCGTGGAACGGCAAGGCCTACCTGCCGAAGATGGTGCGTTGGTTGAAGACCGACATCGGCGCGATCGGCTTCCACGCCATCCCCCTCCATCGGTCCGACAACACGCCCTACCAGACCGAGGCCGAGTTGGGCCAGCGGCTGTCGGGTGGCTGCCAGCGGCAGGCGAACCGCGACGCTGCGTTCCTGTGGGACTTCGCCCAGGTGGGCACCACAGTCGTCGTCATCTGATCCCACGCCGATGGAGCGGGGGCCACTCGCCCTCGGCGCTCACCGGCCGTGTCGTCAGAGCGAGGTGGCCGGGCACGACGAGGCAGCGCACGCGACCGGCGGCCAGTTCGCCGGGATGAGCCGCGACGCCGAGCTGGTGGGCGGTACCGGACGCAGGCGCACGGCGCCCCGGGTGCGCACCGCCACTGTCGTCGAGGTCGCGGCGCGCGTCGTCGTGGTGGCGCCGGGCAGTGTGGTGGTGGTGGCACGCACGGTCGTCGTGGTGCCGGCCACCGTGGTGGGCACCACCGCCGACGGATCGGTGTAGGTGAACGCCCGCGTGTAGACGAGCGCATAGCTCTGCGAGGTGGTGAAGCGCACCGTCACGTCCACCACACCGGGCGTCAGCGCCTGCGGCAGCGAAACCGTGAGCGACGCTCCGGAACCCGACACCGTGGCGGGGGCCACCGCAGTGCTGCCGAACCAGACGTAGACGGGCACCGAGGTGGGGAACGCGCCGTTGACGGTGATGGTGGCTCCGCCGGCGATCGAGCCCGCTCGGGGCGACATCGAGTCGATGCGGTACGAGCCCACCACCACCGTCGACGGGGTGGGGGTAGTGGTCACCACGACACCGGTCGTGGTGGGTGCTGCCGTGGTTGTTGCCGCCCGAACTGTCGTGGCCGCAGCAGGCACCGTCGTGACGACACCACCCACCGTCGTCGTCGCCGCCCGCACCGTCGTCGTGGCCGCAGCAGGCACCGTCGTCACCACACCGCCCACCGTCGTCGTCGCCGCCCGCACCGTCGTCGTCGCAGCAGGCACCGTCGTCACCACACCGCCCACCGTCGTCGTCGCCGCCCGCACCGTCGTCGTCGTGGCCGCAGCAGGCACCGTCGTCACCACACCGCCCACCGTCGTCGCGGCACCGGCCGTCGTCGTGGCCGCAGCAGGCACCGTCGTCACCACACCGCCCACCGTCGTTGCGACACCGGCCGTCGTGGTGGTGGCTCCGGCCACGGTGGTCGTGGTGCCGCTCGCCGCCGCATTCACCTGGAGGTAACCCACCAGGCTGCTGCCCGAGGCGACACCAGCGTCATCCACGAAGTCGGTGACGAGTCCATACGAACCGGCAGGAAGCGATGCTCTGACCGTGAAGAACCACTCGGTGGCCGACACCGCGGTGGCAGCCCCGAGGCTCACCGCCGGGAGGCTGCCGTCGAGGCCTGAGACCGCGCTGGTGGTACCCGCCGTGGTGGTGAGGTCGGCCGCCAAGCCCTCCACTGCATAGATCGAGCCGCCGTCGAGCGTGACGAGCGACAGACGCGCCCCGGTGACACCGGCTGGCAGCGACGACGCCGACACGCGAACGCCCACCGTGCTCGCAGTGTTGGCCCGCATCGCGTCGGCACCTTCGTACACGACCTGTGGAACGGCCGGAGGGCCGGTCGGCGGTGCCACGCCGACGGCCGCTGCGACGTCGAGCATCGGCGCACCCCATCCCAGCGTTCGTGCCGAACCGATGAGCGCGGACTGCACGTCGGCCGGTGTGAGAGAGGGGTCGAGCGACAACACCACGGCGGCACCACCCGCCACCATCGGGGTGGCCATCGAGGTGCCCGACTTGTAGCCGTAACCACCGGTGCCGATGGTCGACATGAGGTAGCTACCCGGGGCGTAGAGGTTCACCGGTGTGCCGTAGTTGCTGAACGACGAGCGCTCGTCGGCGTTGGTGGTGGAACCCACCGTGACGACCCCGGGATAGAACAGCGAGAAGGCCGCGGGGAAGACATACGCCGACGAGATGTCGGCACCCGCATTGCCCGCAGCGGCCACGACGAGCACACCGTGATCGACCGCGTACTGCACCGCTGCCTCGAGCACCGCTGCCGAGGCGCGTGTCGTACCCACCGGGGTGCCGAAGCTCATGTTGATGATGTCGGCACCGTTGTCGACCGCATACCGAACAGCGCCGAGCACCGCCGACGACGGCAGGCCGCCGCTCGGCGAGACACTCGCCTTCACCGCCATCACCTTCGCTCCCGGGGCGACCCCCACCACCCCTACGCCGTTCAGTCCAGCGGCGATGATGCCCGCCACATGGGTGCCGTGGTCGTAGGAAGCGGATGCGGCATCGAAGTTGGGGTCGGCGTCGTCCATGCCGAAGTCCCACCCGGCGCAGTCGTCGACGAACGAGTTGCCGTCGTCGTCGACGCCGTTGTCGCAGGTCTCGGCAGCGTTCACCCAGCGCTGGCCGGCGAGATCGGGATGCGAGGTCGAGACACCGGTGTCGACCACGGCCACCACCACACCTGCACCGGTGGCGGTGCCCCAGGCGGGCACCACATTGGCGTCGGCGCCCGCCACACCGGTGAGACCGGCGCTCTGGCTCGGGTCGCCGGTGTTCAGCAAGGCCCACTGCTGGCCCTGGACCGGGTCGTCCATCGTGCTCAGCATCAAGTCGTCGACGACATCGACCACCCCGGGCACGCTCAGCAGTGCCTCACGGTCGCCGGCGGTGGCCACGGCGAAGGTTCCCGGCGCCACCACGGTCACGCGCTGCACACCCTCGACCGAGCGCAACTGGTCGGCCACCACCTCGTCCGGCTCTGGTACGTCGGGCACCGGCTCATCTGGTGCAGGCTGATCTGGTGAAGGTTCGCCGCGTTGGTCGCGGGTCACCACCACATGGTCGAACCCGTCGGTCCACTCCACCTGCGCCGTGAGCGCATCCGCCTGCGGCCGTTCGACGGTGGGCGATGCTGCCGGTGACGCGGCAGCCAACGCGCCCACCACGGTGACGGCCACGAGCGCGGCCGCGCCGACGAGGCCGAGTCGGTGCTCGGTGTGCACTCTCGATGGGCGTCGCTGTTCCATGGTGTCCATCGGCCTCACCGCGCTGGGCCGAGATGACCGACTGCGCGCCGACTCACCGTCCGGGAAACCCCTGATCACGCACGGCGGCGCGTGGCTGCAGCGGCCCGAGCCGTCGACGACAGGCTCAGTTCACAGCGAGGTGGCGGAGCACGAGGCCGTCGAGCATCCGCTCGTCGGCCAACTGGCGGCGGCCAGCCGAGCCAGCGCTCCGCTGCCCGACGGGGGCCGCAGCGACAGCGAACCACGGGCGACCGGTGGCACGGTGGTGACCGGGGAGGTGGTCGCCGGCGACGTGATGCCAGGCGCCGCGGTGGTACCGGGCGCAGCAGTCGTACCGGGCGCAGCAGTCGTACCGGGCGCAGCAGTCGTGCCCGGGCCAGCGGGCCCAGTCGTGACGGGCGTCGTGACGGGTGCCGTCGTACCTGGCATCGTCGGTCCCGGCGCGGTGGTGGGCGGCGCGGTGGTGGGCGGCGCGGTGGTGGGCGGCACCGCCGCAGCGGCATCTCCGAAGGCGAACGCCTCCGTCAGCACGAGTTCGTGGCTGCGTGAGGTGGTGAACCGGATGGTGACGTCGACCACTCCGGCGGTCGTCACCGCGGGCGACAGCAGGCGCAGGGAGTAGCCGTCGCTCGTCGCACGCACCACGTTGCCCGCTCCGAACCACACGTACACGGGCACCGTGGTGGGGAACCGGCCGACGATCTCGAGCGGTGTGCCACCGACGAGCGGCGCAGCCCGCGGCGACATCGAGTCGACCCGCCAGACGCCATCGGTGTCGGGCGCCGGTTCGGGCGTGGTGGTACCGGGCAGCGCCACCGTGCTCGAGGTGGCCGGTGCGGTGGTGATCGGACCCACCGTCGGCGCAGTCGTCGGCACCGGGGTAGTGGTCCCGGGCGCGTTCGTCACCGGAACCGTTGCGACCGGAGCAGTCGTACCCGGCGCGGTCGCAACCGGCGCGGTCGTGACGGGAGCCGCAGGCGCCGATGTGACCGGGCCGGCGGCAGGCGCCGAGGTCGGCACCGCTACCGGCGTCGTCGTGACCGGGCCGGCGGCAGGTGCCGTGGTGGGTGCCGCGCCCACCGGTGACGTGCCCACCGGTGACGTGCCCACCGGTGACGTGCCCACTGGTGACGTGCCCACTGGTGATGTTGTCGTCGATCCGGGCGGCAACGGCGCCGTGGGCACCGTTGGTGCTGTGGTGGTCGTGACACCCGGCCCGCTGATGGGTGATGCCGCCACGGTCGTAGTGGTGATCCCGGGCGACGGTGCCGTCGTGGGCGGCGGAGCGACGCGCAGGTAGCCAACGAAGGCGGGGCCAACGGCTGCTCCCGACGCGTCGACCAGTTCGGTCACCACGCCGTACATCCCTTCGGGCCAGACGGCGTCGATGTCGAAGCGCCACTCGCCCGGTGCCACCTGGTTGGTCGCGTCGAGCGGCACCGCGATCAGCGAGCCGTCGGCCCCCGACACCGCCGACGCCGCCGATCCGTCGGCACGGGTGACCACAGTCGCCAGACCGTCGACCGCGTACACGGAACCTGCCTCGGAGGTGGCGATGCTGAGTCGCGCCCCCACCACCCCGGTCGGCAGCGTCGCACCGCTGATCCGCACACCCACGCGGGCCTTCGTGTCGGGACGCACGACGTGGGCGCCCTCGTACAGCACCTCCGCCGAGCGCGCGGCCGAGCCGCCAACTGCGGCACTCACGTCGAGGCGCGGCCCCCAGGCCAGCGCGCGGGCCGAGGCCACGATGCGGGCCCGGGCTTCGGCGGGGCTGGACACGACGCCCGCGGCAAGCATGTCGGCCACGGCGCCCACCACCATCGGCGTGGCCATCGACGTGCCCGACAGGAAGCCGTAGCCACCACCGGGAAGCGTCGACAGCAGGGTCGAACCCGGCGCATAGATGTTCACCGGGCTGCCGTAACAGCTGAAACTGGAACGGGTGTCGCTGTTGGTGGTGGAACCGACCGTGATGACCCCGCTGTAGTACAGCGAGAAGTTGGCCGGGAAGACCGGGCTCGTCCCGATGTCGACCGCCGAGTTGCCGGCAGCGGCGACCAACGTGACACCGCGGTCGGTGGCGTACTTCACCGCCTTCTCCATCAGCCACTCGTTGGCCCGGGTGTCGCCCGGCATGCTGCCGAAGCTCATGTTCATCACCTTGGCGCCGTTGTCGGCGGCGTAGATGATGCCCGAGTAGATGGCGCCCAGCGAGAGCGCCCCGCTGGTGGTGGACACCTTCACCGGCATGATGGTCGCCTGCGGGGCAACACCCACCACACCGATGCCGTTGCGGCCGGCGGCGATGATGCCAGCCACGTGGGTGCCGTGGTAGTAGCCCGACGACCCGCGGTCGTCGCCCGGGTTGGCATCGTTGGCGCCGAAGTCCCAACCCACGCAATCGTCGATGTAGCCGTTGGCATCGTCGTCGACCTTGTTCGCACACACCTCGTCGCTGTTGTTCCACAACCGCCCGGCGAGGTCGGGGTGGGTCAGGTCGACGCCTGTGTCGAGCACTGCCACCACCACGCCGGCCCCCTGCGACACCGACCAGGCGGGCACCACGTTGGCATCGGCGCCGGCGACACCCACCGCACCGTTCGCCTGGGCGGCGGAACCGGTGTTGCTGATGGCCCACTGCAGCGACTGGTTCGCGTCGTCGTACAGCACGTACAGCGAGTCCTCGACGAGCCCGGCGATCCCGGGCACTGCCAGCAGGTCGTCACGCGAGCCGGAGGTCGCCACGGCGAACGTGCCGCCCGCCACCGGGGTCACCTCGGCCACACCCGGCACGGCCGACAGCGCATCGACGATCGCGACGTCGCCCACCCGCACCGGTTCGCCCGCCACAGGAGCCGTCGTCACCGGCGAGGCCGCAGGCAGGGCGAGGTCGAGCCCGACCTCGCCAGGCTGCTCGATCGGAGCGGTCACCGGTGGCAAGGGGGTCGAGTCGGGGTCGAACGCCGCGTCGGTCATCACGATCACGTGGTCGAGGTCGTCGCCCCACCCCGGCTGCTCGATCATGGCGGTGTCGTACGCGATGTCGGTGCCCACAGGACGGTGCCCACCGGCCAGGGTGCCCGCAGTGGCGGCGAGGCACAGGGCGAACGCGCTGAACGCGCCCACCCTGGTCTCCCGTACCGACCGCTGCGGAACCCGCGCGTGGTGCATCTCACCGTCCAGTCACCGGACACGCGCGCAGGCTCGCGCGTGGTCCGTCCTCTGACAGTCCGCAGGCGACCGCGCTCGATCACCTCGCTTGCCGACACCTTGAGGATGGGAGGGACCCTGCAGGAGTGGATACTTGGGGGCGTGGACGAACTGCTCATCGACCGCCGCGCCGCCGTGCGCCGGATCGACCTGGGCGGCGGCGCCTGGGTCGAGGTGGTCGACGGCTTCGTGAAGGATCCCGCTGCGGTCTTCGACACAGTCCACGCCGGCACCCCGTGGGCCCAGTCGGAGGTGCTCCGCTACGACCGCTACGTGCCCGAGAAGCGCCTGATGGCCGGACTGCGGGCCGATGCGCTGCCCATGCTGCGCCAGACCGACCTGCACCTGAACGCCACCTACCGGCGGCCGCTCGACGGGGTGGCCGCCATCCTCTACCGCACGGGCGACGACTTCCAGGGCCTGCACAGCGACCGCGAGATGCGCTGGCTCGACGACACCCTCATCGCCATCGTGGTGCTGGGCCAACGCCGACCGTTCGTCTTCCGGCCCCGGGCACCGCTGGCCGAGGTGCCGCTGCCCGGGGTGCCGGAACGAGTGCCCGCCGGCAGCGGCCCCGACGACATCGTGCTGCTGCCCGGCGAGGGCGACCTGCTGGTGATGGGCGGCACCTGTCAGCGCACATGGCTGCACGGGGTGCCCGCCGCCGACACCCCGAATCCGCGCATCTCACTCACATGGCGCTGGACCAGTCGGCGCGGCCGGCCCGATACGAACCCCGGCTACTTCGACGGCCGCCAGTTCAGCGACCGACCCCGCCAACCAGGCACGCGTCGGGCCAAGGGTCACTGACGAGGTGCCGCACGCTGCCGATACCCTCCCGCGGGTGGAACCCACCTGGCTCGGCGAGGCGCGTGTGCTCATCGTGGCCGGCAAGGGCGGTGTCGGCTCCAGCACCGTCGCTGCCGCTGCCGCACTGTTGGCTGCGCGCGACGGCGCCGACGTGTTGCTGGTGGCGGTCGACGGCAAGCCCGGGCTGGGGCCCCTGCTCGGTGGGCCGCCGCTCACACCCGACGAGCAGGTGCTGCGCAGCCTGCGCGGCAAGGGACGCGTGCGCGGTCGCACAGTGCCACCCGAACAGGCCTTCGGCGACTACCTCGAACTGAAGGGCGTGGCCGGACTGGTGCGGCGCGCCGCCTCGGCGGCCTCGCTCGACATGGTGGCCGGCTCCACGCCCGGCCTCGAACACCTGCTGGTGCTCGGCAAGATCAAAGAGCTCGAGCGCACGAAGGCGGCCGACCTCATCGTGGTCGAGGCACCGCCAGCCGGGCACGCCGCACCGTTCATCCGTTCGGCCCGGGCCCTGCAGCAGGTGGTGGCCAGCGGGCCGGTGCGCGATCAGGCCGACGAGGTGGCGGCCATGCTGGCCGACTCGACCCGCGCCCAGGCGCTGCTCGTCACCCTGGCCGAGGAGACCCCGGTAAACGAGGTGATCGAGTTGGCCTACGAGGTGGAAGAAGACCTCGGCCTGGCACTGGCACCGCTGGTGGTGAACGCCTGCTGGCCCGACCGGCCCGCCTTGGCGCTCACCCCGGCAGCTGCCGCCAAGCGCAGCGGCGCCACGCTGTCGGCGGCCGACCGCGCCGCACTCGCCGAGTCGAGCGGCTTCGGTGCGGCGCGTCTGGCCGTACAGCGCGAGCAGTTGGCACGGCTCGACACCGATCTGCCGCTGCCGCGCATCGCGCTCCCCCGGCTGGCTACCCCGCGCCTCACCTCGGCGCACCTCGACACGCTGGCCGATGCGCTGGCCCTGCCCCCGGTGGTGGCACAGTGACCGCCCCTGCCGCGCCGTCGGTCGGGTTGGCCGAGGTGCTCGAGGCCGATCTGCTCGTGACGTGCGGCCCCGGCGGTGTGGGCAAGACCACCACCGCCGCTGCGCTTGGACTGGCCGCGGCCCGCGCCGGCAGGCGCGTGGTCGTGGTCACCATCGACCCGGCCCGCCGCCTCGCCGACGCCCTCGGCGTCGATGCCGCGGCATCGAACGAACCGCACCTGGTCGCCGGCGCCGTCGATGGGCCGGGGTCGTTCTCGGCGCTCATGCTCGACGCCGAGCGCACGTTCGACGAACTGATCCGCGACAACGCCGGCGACGCAGCCGAACGCATCCTCAACAACCGCGTGTACCGCAGCATCGCCGGCTCGTTGTCGGGCGCGCAGGAATACATGGCCATCGAGCGGTTGCACCAACTGCACCACAGCGGCGACTACGACCTCGTGGTCATCGACACACCGCCGTCGCGCCACGCCATCGATGTGCTCGAGGCACCCGACCGGTTGGTGCGGTTCCTCTCGAACCCCGTCTACCGCACCCTCACCCTGCCCACCCGTTCCTTCGCCAAGGTCACGCACGCCGCCACCAGTGCATTCCTGTGGACCGTGAAGCGGCTGGCCGGTCCGGCCATCGTGGAGGACACGATCGAGTTCTTCCGCTCGCTGTCGGGCATGGAGGACGGCCTGCGCACCCGCGCCGCCGAGATGGCCGCCGAACTGCGCGCCGACACCACGGCGTTCGTGCTGGTGTCGAGCCCGCGTGCCGAGGCCATCGATGAGGCATCGTTCCTCGCCACCGCGCTGCACGACGGTGGCTTCCACCTCGGCGGTGTGGTGGTGAACCTGCTCCACCCACTGCCGCCACCGTTGTCCGACGAGCTGGTCGATGCCTTCCAGGGTGGCGATCTCGACGGCCCTCTGGCCGAGCAGGTGGCGTACCACCTCGACCTGCTCGCGCTCGCCGAGGCCGAGCGGACCGAGATGAACACGCTGGTGGCGTTGGCCGGCGATGCGACGGTGCGCACCGTGCCGCTGCTCGATCACGACGTGCACGATCTGGCCGCGCTGGGCGAACTGGGCGAGCTGCTCACGGCCGCCGACTCGCCGCGCCGTCGACGTCGCTAACATCCGCGTCGTGACCGTCGCTGCGCAGACCACCGGGCCCACCACGTATGCGGCCGGTCGTCGCATCATCGACGTCGATGCCCACATCATGGAGCCCACCGGGTGGCTGGCGTCGTACGCGCCGGCAGCGGTGCGCGAGGTGCTGCCCGACGAGCACCTCGGCGACCACGACCTGGCCGACCTGCTCGATGCCGCCCAGCGCGCCCTGCTGCACCGCAGCACCGACGAGGCCGAGCGCGAACGGGCGACGGCCGACTACATGACGATGGAGCGCAAGGGGTGGATGTCGCTCGGCGGCTGGGACCGCGCCGAGCGAACCGTGGCGCTCGACCGGCTGGGGTTCGACCTGCAGGTGGTGTTCCCCACGGCCAGCTTCCCGCAGGTGCTCGCCTGCCCCGCCGACCAGCAGGTCGAGGCCATCCGGGCCATGAACCGGGGCCTCGCCGACTTCTGCACCGACCCGCGACTGTCGGCCACGGGGTATGTGCCGTTCCATCTCGGGCCCGAGGTGGCGGTGGCGATGGTGCACGAACTCGCCGAGCAGGGTGTGGGCGCCTTCCTGGTCGACTCGGTCCCCCGGCGTGGCGAGCTGGCGTTCTCGCACCCCGACTTCTACCCGGTGTGGGCGGCGATGGTCGAGGCCGATCGTCCGGCCGTGCTGCACGTGGGCGCTGATGGCGGCTACAGGCCGGTGCCGCGGGCGGTGCTGAACAACGGCCGCGAGATGGGGCATGTACGCTCCGACGCACCCGGCGACGCGCTGTCGTTCACCGCCATCGGCTACCCGGCCGAACTGTTCCTGGGCTCGCTCGTGTTCGACGGTGTGTTCGAGCGCTTCCCCCGCCTGCGCGTGGGCATCACCGAACTCGGCGTGTCGTGGCTGCCGTCGTTCCTGCACATGATCGACACGGCGCACCGTTCGTTCCGCCGCATCCAGAATCTCAGCCACCTCACCGTGCGGCCGTCGGAGTACGTGCGTCGCCAGGTGGTGGTGTCGCCCTTCGCCGGTGAAGACGTGGGGTGGGTGATCGAACAGAGCGACCCGGCCTGCGTGGCCTTCTCGTCCGACTACCCGCACCACGAGGGCACCGACGACCCCATCCGTCGCTTCGAGGCCTCGATGACCCAGACCGCGGCGGCGCACAAAGACCTGTTCTACGCGGGCAACGGCCGCCGCCTGCTCGGCGTCTGAGCCTCTGGTTCTCACCTGGCTCTCACGCCGCTCCAGCATCTCGTTCACGACCCAGCCGCACACTGCCTGTCGACCCCCACGAACAGGAGCAGCGATGAACGAGCAGAACGAACCGAACGAGCAAAACGAGCAGACCGAGAACCTCGAACTTCCCGAGATCGTCGAAGCCACCGACAAGCCGAAGCGGCGCATCGGTCGCCTCGCCGCCGTGGCCGCAGTGGCAGCACTGCTCGGCGTCGCCGGTGGCGCCGGCGCGATGGCGCTGCTCGGCGACGGCGGACACGGCCGCGGCGGCCGCGGCGACAGTCATCAGATGGATGCCGACGGCGGCCATCACCACGGCGATCAGGGCCAGGACTGACCTTGCCTCACAGGTTGTGGCGGAGCATCTGCCATAATCTTCGCCATGACCGTCCCGCCCACCGTGCGCACCCCCGACAGCAACTTCGAGCAACTGGAGGACTTCCCCCATCCTCCCCGCTACGTCGAGATCAACGGCCTGCGGATGCACTACGTCGATGTCGGCCCGGCCGACGGCCCGCTGCTGTTGATGGTGCACGGCATGCCCACCTGGGCGTACCTGTACCGCGACGTCATCGCCACCATGGCTGCGGCCGGGTGGCGATGCATCGCAGTCGACCACATCGGGTTCGGCCGCTCCGACAAGGTGACCGACGAGTCGTGGTACTCCATCGCCCGCCACACGGCGAACCTCACCCGCTTCATCGAAGCCCTCGACCTGCGTGACGTCACGTTGATGGTGCAGGACTGGGGCGGCCCCACCGGCCTGGCCCAGTACGCCACGATGCCCGAGCGCTTCGTGCGGCTGGTCATCATGAACACCTGGTTGCACCACGACGGCTACGAGTACTCACCGGGCATCCAGCAGTGGATCTCGCAGTGGGTGCCGGGGGGCCTGTTC
Organism: Ilumatobacteraceae bacterium; assembly: GCA_044238435.1. Lineage (GTDB taxonomy): Bacteria > Actinomycetota > Acidimicrobiia > Acidimicrobiales > Ilumatobacteraceae > VFMC01. The sequence goes on along the minus strand of JBIIDH010000024.1, from coordinate 4,507 downwards.
GAGGCGTCGATCCCCGACACGTTCACACTCGGCGGATTGATGGCGATGGCCACCGACCGCATCGCCCCGCAGGACTCGATCTTCGTCGCCATCAGCGGCGGCACGCCCGAGTACACCGGCGCCGCTGGCGTGGTGCAGCGCGCCTACGACGCCCCGTTCGCGGGCCTCGGCAAGCCGGGTGTCGCCGGGCCGCGCCGGTTCCCGATGAGCATCCCGCACCACGATCCGGTGGCCGGCAACGCCGCCGCGCAAGCGCAGCACTTCGCCATCGTCAACGCCACCACCTTGCCGGTGCACTTCATCTGGGGCGAGGCCGACACCGTGTTCACCGAGGCCTGGGGCCGGGCGTGGGCGGCGATGATCCCGCACGCCACCTACGACGGCTTCGCCGACGCACGCCACTTCCTGCAGGACACGCACGGCACCCGCATCGCCACCACACTGTTGGGCCGCATCGGCTGAGCCGCCGGCCCAGGCTGGTCGGCCCTGATTACTCGGCGGGGCCCACGCGCACGCTGTCGACGCCGTCGGCATCGCTCACCGACACGCAGATGCTGGCCAGGGTGCGCTCCTCGTCGTACGGCCACGGGCGGCCGCGGTGCAGCGTGGCCCGCTCGTCCCACACCAGCACATCGCCGGGCAGCCAGCGGTGGGTGTACACACGCTCGGGCCGGGTGCAGAACCCGATCAGGTCGTCGACGAGTTGCTGCGCCTCGTCGTCGGGCAGGCCGTCGACCCCGAAGGTGTGCGACGCCAGGTACAGCGCGCCCAGGCCGTTCACCGGGTTCACCCACACCGATTTCCAGGCCTGGTCGGGGAAGCGCGCCCTGTGCCGCTCGACCAGTACCGGCGACAGGTCGCGGCGCGAGTGCGCCAACCGATGCCGGAACACCGCACCGTCCACTCGGGTACGGAGTTCATCGGGCACGTCGCGCCAGGCGGCACGGGTGGAGCACAGCTGCGTCTCGCCGCCGGAGCTGCTGAGCACGCGGGCGGCCAGCACGTTGGCCAAGGCGGGCACCGGCAGGAAGATGCTGTCGGTGTGCCACAGCTGGTTGCCCATCAGGTCGAGGGTCAGCAGATCGTCGGGCGGGGCCACCGAGCCGTCGTCGCGCAGGTTGCTCACGTTGGCCATGCGCGGCGTGTCGCCCATCGCCCCGTACGAGCGGTCCTCCACCGGGCCGAACAGCGCGCCGAAGCGCAGGTGCGCCGCATCGTCGAGCGACTGCCCGCGGAACAGCAGCAGCGAGTGCTCCTCGAACGCGGCGCGCAGTGCCGGGTAGAGGTGCGTGGGCGTGACCTCGCGCATGTCGACGTCGTGTACCTCCACCCCGAAGTCGGGGTGCAGCGGGGTGAGCGTCAGCGCCCCATGGCTCACGGCCGCAGGTGCACCTTGATGGCGCCGCTCGCCCGGTCGGCCGACACCCGGAACGCCTCGGCCGCATCGTCGAGCGAGAACGTGTGGGTCACCAGCGTGTCGGCCACCGAGTGGTCGGCGGCCAGCTGGTCGGCGGCTTCGCGGAAGTCGTCGTGGTCGTCGGCGTGCGAGTAGCCCATCGCCGGCACCAGGGCCACCTCTTTGAACAGCATCGTGTTGCTCAGGTGCACCGGTCCCCAGATCATGCCGAACTCGAGCACCGTGCCACCGGGCTGCGCCGCGGCGAAGCAGGCGTCGACGGTCTGCTGGGTGCACACCGCGTCGAACACCACCGGGTACGCGGAGTCGACGGGGCGATCGACCACGTGCGCGCCCAGGGCCTCGGCGGCAGCGATCTGGTGCGGGTGGCGGGCGACGATGTGGGCGTCCACACCCCGGGCCCGCAAGGCGACGACGGTGAGCAACCCGATCGACCCGGCGCCCACCACCAGCGCGGTGCTGCCCGGCTGCACCGTCGCCCGACGCACACCGTGCCAGGCGATGGCCAGCGGCTCCACCAGCGCCGCGTCGGTCTCGCGGGCACCGGCCGCCATGGGGTACACCCGCTGCGGGTCGACGTCGACGAACTCGGCCAGGCCACCGTTCACGGCCACGCCGTAGGCGGTGCTCCAACTGAGACGGCACCCGTTCTGCACACCGGTGGTGCAGGGCACGCAGGTGCCGCACTCGCCCGTCGGGCGAACCGCCACCAACCGGCCGTCGGGTAGATAGCCGCCGAACTCGTGCCCCAGCGCGAACCCGCGCAGCCCGGCAGCCACCATGTGGTGATCGCTGCCGCAGATGCCCGCCTCGGCAACCCGCACCCGGGTGGGGCCGGCCGGCGGCGTGTCGATGTCGACGACCACCACCGCGCCGTCTTCGGGCACCACCGCTCGCATTGCTCGACCTTAGAGCGCGGGGCCGTTCCAGGGAACGGATGGCGTCGCGTCTCTTCGTTGCGGTGGAGGGCGATGAGTACGGTCTGGAAGGCTCGCCACACGAGGAGCGAGGCCCCGGCCGTGCAGGTCGCGCCGCAGCAGCGCGCAGAGGGAGACGACGATGACGAAGATCACGCTTCTGGACGGAGGCATGGGGCAAGAGCTCGTGGCGCGCTCGGGCGACGAGCCGACGTCGCTGTGGGCGACACGGGTGATGATCGATCATCCCGGGATGGTGCGGGCGATTCATGAGGACTACTTCGCCGCAGGCGCAACGGTGGCGACGACCAACACCTATGCCACCCACCACGACCGGTTGGAGCGGTTCGATCTGGACCACCTGTTCCACGCGCTTCACTTGCGGGCGTTGGTCGAAGCGCATGAGGCACGCGGCACGCGGGTGGCACGGATCGCAGGGTCGATCGGGCCGCTGAAGGCGAGCTACCGACCCGATCTGGCCGAACCGGTAGAGGTCGCCGCGCCGAAGTACGCCGAGGTGGCGCGGATCCTGGGGCCGCATGTCGACATGATCCTGTGCGAGACGATGGCTTCCTTGGCGATGGCCGAGGCTGTGGCACAGGGAGCGCAGGTGTCGGGCAAGCCGGTCTGGGTGTCGGTTTCAGTCGATGATCAGGACGGCACGAAGCTGCGCTCCGGCGAGCCTGTCGCGGATCTGGCCGGGGTAGTCGCGCGGTATCCCGTGACGGCGGTGCTGGCCAATTGCTCGGTTCCCGAGGCGATGGCGGCGGCCCTGGGAGAGCTTCGCGGGCTGGGCCTGCCGTTCGGGGCCTACGCCAACGGGTTCACGCACATCAGCGACAATTACCTGAAGGACGCACCGACGGTCAAGGAACTGACCCATCGCGAGGACCTGACGCCCGAGAAGTACGGCGATTTCGCACTGGCCTGGGTCGACATGGGGGCGACGATCGTGGGGGGCTGCTGCGAGGTGGGGCCGCCCCACATCACCCATCTGGCCGGACGGTTGCGCGCCGCAGGACACGAGATCGTCTGATCTCGCCGAACGCCCGCCGGTGGCGGCCCGGGCTCTAGGCCTCGGTGGTGGATGGAGTTCGATGCCGGACTCGGTGTGTCAGAGGGGAGATCGTGAGGAGGCACTTCATGCCCACTCAGGGCTGACCTGTCGACCCATACCGAGCAGCAGCTCTGGCGAGGTGCTACCGGGGCCGGTAGACGTCGGACCGATGATCGATTCGAAGGACGGTGACCGTCGTTGCTTCATCATCGATCTCGTAGACGACGCGATACGCGCCGCGTCTCGCCGACCACAGTCCTGCGAGCTCGCGTTGCAGCGGGTGGCCAACTCGGCGTGGGTTCTCACACATCGGACCGACCATGAACTCCACGACCGCGGCGGCGACACGCTCGGGAAGCCGAGCGAGTTGCCGTTCCGCGGAGGCTGCGACTCGCAGCGCCCACAGGGGAGAGCTCACTCGTGCAAGTACTTCGCTCGGATCTCGTCGGCCGAGACCGTGTTGCCTGCCACGACGTCGCGGCGAGCTTGCTCGATGTCGGCCATGGCCGCAGGATCCGAAAGCAACTCGAGGGTGTCCTCGAGTGCTGCCAGGTCGTCGGCACTCATCAGCACCGCCGCAGGCCGGCCGTTGCGGGTGACGGTGATGCGATCGTGTTGCTGTTCCACGCGGTCGACCATCTCGGAGAACTTGGCCTTCACTTCGGCGAGCGGCAGCACGTCAGACATGACCAGAATCATAGTCACGCATCACCATACGTCAACCGCCCCGATCAGCAGCTCTTCGCTATGCGGTCTGAACCTGGAAAGAGTCGAGCGCGTCTGCAGGAATGCCGAGCGTGCCGTCTTCGAGCCTGACCCTCGGAAGCCGCTTCTCGTACATCGCCTGCACGACCACGCGAGTCGGGACTCCCAGCCGCTGCGCGGCTTCGGCCGGGAGAAGCACCTCATGCTCGCTCATTGCACACCCCCTTCGTCGAAGCCCAACTTACCGTGGAGCATCCGGATCACCGTGGCGAGCTCGTCCTGCAGCCCGGGGGCTGCGCCGCGTTCCCGTAACGCCAGACGGGCATCCTCGATGGCCTCCAACACTCGGAACGCTTCGTCGAGCGACAACTCAACACCTCGAGGAACACGGTCGTCGAAGGGGTCGCGATC
>JBIIDH010000196.1:0-3287 GCA_044238435.1 Ilumatobacteraceae bacterium | reverse complement strand
GCCTGGCCCTCGCGATGGTGGATGACGGCGTTGCGCAGGGCCCGCACGACGTGCTCCTGCCCGCGCATCTCGCTGAAGCGGCGCGGGCGGTAGCGGCGGTAGAGCGCTTGGGTGGCCATCGCTGTGGAGCCTACTCAGGAGGTGCGCGACGGGGCGCCCGCCGACGATGCCGTCCGCACATCGCCCCAGCGTCGGCAGGGGTCGCCTGGTTGGGTAGCGTTGGTCCACTGTCATGAGTGGAACCGACCTCGCCTCTCGCGCCCGGGTGCGCCGCATCGTTCGCCGAGCACTCGTCGTCGCTGCTGCATTCCTGAGCGCCGGCGCCTTTGCGGCGCCCACCGCCTTCGCGGAGAACAGCCTGGTCAGTTCCAACCCGGCCGACAACGAAAGCCTGGCCGCCTCGCCGACGTCGATGGTGTTCACCTTCTCCGAACCACTCGGCGGCACCAACAGCGTGGCGGTCACCTGCGAGGGCGCCCCGTTCAGCGTGGGGCAGACCACCGTCGGGCCCGACGGGCTCACCATCACGGTGCCGGTACCCAACCCGATGCCGAAGGGAACCTGCAGCGCTGCCGTGGCGGTCAGCGCTCCCGACGGTTCACCCAACGGTCAGTTCTCGGTGAAGTTCACCATCACCTCCGACTCGGTCGCTGCCGTCACCACGCTCGACCCCGCCGTCACGGTCGACCCCAACACCACCATCGACCCCACTGCCACCACCGTCGCCGGAGCCGTGGCCACCACGGTCGCACCGGGCAGCACCGGCGACGGCACCGGCGACGGCACCGACGACAGCACGGGCGGCAGCGGCGGGCCCCTCGGCCTGGCCCGTCTGGTCACCAACATCGGGCTCGCTGTGCTTTTCGGCTCGCTCGTGCTCATCGCCACCGCCTGGCCCGAAGGAGTGGAGTACATCCTCACGGTGCGCTTCTTGCGCACGGCGTGGATCGTGTCGCTGGTGGGCTCGGTGCTCACCGCGGTGTTCCTCACGGCCAACGTCACCGGGAAATCGGTCGGCGCGTCGCTCAGCCCGCTGGCCTGGACCGATCTCGACAGCGCATCGGGCATCGCCGCCATCGCCCGAGTGTTGCTCACCGCAGGCTGCGTCTGGGTGGTGATGCGCCCCGAGCGCTGCATCGACCAGTCGACCCAACTGCCCGCACTGGCAGCACCGTTGCTGGCCGTGGCCACGTTGGGTTTCACCCGCACCGGGGGCGACCTCGCTGCGGTGGGCGTCATCATGGGCATCGGCCACGCGTTGGCCATGGCCGTGTGGTTCGGCGGCCTGGCTCTGCTCACCCGGGTGGTGCTGGCCGGCCCCGGCGACGACGATCTGGTGCACGCGGTGCGCGGCTTCAGTCGCATCTCCACCCCGGCCCTGCTGGTCACCGTCGTCACCGGCGCCGTGCAGACCTTCCGCCTCGACCGCGGTGCGCTGTTCGACACCGGACACGGGCGGGTGCTGTTGCTGAAGGCCGTAGCCGTCGGCGCCATGGTGTTCGTGGGCCTCGCCACGCGCCAGTTCGTGAATGCCCAACTGCGCAAGGTCGACTCGCTCAGCGCCCCGCTGGCCGGCAGGTTGCGACGCGCCACCGGCATCGAGGCGGTCGCCGGTGTGGTGGTGCTGGCCATCACCTCGTGGCTGCTGTCGTTCACCCCGCCCAACCTGGTCGAGGCCGCCCCGGTGGGCCAGTACGGCTACTCGGCGCCGATGGTGGCCGACGACCTCGACGTGACGGTGCGCCTCACCGGTGTGGTGGGCCGCAACGGGGTGCGCATCGAGGTCGACTCACCCGCTACCGGGCTGAGCAACTTCACGGTCACGTTCATTCCGCCCGCCGAGACCACCGCGCCCACCGTGCTGCTCACCGTGCCGGCCGAGTTGGCGGGCGCCGGTGTGGCCGTGCTCGACGTGGCTGAGGGTGTACCGCTCGAGGCCCCCGGCGTGTGGACGTTGGCCATCAAGGCCACCACGCCCACCGGCGAGAAGACCGCCCAGAAGCGCTTCACCCTGCTCGGCACGTAGCCGCGCCCCGGCCCGCCTCTGCGGTCAGGTACGGCGGACGATGTCGTCGAACGGGCGGGCCGTGGCTACGTCGAGCTGGTCGTAGGTGCAGCTGGCGGGCAGCCGGTCGGGTCGCCAGCGGACGAACTGCACCCCGTGACGGAACCGACCGCTCTGCAGCTGACCGAACGTCACCTCCACCACCCGCTCGACGCGCAGCGGCACCCACGACAGGTCCTTGCCGGCACTCCACCGGCTCTGCGCGCCCGGCAGGCGGGCCGCTTCGTGCGCCTCGGCCATCGCCCAGTCGCGCCACGGATGATCGTGCAGCGCGCCATCGGTGAGCGGTGCCAGTTCGGCCAGCAGTTCGGCGCGGCGCTTGGCGGTGAACGCCGCCGCCACACCCACATGGTGCAGCCGGCCGTCGGCGTCGTGCAGGCCCAGCAGCATCGACCCCACCCCGAGCCCGTCTTTGTGGATGCGGTACCCGGCCAGCGCGCACTCGGCGGTGCGGAGGTGCTTCACCTTCACCATGGTGCGCTTGTCGGGGGTGTACGGGTCGGCCAGCCGCTTGGCCACCACGCCGTCGAGGCCGGCGCCCTCGAACTCGGTGAACCACTGCTCGGCCACGGTGTGGTCGTGGGTGACGGGGCAGCGGTGCACCGGCCCATGGGCACTCGCCAGCGCTCGGTCGAGCGCCGCGGCACGTTCGGCCAGCGGCCGGTCGAGCAGCGACTCGTCGCCCAGTGCCAGCAGGTCGAAGGCGACGAACGACGCCGGGGTCTCGACCGAGAGGCGCTGCACCCGCGACGCGGCCGGGTGGATGCGCTGCAGCAGCGCGTCGAAGTCGAGGCCGCGGCCACCGCCGTGAGGGATGACGATCTCGCCGTCGACCACGCACCGCTCGGGCAGGGCGGCCAGCAGTGGCGCGATCAACTCGGGGAAGTAGCGGGTGAACGGCCGCTCGTTGCGGCTGGTCAGTTCGATGTCGGGCCCGTCGCGGAACACGATGCAGCGGAACCCGTCCCACTTCGGTTCGTAGTGCCAGCCCTCGCCCACGGGGATGCGATCCGCAGCCTTGGCCAGCATCGGTGCCAGCGGTGGGGTGAGCGGCAAGTTCACGTTGCAAGCATGCCAGCCGAGCCGCCATCCGCAGGCCGCCACGGATAGGCGACCCCCACGGCCCGAGGGGTAGCGTTGCCCCTCGTGAGTGATTCGACCAGCCCGAACACCGGCCACGACGTGTTGGCCGCCAAGCTCGACGACCTGCGCCAGCGACGCG
>JBIIDH010000104.1:0-11799 GCA_044238435.1 Ilumatobacteraceae bacterium | reverse complement strand
ACATGACCATCGCCCGCGAGGAGATCTTCGGCCCGGTGCTGTCGATCATCCCCTACGACACCGAGGACGAGGCCATCCGCATCGCCAACGACACCATCTACGGCCTCGCCGGCGGGGTGTGGAGCGGCGACCCCGAGCGGGCCAAGCAGGTGGCCCGCCGCATCCGGGCCGGCCAGGTGGAGGTGAACGGTGGCGCCTTCAACGTGATGGCCCCGTTCGGCGGCTACAAGCAGAGCGGTCTCGGCCGTGAGGCGGGCACATTCGGGCTCGAGGAGTTCCTCGAGGTCAAGTCGCTCCAGCTGTGATCCGTTGTCGGGCAGCCGGTCGCCGACGAGCCGCGGCACCCGGGTACTGACATACTGGTGAACCGAATGTCCGATCGGTCGTCGTCTCATCCGTCGCGTCTGAACATCAGTCGCGTACCCCATCTGCCCGGCCTCGACGGCATGCGGGCTCTGGCGGTCGTTGCGGTGATGGTGTACCACGCCAACAGCGGGTGGCTGCACGGCGGATTCCTCGGCGTCGAGGTGTTCTTCGTCATCTCCGGCTACCTCATCACGCTGCTGCTCGTGGCCGAGCACGAGCGCGATGACGGCATCGACCTGAAGGCGTTCTGGATTCGCCGCTTCCGCCGCCTGCTGCCCGGTCTGTACCTGATGCTGGCGCTGGTGATCGTGTACCTGGCCGTGTTCTTCCGGCAGGCCCAGGGCCGCGTGCGGGGCGATGTGATCGCAGGTATCACGTACGTGAGCAACTGGTTCCAGATCTGGGTGGGTGCCGGCTACACGGCCAGCGAGGCCTTCGCCCCGCTGCGCCACCTGTGGTCGCTCGCCGTGGAGGAGCAGTTCTACCTCGTGTGGCCGTTGGTGATGGTGGCCATCCTCCGACGGGGGCGGGCGCACCTGCCCCGCGTGGCGCTGTGGTTGTTCGGCATCGCCGTGTTCATCAACGTGGTCATCGCCGTGCTGTTCGTGCCGGGCGACATCGACTCGGTGTGCACCCCCGACACGATGAACGGCTACTGGAGCATCGCCGGGCGCTGCATCAGCATCAACGACACCCTCTACCTCAGCACCGTCACCCGCGCCGGTGGGTTGCTGCTGGGCGCTGCGCTCGCCATGGTGTGGCGGCCGGTGGCGGTGATGCGCGGGCCGATGCGCGACAAGGGTCGCCAGCTCGACCTGCTCGCCCTCGGCGGGTTCGTGGTGCTGGCGATGCTGATGTGGTGGGTGCACCTCGCCGATCCGGCCGAGAACAGCCTCACCGGTTCGCAGTTCGACCCGTGGCTGTTCCGCGGTGGGCTCTTCCTCGCCGGACTGGCCACGGTGATGATCATCACCGCGGTCACCCACCGCGGGGCCGTCACCGGGCGGCTGCTCGGCAACCCGGTGTTGTCGTGGGTGGGCACCCGCAGCTACGGCCTGTACCTGTTCCACTGGCCGATCTACCAGATCATCCGCGAACAGGCGGGCGTGAAGATGAGCCTCGGCCAGTTCGTGCTGGCGATGATCATCACGGTGCCGATCACCGAACTCAGCTACCGCCTCGTCGAGATGCCGGTGCGCAAGGGTGCGATCGGGCGGTGGATGCGTCGCGAGTACCGCCCGCGCAGTGCGGCGCAGGCCGAGGCCCGCAGGCGCCTGGTCGTCGTGGGCGCGGTGGTGGCGGTGCTCGTGGGTGCCGCCGGAGTGAGCGTGGCCCTGGCGCCGAACCAGTGTGTGGGCGAGGTCGAGTGCGCCAGCGAGGCGGGCCGCGAGGCCATCGCTGCGGCTGCCAGCACCACGCTGGTGCCGGTCGAGACCAGTGCTCCCACCACCGTCGACCCCGCCCTCGGCGGCGACACCACGGTGCCGGGGGCCACCACGGCGCCCACCACGCCGCCCACCGAGCCACCCACCACGCTGCCGCCCGCCCCGCCGCCACCCACCGCCATCGGCGAATCGGTGATGCTCGGCGCCGCGGGACAGTTGCAGGCCGGTGGCTTCGTGGTGAACGCCGCCGAGAGCCGGCAGGGCAATGCCACGGCGCGAGTGATCGGTCAACTGAAGGCCAGCGGGCAACTCGGCGAGGTCGTGGTCGTCCAGGTGGGCACCAACGGGCCGGTCGAGGACGTGGTGTACGACGAGATCATGTCGTACCTCCCTGCGGCCGAGCACCCGAAGGTGATCTTCCTCACGGTGCACGCCAGCCGGAACTGGATCGAGGGCAACAACCAGCGCATCTGGTCGCTGAAGGGCAGGTACCCGAACGTCGATGTGCTCGACTGGGACGGGCTGGTCTCGTCAGGGCAGATCCCGGGTATCTCGGGCGACGGCGTCCATCTCGGCACACCCGACGCCAAGCAGACCTACGCCAACTACATCTTCGGGATGATCGGCCGCAACGACCTCATCCAACCGGTCGGTTGACCGGCCAGGATCCGTCGCTCCACTGGCTTCTCGCGCGGCGCTGCCAGGGCATACGCTCGCAGTCATGACCTCCCCCGTACGTGTTGCCGTCACCGGCGCAGCCGGCCAGATCGGCTACAGCCTCCTGTTCCGTATCGCTTCGGGTTCGATGCTCGGGCCCGACACGCCCGTCATCCTCCAGTTGCTCGAGATCACCCCGGCGCTGAAGGCGCTCGAGGGCGTGAAGATGGAACTCGACGACTGTGCCTTCCCGCTGCTCGCCGGTGTGGTGTGCACCGACGACGCCAGTGTGGCGTTCGGCGACGCCGATGTGGCCCTGCTCGTGGGCGCCATGCCGCGCAAGGCCGGCATGGAGCGCAGCGACCTGCTCAGCGCCAACGGTGGCATCTTCAAGCCCCAGGGCCAGGCGCTCAGCGCCAACGCGAAGAAGGACGTGAAGATCCTCGTCGTGGGCAACCCGGCCAACACCAACGCGCTCATCGCCCAGCAGAACGCGCCCGACCTCGACCCACGTCGCTTCACCGCCATGACCCGTCTCGACCACAACCGCGCGGTCAGCCAGTTGGCGCAGCGCACCGGCGCTGCGGTCACCGACATCACCAACATGACCATCTGGGGCAACCACTCGGTCACCCAGTACCCCGACCTGTTCCACGCGAAGGTGAAGGGCCAGAACGCCTACCAGTTGGTGAACGACCACGCCTGGGTCGACGGCACCTACATCCCCACCGTCGCCAAGCGCGGTGCGGCCATCATCGAAGCGCGCGGTGCATCGTCGGCCGCGTCGGCCGCCAACGCTGCGGTCGACCACATCCGCTCGTGGGCGCTCGGCACCGCCGAGGGCGACTGGGTGAGCATGGCTGTGCCGAGCGACGGTTCGTACGGTGTGCCCGAGGGCCTCATCTCCAGCTTCCCGTGCACCTGCTCGGGTGGCGAGTACTCCATCGTGCAGGGTCTCGACATCGACGACTACTCGCGCGGCAAGATCGACGCGTCAACGGCCGAGTTGGCCGACGAGCGCCAGGCCGTGTCCGACCTCGGCCTCATCTGACCCGAGTCGCAGCACTCACAGGTCGGCGACGGCCACCTCGCACGCCACGGTCATCATCCGGTCGACACCGGCGCGGAGCTCCTCGTCGCTGATGCGCTCGGTCTCGGTTTCGCTGGCGATGAGGTCGCTCACCGTCATCAGCGCCAGTGCCTCGAAGCCGTGGATGGCGGCGAGGGTGTAGAGCACCGCGGCCTCCATCTCGACGGCCACGTGGCCGCGCTCGCGCCAGCGCTGCATGATGCCCTCGCGGCGGTCGTAGAAGATGGCGCTGGTGACGATGGGGCCGACATGCACGGTGGCGCCCTTGTCGCGCGCGAGGCGGGCCGACAACTCGACCAGACGCCAGTCGGCTGTGGGGGCGTGGGCCTCGCCGTCGGTGAGGATGCCCACCATCGGGTCGTCGGCCGTGGCGCTCATGGCCACCACGGTGTCGCCCATCCGCAGGCCCGGCTTCAGCCCACCGGCGGTGCCCACCCGGATGATGCGACGAGCCCCGAGGAACTGCGCCAACTCGGTGTAGTAGATGGCGGCGCTGGCCCCTCCCATGCCCACGCTCTGCACGCTGATCGGCCTGCCCTGATAGGTGCCGGTGAAGCCGAGCATGCCGCGCTCGTCGTTCACGAGGCGGGCGCCGGGGTCGAAGTGGTGCTCGGCGATGTAGGCAGCCCGCTTCGGGTCGCCGGGCACCAGCACCGCCGGGGCGTAGTCGGAGGGTTCGGCGCGCAGGTGGATGGGCATGCCGCCGAGCGTACCCGAGGGGCTATTTCAGAAAGCGGGAGGTGGTGTTGTCGGCCAGCACCTTGCCACCGGTCTGGCAGGTGGGGCAGTAGGCGACGGTGTAGCTGCTGTAGCTGACCGAGCGCACCGTGTCGGCACACACCGGGCACGGCTGGCCCACCCGGCCGTGCACCGCCCCCGGCCGCTCGGCGGTCGAGCTCATGTCGGGGCGAGCACGTTCGTGCACCAGGGCCTCGGCCACACACTCGTGCACCGCAGCGTGCACCCGTTCGGCCCCCTCGGCCCCCAGGCTGCCGGTCATGGCGAAGGGCGACAGCCGGGCGCGGTGGCACACCTCGTTGGCCAGCATGCGCCCGAGCCCGGCGATGCGGTGCTGGTCGCGCAGGAACCCGTGCACGCGCAGGTTGTGCTCGGCGAAGGCGGCGGTGAGTTGTTCGACCGTCATCTCCAACGCATCGGGGCCCAGTCGGTCGAGTGGCGGCTGCACCAGCGGGTCGTCGGCCACGCACCAGATGCCCGCCCGCCGTTCGCGGCCGGCTTCGGTGAGCAGCAACGCCGGCCCCTCGGTGAACACGAGCCGGGCCTGGCCGTTGCGCGGCTTGGCCGCCTGCTTGTCGTCGACCACCAGGCGGCCCGCTTGCATCAGGTGCACCACGAACGTGAGCGTGGGGAAGCGCAGCAGCAGGTATTTGCCACGGTGGTCGACCCGCTGCAGCGCGGTGCCGTAGGCCCCGTCGGGCGGCGGTGAGACGGTCTTCAGGGCGGTGAAGGTGATGGGCGCGAAGCGGTCGAGCACCCGGCCGGCGAGCTGCTCGGTGAGCCGCTCGGCGTGGGCCTGCACCTCGGGTAGCTCAGGCACGACCGGCTCGCTGCGATCAGTGGTAGTCGGTGTCGGCGCGCACGGCGGTGAACACCGCATCGAGTGCGCCGAACAACGGTTGGGCAGCGATGAGCTTCATCTGGTCGCCACTGAGGCGGATGCGGCCCGTGATGAAGGCCTGCTCGGCGTCGAGTGTGCCGGTGGCCACGCCGACGGCGGTGTCCCACTCCTGCTCCATGCGCACGTCTTCGGGGAACGCAGCGCCGGCGCCGAACACCACGGCATCGTCGCCGGCCTGCAGGTGGTACACCACATCACCCTCCGGGCCGGCGGTGACCACCTGGGTGACGCCGATGGGGTGGGCAGACGCCAGCGGACCGAGTGCAGGCGTGGCAGCCGCCGCGGCGGTGAGGGCTTCGATCCATTCCAGGCTGAGATAGCGAACCATTGCCGCCTAGTCTGCCTGATCATGCAGACGATCGGTAGCGGAACCAAGGTGTTCGACGCGGCGCCCGTGCGGGGCCGCTTCCTGGCGATCGAGTCGCCCGACGACGTGCTGGCGTTGATGGACACCGGAGCCGAGGGTGTGGTGGCGCTGGTGCGCGACGCCGGGGCCACGTTCCTCGCCCCGATCTACCACGAGCTCACCGCCGTCATCTGCACCGGCGGAACCCCGCGCAGTCACATCGGCATCGTCAGCCGCGAGTTCCAGGTGCCGTGTGTGATGGGCGCTTCGTTCGTGGCCGGCGAGCCTGCTGCCGGCACCGAGGTGGAACTCGACTGCAGCGGAGCCGAGGGGGTCATCCGTGGTTGACCGCGACTCCAGCGCGTACCACGCCGCGAGGCGCGAGTACGTCGACGAGTTCCTCGACTACCACTCGCACATCTCGCGTGCGCTCACCGAGGAACGCACCTCGCTCGAGAGCAAGCTCATCCCGGTCAGCGCCTACATCATCGTGTCGTGCATCGAAGCGCTGCTGCGCTATCCCGACATGATGCGCCGTATCGACGAGGCGATGCCTGCCGACGAGATCGGTCGCCGGGCGCGACGTCCCGGGTGCCGGGTGAACACCGTGCACCTGTGGAGCATCGCCAATCTGCCGCTCGTGGGCCGCAAGGTGCTCGAAATGGTCGACCCGGTGCGAGCCAACGACGTGTCCGACCTGGCCACCATCGCCGACTTCTGGGAGCGGGCCACCCGCGCCTACCGCGCCGACGGCTCCCGTCAGGCATGGGACACGAACACGGTCACGCCGTACGACGGCGACGTGATCGCCGAGCTGCTGGCGGGCGTGGAAGCGGTCGACGACGAGCGGCGGGCGCGCATCAAGCGGTTCAACGCCACCCTCGTGGGCTACCTGTTCCTGCTCTACTTCGACACGCGGGTGGGTACGGGCGACAGCGGGCCGTACCTCCTGCCCGACGGTCGGGTGTTGCTGGTGCGCGACTACTACCAGATGGGCCACAGCGACTTCCCGTGGAGCGATGTCGCGGCCGAGGTGCCGTACCAGTACCTCACCGCAGCGTTGGTGCTCGACGGCGTCAGCATCGACCGCATCACCGATTTCGGTACCAGCAACACCACGCCGGAGGACTACCTCGACCACCTCGTCGGGTTCGGACTCTTCACCACCGACTCGGGCGACCTGGTGCCCGTGCCCGACGAGGCGCTCGACCCGCTCATCGCCGCGGTGCGCAAGGCCCAGTCGCGTCACTACCGCAACATCGCCGCGATGAGCCGCGACGACAAGATCCGCGCCGGTGCGTACGTGTACTTCAGCTTCCTGCGTCCGTTCGCGCTCGAGGCCGGAGTGGCCGACGAACTCGACTGGACCGTGCCCCGCGACATCGACCCCATGCTGTACCAGATGGTGTCGATGATGGAGGGCGACAACGCAGGTGTGCAGGACGAGGGTGCGTACTACTCGCCGCTGCCCCCTGCATGACGGTGCGGTCGGTCGACGCAGTCGATGAGGCGCGCCACCCCGACTGCGCCGTCGAGGCCTGGTGGTGGTGGGGTGCCGGTGAGGTGGCAGGCATGGGCACGGTGGGCCTGTTCGTGGGCTTCGAGCTGCGCGGCACTCGTTTCGACTACTGGGCGGGTCTGGTGCGCGACGACGAGCCGTACCTGTACATCGAGGAGCTGAACGGTGTCGGCCTTCGCGGTGGCCTCGAGATCAAGCCACCCGAGATGTGGGCCGACCATGTGTGCGATGTGCCGATGCAGCAGTGGAGCCTCGGCAACGAGGCACATGGTGTGCTGCTCGACGACCCCACCGAGGCGTGGCGCCGGGCGTACGGCACACCGGTGCCGGTGACCTTCGACGTCG
This sequence comes from Ilumatobacteraceae bacterium, assembly GCA_044238435.1. Taxonomy (GTDB): domain Bacteria; phylum Actinomycetota; class Acidimicrobiia; order Acidimicrobiales; family Ilumatobacteraceae; genus VFMC01. The sequence continues at coordinate 4,452 of JBIIDH010000104.1, read as the reverse complement.
AGTGGTACGCGTCGGCGCCCGGTACCCCGCTCGAGGGGTTGGCGACGGGTGCCGACGGCTACCGGCAGGACGGTGAGATCGACGCCCGGATCGAACTGACCGAGGGCATCGTGCACGTCACGGGTCCGGGCGAACGGGTGCACGTATGGGGCACGCCGTACCTGCCAACGTCGTTCGCCATGCCCACCGATGTCCGTGGTCTTCGCGCCCCGTATCGCCGTCACGACGGCACGGCGGTCGACCAGGTGCTCACTGCCGCGCCGGGGCGGGTGCCGCGCTGGCACGTGCACGCCGACGGTGCGCGATGAGCGGGCCCCGCGACATCCTCGACGAGTTCGACCAGGAACGGGCCCGCCCACGCTGGCCGCTCGTACCGGTGCGGGTGGGCATGGTGGTGGAGGACCGGTCGTCGGGCTTCACCGGCGATGTGGTGAAGATCAGCGTGCAGGCAGTCACCCTGCGCGACAGGTCCGGCAACCACCGCCACTTCGTCTACAAGCCGGGAGGGTTCCTCATCGAGGGCCGACCGGTCACGCTGGTGCGCCCGGCGAACGAGGCGGCGGCCCAGGTGGCATCGAAGCGCATCACCGCGAGCGGATCCATCGCCTCCACCCGTCCGGCCCCTGCCAAGGTGGCGCAGGCGAGCCGCATCTGGGTGGAGGGCAAGCACGACGCCGAACTCGTCGAGCACGTGTGGGGCGACGACCTGCGCGAGGTGGGCATCGTGGTGGAGCCGATGCATGGCATCGACCACCTGCTCGAGGCGATCGACGACTTCGAGCCCGGGCCCACGCGGCTGCTCGGTGTGCTCGTCGACCACCTCGTGCCCGGTTCGAAGGAACAGCGGCTCGCCGACGAAGTGGCCCGCCGACACCGGCACGTGCTGGTGACGGGCCACCCCTTCGTCGACGTGTGGCAGGGCGTGCGGCCGCGGGTGATCGATCGCGATGCCTGGCCCGTCGTCCCGCGCGGCACGCCGTGGAAGGAGGGCATCTGCGCCGCGCTCGGCGCCGACCCCGCCCGCTTCTGGCCGTTCCTGCGCAACCGGGTGCAGTCGTTCAGGGATTTGGAGCCCGAGTTGGTGGGCTCGGTGGAACGTCTGATCGATTTCGTCGCGCCGTCGCCCGACTGAGGCAGCCAGCGGATCAGTGCGGTGCGTCAGTGGCCTTGCTGCGGCGGTGCTTCAGGTACTCGAGAGCGATGGGCAGCACGCTGACGACCACGATGACGATGGCGGCGATCTCGATGTTGTTCTTCACGACGTCGATCTCGCCGAGGAAGTACCCGAGCGTGGTGATGCCCGCACCCCAGAGCACCCCGCCGATGATGTTGTAGGTGACGAACGTGCGGTAGTGCATGCTGCTGACCCCGGCCACGGTGGGCACGAACGTACGCACCACCGGCACGAAGCGGGCGAGCACGATGGTCTTCGCCCCGTGCTTGGCGAAGAACACTTCGGCCTTGGCGACGTGAGCCGGGTCGAACAGGCGGCTCTTCGGTCGCTGCAGCAGGTTGGGGCCGATCTTGTTGCCGATGAGGTAGCCCACCTGATCGCCGACGATGGCTGCGATGGCGCACACCGTGGCAACGATCCACAGGGCCGGCATGTAGCGCTCGCCGAACTGCTCGACCGCCGCGCTCGAGGCCAGGAACCCGGCGAAGAACAGCAGCGAGTCGCCGGGCAGGAAGAAGCCGATGAGCAGACCCGACTCGGCGAAGATGATCAGACCCAGCGCGACGACCCCTCCGGCCTTGATCCATTCGTTGGCGAAGTCGAGAAAGGCGAGCACGGCCGGTCACGCTAGCGGTGAAAACGCCGAGGGCCCGGGCAGATGCCCGGGCCCTCGAGCGAAACTCAGTTGGTCGATCAGGCGGTGGCGTTGATCGAGTTGCTCTTGCGGCTCGAGTACACGATCGAGGCCACCAGCACCACCAGGGCGGCGGCGGCGACGGTGTAACGGGCGCCGTCGTTGTCCTGCAGCGAGATGATGGCGGGAAGCACCAGCAGGCTGACCAGGTTCATCACCTTGATGAGCGGGTTCAGCGCCGGGCCAGCGGTGTCCTTGAACGGGTCGCCGACGGTGTCGCCGATGACGGCGGCCTTGTGTGCGTCGCTGCCCTTGCCGCCGTGGTGGCCGTCTTCGATGTACTTCTTGGCGTTGTCCCAGGCGCCGCCGGCGTTGCTGAGGTAGTTGGCCATCAGCTGGCCGACGAGGATGACGGCGGCGAGGAACGCACCGAGCGCCTTCCAGTCGATGCCGAAGCCGACGATGACCGGCGTGAGCACGGCCAGGAGGGCCGGCGTGGTGAGTTCGCGCAGCGACGCCGCGGTGCAGATGTCGATGACCGGGGCGTAGTCGGGCTGCTTCTCGCCGCGCATGATCTTGCCGTCGGCGAACTGCTTGCGCACTTCCTGCACCACGACGCCGGCGGTGCGACCGACGGCGCGGATGGCGAGCGCCGAGAACATGAACGGCACGGCGCCGCCGATGAGCAGACCGATGAAGATCTTCGGGTCGGCCACGTTGATGGCCAGTTCGGGGATCTTGAACACGCCGTCGGCGAGGTTGCCTGCGACCGCACCGATCTCGGCGCCGCCGATCTCGATGAACGAGGCGAACAGCGCCACGGCCGCGATGACGGCCGAGCCGATGGCGAAGCCCTTGGTGACGGCCTTGGTGGTGTTGCCCACGGCGTCGAGGCTGACCATGATGCGCTCGGGCTCGCCGTGGAACTCGCCGCTCATCTCGGCGATACCGGCAGCGTTGTCGCTGACGGGGCCGAAGGTGTCCTCCGACACGATGACGCCGGTGGTGGCGAGCATGCCCATGCCGGTGAGGGCCACGAGGTAGAACGAGAAGGTGAGGTTGCCGCCGCCGAGGGCGAGGGCCACACCGATGGCGATGGCGATGGCGATGACTGCGTACACCGAGCTCTCGAGGCCGCTGGCGGTACCCGAGAGCACCACGGTGGCCGGGCCGGTCTCGGCGCTCTCGGCGATCTCCTTCACCGGCGAGTAGTGGGTGCCCGTGTAGTACTCGGTGAGGCGGCTCACCAACTGGGCGAGCACCAGGCCGATGGCCACGGCGCCGAACACGCGCCAGCCGGCTCCCGACATCAACTGCACACCTTCACCGTCGATGCCCTTGTCGTTGCCGACATAGACGAGCGCCAGGATGAGGGTGCCGATGAGGGTGAGCACGCCGGCGACGGCGAAGCCACGGTTGATGGGCTTCAGCGCGTCGGTCTCGTCGTCCTTGGCCTTCACGGCGAACACGCCGGCGATGGAGGCGATGACGCCGATGGCGCGGGCGGCGAGCGGGAACACGAGGCCCATCGCCGGGTTGAGGCCGATGGAGTTGAATGCGGCCACGCCGAGGATGATGGAGGCGACGAGGGTGACCTCGTAGCTCTCGAACAGGTCGGCGGCCATACCGGCGCAGTCGCCCACGTTGTCGCCCACGTTGTCGGCGATGGTGGCGGGGTTGCGCGGGTCGTCTTCGGGGATACCGGCCTCGACCTTGCCCACCAGGTCGGCGCCGACGTCGGCAGCCTTGGTGAAGATGCCGCCGCCGACACGGAGGAACAGCGCCAGCAGCGAGCCACCGAAGCCGAAGCCGACGAGGATGACCGAGCTGGAGTTCTGGAAGATCATGATGATCAAGGTGGCGCCGAGCAGGCCCAGGCCGACCGTGAACATGCCAGCGACACCGCCGGTGCGGAACGCCACGGTGAGCGCCTTCGGCATCGAGTTGCTGAGGGCGGCCGCAGCGGTGCGGACGTTGCCGCGAGTGGCCAGCGTCATGCCGATGTAGCCGGTGAGGCCCGACGCGAGGCAGCCCAGCACGAAGGCGACGGTGCGCCACGTGCCTGCCTGGGCGAAGCTGAGGGCATCGGTGCCGTCGGGCTTCTTGATGGCCGTCGACGTGACGAACACGATGGCCGCCAGCGGGATGAGGATGAGGGCGATCGTGCGGAACTGGCGCTTGAGATAGGCCCAGGCACCGTCCTGGATCGCCTTGGCGATCTCCTGCATCTTGGGTGAGCCGGCGTCGGCGGCCAGAACGGCCTTGACGAGATAGAAGCCAACGGCGATGGCGAGCAGTGCAGCGGCTACCGACAGCAGCAGTACGGCCCACTCACCACCCTTCAGGTCGAATACTTGGTATCCGCCTTCCGAGGAGAAGATTGCTGGCACCAGGGGTCTCCGTGGTCTGTCGGGCGCGTACGACGTCGGACGCGCTGGGTTGGGCAAACGGGGAGAGTGTAGGGACTTTCCGGTGTGACCGACGAAACGTCCTCCAACCTCGGAGAAGTTCGTCCCGCGCCGGTAGCGGGGCTACCGTTCGCTCCAGCGTCACCTCGATGTCACGAAAGCAGTCGTAACCATGGCCCAGACCATTGCTCCGCCTCCCGCTCGCGGCCCCGTCACCGGCACGGCCACGGCGACGC
>JBIIDH010000103.1:0-11966 GCA_044238435.1 Ilumatobacteraceae bacterium | reverse complement strand
GCCGCAGTAGACGCAGGAGATGGCCACGGGGCCGTTCTACACCGAGGGTGTGGCGCGGATGACGGCGGCGCGGGCGGGGCTCAACGGGCGGGGCCGAAGATGAGCGACCCGTTGTGCCCGCCGAACCCGAAGTTGTTCGACATGGTGGGGCCCGGGGTCCACGGGCGCGGTGCACCGGTGACGATGTTGGTGGGCGCTCCGTCGAGCACCTCGGTGGTGTTGGCGGTGGGCGGGATGAGTCCGTGCTCCATCGACAGCAGCACCGCGGCGGCCTCGAGTGCCCCGGCAGCGCCGAGGGCATGGCCGGTGACACCCTTGGTGGAGGTCATCGGCGGCAACGACCCGGCGAACACCATGGCCACGGCCTCGGCCTCCGCAGCATCGTTCATCGGGGTGGAGGTGCCGTGGGCGTTGATCTGGGCGATGTCGGCCGGGGTGAGGCCGGCGTCGTCGAGCGCGAGTCGCATGCAGCGGATTGCGCCTGTGCCACCGGGCGACGGAGCCGTGATGTGGTGGGCGTCGGCATTGCTGCCGGCACCGAGGATCTCGCCGACGATGGTGGCACCACGGGCGACGGCGTCTTCGTACACCTCGAGCATGAAGACTGCGGCACCCTCACCCATCACGAAGCCGTCGCGCTTCACGTCGAAGGGCATGCTGACACCCGACGACGACAAGGCGGTCATGTTGGTGAAGCCGGCCACGCCGGTGGGGGTGATGCAGGCCTCGCTGCCGCCGGTGACGACGGCGTCGACCATGCCCCACGAGATCAGCCGGGCCGCATACCCGATGGCGTGGCTCGACGCGGCGCACGCCGTGACGACCGTCTCGTTCGGACCCTGCAGGCCGTAGCGCATGCTGATGGCAGCGCCCGAGGCGTTGGCCATGAGCATCGGGATGAGGAACGGCGACACCCGCCGCTCGCCCTTCTCGAGGCGCACCTGCACGTTCTCCTCGAGCGTGATGAGGCCGCCGATGCCGCTGGCGAAGATGGTGCCGAAACGTTCGGGCGCCACATCGGGGCGGCCCGCATGTTCGAAGGCCTCGGCGGCTGCGGCCAAGGCGAACTGTTCCACCCGGTCGGCGCGGCGCGCCTCTTTCGGGCTGTCGAAGTAGGGGAGGGGGTCCCAATCGGCGAGTTCGATGGTCTTGCGGTCGGACACACCCGGCCCGAGCAGACCCTGCCAGAACGCGGCCTTCCCGATGCCGCAGGGAGCGACCACCCCGTAGCCAGTGATGGCGACGCGGCGACGCAACGACATCAGAGCTTGCCGACGACCAAGTCGTACGCCTGGCCGACGGTGTCGACGCCTTCGAGTTCTTCCTCGGGCACTTCCACGCCGAACTCTTCCTCGAGCGCCATCACCAGTTCGACCAGGTCGAGGCTGTCGGCATCGAGATCGTCGCCGAACTTCGCCTCGGGCACCACGGCCGACTCGTCGACCGAGAGCACCTCGACGGCGCACTTCTTGAAGCGGGCGAACAGTTCCTGATCCACGGGGTTTCTCCTTGAGGTGGGTGAATGAAGACTCTAGTGGCCCATGCCCAGGCCACCATCGACCGGCACCACGGCACCGGTGATGTAAGCGGCATCGGCAGAGGCCAGGAAGGCGACGACGCCGGCGATCTCGTCGGCCGAGGCCATTCGGCCCAGCGGCACGGCGTCGGTGATCTCGGCCAGGCGCTTGTCGCCGAGGGCGGCGGTCATGTCGGTTTCCACCGGGCCGGGGGCGACAACGTTCACGGTGATGCTGCGCGACCCGAGTTCGCGGGCGAGTGATCGGGCGAAGCCGACCAGGCCCGCCTTCGAGGCGGCGTAGTTGGCCTGCCCGGCGGCGCCGAGGAGGCCGACCACCGAACTGACCAGGATGATGCGCCCGCTGCGGGCCCGCAGCATGGCGGGTGTGGCGCGTTTGGCCACGCGGTAGGCCGCGGTGAGGTTGGTGTCGATGACCGAGGTGAACGATTCCTCGCTCATCTTCAGCAGCAGGCCGTCCTTGGTGATGCCGGCGTTCGACACCAGCACCTCCACCGGGCCGAAGCGCTCTTCGACCGCCTTGAACGCGGCGTCGACGCTGTCGGCCGACGTGACGTCGCAGGCCACGCCGAACAGGTCGTCGGGTGGCGGCGAGGTGTTGTAGGTGACGGCGACGTTGTCGCCCATCGCGGCGAACCGGCGCGCGACCGCGAGGCCGATGCCGCGGGCCCCGCCCGTGACGAGCACGGTGCGGCTCATGACACCAGCTCCGGACCGGTGGCGCCCCACCGCAGCAGGGCGCTGGCCGCAGTCATACCCGCACCGAACCCTACGAGGAGCACGAGATCGCCTTCGCCGACGCGGCCGGCGTCGAGCGCGTCGCACAGGGCGAGTGGGATGGATGCCGACGAGGTGTTGCCGGTGCGGTGGAGCACGACGGCGCGCTTCTCGGCAGGGATGTTCAAGCGCTCGCAGGCGGCGTCGATGATGCGCACATTGGCCTGGTGCGGCACGACGAGAGCGATCTGATCGGTGGTGACGCCGGCGTGGGCGAGTGACTTCTCAGCCGAGTCGACCATGATTCGCACGGCTCGACGGAACACCTCCTTGCCCTCCATCTGGATGGTGCCGCCCACCTCGGCGTACAGGAAGCGTTCGGCGCTGCCGTCGGCATCGAGGTCCCAGCCGAGCAACTGGCCCTGGCCCTCGCAGGCTTCCAGCACGACGGCACCCGAGCCGTCGGCGAACAGGATTGCGGTGTTGCGGTCGTCCCAGTCGGTGATGCGGGCGAGTGTGTCGGTGCCGATGACGAGCACCTTGTTCATGCCCATCGCGATGAGGCCGTGGGCGGTGACGAGGCCGTAGACGAAACCCGAGCAGGCGGCGTTCACATCGAAGGCGCCGCAGCGCAGGCCCAGTTCGTGCGCCACCGTGGCCGAGGTGGCCGGCACGCAGCGGTCAGGAGTGGTGGTGGCCAGCACGAGCGCATCGATCGAGGACGGGTCGACGCCGGCCATGTCGAGCGCCTTGCGGCCCGACTCGGCCGACAACCCGGCGGTGGTGCCGCCGACGTGCCGCTCGCGGATGCCGGTGCGTTCGACGATCCACTCGTCGTTGGTGTCGATCATCTGCTCGAGGTCGGCGTTGGTGAGCACCTTCGGAGGCAGGGCCGTGCCCCATCCCGTGATTGTGGCGCCGCGCACGCCTGCCGGGATGGCGGGCATCAGACGGTCCTCAGCCAGGCGATGGGTTGGCGGGGTGTGACCCGTTCGCCCGAGACGGCGATGTAGCTCTGCAGTACACCGTCGAACGCCGAGCGCACCTCCACCTCGCCGAGGTGGCCGATGACGGTGCCAACGGTGATGCGGGTGCCATCGCCCAAGCCCGGAACTGGTTCGAACACGCCGGCAGCCGGGCTGACGATGAGGCGCTCGGTGGCGAAGAGGTGTTCGCCCTCGTGCGTCGGCGAGGCGGCCGTGCGGCCCGAGCCGACCCACTCGAGCAGCTTGTCGAGTTCCTCGGGAGTGCTGACCGACATGGTGCGGGCGTTCTCGACCGTGCGCTTGGCCATGCCGGTGAGCACGGCACCGGGGCCGAGTTCGACGAACTCGGTCACCCCGAGTGCGGCGAGGGTGAGCAGGCAGTGCTTCCAGCGCACCGGGCTGACCAGTTGGGCCGACAGCAGCGATGCCCAGTCGGCGCCGCGGTCGTGTGCCAGGGCGTCGACGTTCGACACCACGGGTACCTCGGTGTCGCGGGGCGCGGCCTCGGCGATGGCCTTGCGCAGGCGGTCGCGGGCGGGCGACATGAACGGGGTGTGGAAGGCGCCCGACACCTGGAGGGGCATCACCTTCTTGGCGCCGAGTTCCTTGGCGATGGCACCTGCGGCGGCGACTCCCTCGGGCGAGCCGGCGATGACCACCTGGCCGGCAGCATTGAAGTTGGCCACCCACACGTCGGCGTCGGCCCGGCGGCAGGCCACCTCGACGAGGTCGTCGTCGAGGCCCAGCACCGCAGCCATCGTGCCGGGGTTGTCGTGGCCGGCGTCGTGCATCGCATCGGCGCGCTCGCTGACGAGACGCACGCCGTCGTCGAAGCCCAGGGCGCCGGTGGCGGTGAGCGCCGTGTACTCGCCGAGGCTGTGGCCAGCGCAGAAGCTGGGCTCCACACCGAGCCGCTCGACCGCATCGAGCACGATGAGACTGGAGACGAACGTGGTGAGCTGGGCGTTGCGGGTGTCGCGGAGTTCGTCGGCGTCGGCGTCGAGCAGCAATCGGGCGACATCGCGCTCGGCCACCTGCGAGGCCTCGTCGACGAGCTCCCAGCTCTCGTGGTCGGCCCACGGTCGGCCCATGCCCGGCCGCTGTGATCCCTGGCCGGGAAAGGTGAAGGCAAGCATGTGCTCGGCGGTGCTCCTGGGTCGGGTACGTGGCTCGGGTACGGACGAAGCGAACTGAGATCGCGACTGTAGACCCTGCTGGTGTCGGTCGGTGCACTACCGCCGGGTAACCATTCGGGGGGCTAACCTGTCGCCGTCACTCGCCCGAGTGGCGGAATGGCAGACGCGACGGACTCAAAATCCGTTGTCCGAAAGGGCGTGTGGGTTCGAGTCCCACCTCGGGCACCAATGCTTCGTCGTCGCGCAGGTCGTGCAGCGCCTCGACCACCTGCGTGGCGCGGCGTCAATGGTGCGTGCGTCAGTCCACCAGCGCATCGGCACGCTGGCCAGCGCGCTCGAGATGGATCGGCAGCACACGGCCGTAGAGCTGCTGGGCACGCTCGGGCTGGGCCACCATCCCGGGCTCCTCCACGTAACTGAAAATGGCCACGTACCGCATCCGCGTGCCGGCGAGCGGTGTCACCCGGTGCAGCGAGTAGCGGCCCTTGAAGATCTGCAGGTCGCCCGGTTCGAGACGCAGGGTGCGGATGAGCGACTGATCGCCGTCGAGGACCCGCTCGACCCCCGGGTAGTTCTCGTCGACAGGCGTGCGCAGGTAGGGGCTGTACTCGAAGTCGCCGCCCTGCTCGGCGTTCTGGATGGCGAGCGTGACCGTGTAGTTGTTGGTGTCGAAGTGCCACGGGAACCCGTTGCCCTCCTCGGCCAGGTTCACGATCACGTCGGCGAGCGGATCGGCGTACGGGAAGAACCGCTCCTCGCCGAGGGCCTCCTGCACGAAGGGGCCGAAGGCCGACCACTCGTAGATCGCACGCAGGATGCTGTCGTCACCGAAGTGGTCGGCGGGCACGAACGCATTCGAGCGGTCGAAGAACCGGCGCAACGGGTGCGACTCGGGGAGGCCGTCGCGGTCGACGGTGAAGTAGGGGTTGGTGCGGTTGAAGTTGCGGTGGCCGTACTGAGCGGTGCGATCGCACTCGGCGACGATCGCCGTGAGGTGCTCGGCCCGCACGAAGCCCTTCAGTACGGCGCAGCCCACCGAGTCGATGGCTGCGCGTGCTGTTGCCACGACAGCATCGCGTTCCGGCCCCGGCCGATCGATCGGGTAGCGGTCGAGGTCGATGTAGTCGCTGGCGATCGGTCGCATGGCGCCTCCTCTGAACTGGTCACACCCTATTCGAACAACTCCCCGGGGCTGCTGGAGCATCAGGTCTCTGTGTTGTGACACAGACGGAACGTTCGCTCTGGGTCTCGACACAGAGGGCGGAGTCGAGGGGTGAGACCGGTCTGCGGTCGTACAGAGGAGGATGCAGTCGAGGATGCAGAGGAGGATGGATTGGGGCCGGGGACCGGCGGGAGCGCGTTCACGGCTGCGACGATGAAGCGGCCCAGTTCGATGGCTCCGGTGGTGGTGGGGTGCACCTCGTCGATGAACCAGGCGTCGCGACCAGCGGTGTAGCCGTTCCAGTCGGCCACCTGGAACGTGGAGGGCGAGGCCGAAGCACGAGCAGCGAGCGCTGCGTTGATGGCCAGCACCCCGCTCGTCGAGCCGCGGACGTTCACCCACAGGATCTGTGAACCGCTACCGATCTCGGCGACCAGTTGCTGGATGAGGCCGTCGGCATAGGCGATCTGGTCGGCGCACGAACAGTTGGTCACGCTGCCGGCATCGTTGGTGCCCAGTTCGATCACCCAGCGCGTCGGGTCGTGGCCGAGGGCACGGGTGGCACGGATGGCATCGAGGCCCGACGAGGCACTCCAGCGAGATGTGACGACCGGGGTGACCATCCGGCGGGCCGACCGGCCATCGATGTGCCAGGGCGGCAGATCCGACTGGGTGAGCACCGACTGGATGGTGGTGACGTTGCCGCCGATGATCGAGTCGCCGACGATGGCCCAGGTGACCGTGTCCGCTGCTCGAGCCGGCGGGCTGGGGAGGGCACCGAACCAGCCTGTCGCCAGCACCAGGGCGAGGAGGGCCGACACCCGGATCCGCACGGGGTGACCGTACTGCGGGCGTGGCATCACGCAGGGCCGTAGAGCACCATGGCCTGCCGGGTGTCGAGGTACTCCTCGAGCCGGGTGATGCGCCCGTTCGCCACCCAGAACCGGATCATGGCGGGCATCTGCAGGGCACCACCCGCAGCCTGGCCCACCAGTACGTGCTGCTGCACGAACCCACCGGGGGCCAGGAAGCGGCGGATCTCGGTGTACTGCAGGCCGGTGGCGCGACGGTGCAGGTCGGCCAGGGTGCGGAGGTTCTCGGCCACGTCCTGCTCGCGCTGATCGAAGTTGTGCCAGATGCGGGCCTCGTCGGCATAGATGCCGCGTACCGCCTCGGCGTCGCCCGCGGCGATGGCGGTGACCAGGCGGTCGCCGAGGTCGTGCATCGCCGCTTCCGTCAGATCCGTCGTCTCGCTCATGCGGCGCAGCGTAGACCGACGCGCCGGGGAGAGGTTCAGGCCTCCCACTGGTACATGTTCTCGTGGTCGTCCTCGTGTGGTCTCAGCGACGATGCCCGCCCAGAGGGCCGGTGTATCGGCGGAGTCGTCGGATCGCGGTTCAGGGTCGACCTGCGGTGCCGCCTGCCCGCCGCGAACCTGTCGCTGCCCGCAGGGTCCCGCCCTCGTCTCGCCACGTCATCTGGTACGAACCGAGGTGTGGTTCGAACGGGGGAAGGGGGTCGACGAGCACGCCGAGTGCTGCCAGGCCCTCGACCATGCCGAGCCCGAGGCGACTCTCGACCTGCAGGCGGTAGTCGTCGGACAGGCCCCGTGTGAGCGGCTCCTCGGCGGCCGCATCGGGGTCGAGTCCGTGGTCAAGAATGCCGGACAGAACCTGCGGTACCGTTACCCACACCTCGCCTGGCGAGCCCAGGCCAAGCCATGGTGCCCCATCGCGCAGCACGAGTGTGCTGCCGATGGTGCTGCGGAGGCGGGCACCTGGGGCATGGACGGCGCCGATGGGCACACCGAGCGAGGTCTGGGCGTGGCTGCCTACCATGGCGACACCGCCCACCACCTCGCCAGGGATGCCGCCGCTCTGCAGGGTGTGCATCATCTGGACCCAGTTGCCAGAGCGATCGACGATGCTCAATTCGCAACTGCCGGTTGGGGCTTTCGAGCCGCCCGCGGCGCGCTGGGCGAGCTGACCCTGAACCAGTTCGGAGTGGGTCGAGAGGTCGACCCGTGGATGCTGTGCGCGAATGAGTCGGGCGAGCGACTCGTGGTAGTCGGGCGACATCAGCACGGACGCTGCATCACCGAACAACTCCGGATCAGCGACGAGATTCACGTCGGCGACAGCACGTCGCAGCGTGTGGGCCAGAGCGAACATGGCTTCGGGCGACTGCGACGGTAGACCGAGGTGGGAGATGTCGAGCCGCTCGAGTACGCCGAGGACGAGAGCGCAGAAGACCCCCTGGCGCTCGGGTGGGGCGAGTTGCAGGACCTCGTGGCCTCGGTGCGTGAAGCGTGTCGGTTCGGTCCACCTCGGTGGGTTCGCGACCAGATGCTCGATGGTCACGCCCCAACCCATGGAGGTACCGCGCTCGACGAACGCTCGGGCCCAGTCGCCGTGGGTGAACTCGTCGGGTCCCACGTCCGCCAGACGCTCGAGAGTGGCCGCCAGCTCGGGCTTGTGCCATACGTCTCCTGCCTGAGGGATGTGTCCGTCGATCGTGAACGACGCCCTGCCAGAGGGCGAGTAGAGAAAGAACCTGGCTGTCTCGCCCAGCCACACCGCTTGTTCGGGGGAGACGACCACTCCCTCGTGCGCGGCACGGATGGAGGGCTCGCACAACACCGCCCACGGAAGCGTCGCGAATCGTTCGTGCAGCGCGCCCAGTCCGGGCATGAACCCAGGGATCGCCGCCATCGGGCCACGTCCCATGAAGTCAGAATAGGGTCCGTAGCCAGGTGGCACCGGTCGGAACGGCACGAGGTCGGGGGCGAGCGTGCCCATTGCGTTCAGTGCCCAGGCCCGCCCACTGGCCGCATGCCAGACGAGCCCGCACACGGTGCCGGCATGGTTGCTCAGCTCGGGTTGCAGCACGGCCTGCAGCAGCGATGCAGCGATCGCTGCGTCGACGGCGTTGCCGCCTGCATCGAGTACGTCGCCGATGCACCGCACCACCTCGGGGTGCTGGGCTGCCCACGCGGACTCAGTGGCAGTGGTGGTGGTCTTCGGGCCACGACGTCCATCGTTCATCGGTCGCTCTCCATCAGTTCTGTGATCAGGAAGTCGAGCCACACCGGCCACAACTCGCCCTCGGGGGCCACGTGGCCGCCGTTCACCCGTTCGTTCACCACCACTCGCCGACCGGCCTTCCCGGCGGCGACGCCTAGTCGTTCGGCGAAGCGTCGAGCCGGTTCCGCAGGACAGCGGGCGTCAACCTCACCGATGTCGACCAGTACCGCTGGGTACTCCACGCCGTCGCGCACCTGTTGGAGCGGCGAGTAGCGACGCCACGCAGCGACGTGCTCGGGGATGTCGGCCGATCCGTACTCGGTGATCGCCTTGCCGAGCGGCCGGTCGGCAAGATCGAAGAGATCGACCACCGGGATTGCGCAGATCACGGCGCGGAACAGATCGGGACGCTGAGTGATGGCTGCTGCTGCCGTGAGGCCACCGTTTGAGGCCCCGACGAAACCGAGGCGTTCGGGCAGGACGAGTCCGGCTGTCGCAGCGTGCTGCGCTACCGCATAGAGGTCGTCGAACGTTCGCTGCTTGCCCACGTCGAGCGCGGCCCGCCAGTGTGCCAAGCCCTGCTCGCCGCCGCCGCGCAGATGCGGCAGCAGCAGACAGCCGCCGCGTTCGAGCCAGGGAACGAGAGGGGTCGGGTGGCAGGGTGTGTGTTGAGCGATGTTGAAGCCGCCGTAGCCGTAGACGGTCGCTGGTGCCGGATCCCGGGTGTCGCTGAGACGTATGTGCCAGTAGGTCACCGGATGACCATCGGCGGAGACGGTCTGATGCAGGGTGGCAACGATCCGCTCGTCACGGATCTGATGCTGAAGCGCAGTGAGCTCTCGCGTCACGACGTCGTAGTGCATCGGGCAGGGGAGACGGTCGAAGCCGCCGAGATGGAAAGCGATGGAGGTCGGCCCATCTGGGAACACTCTCGGTTCACCGTTGGCTTGACCGAAACCGAACAGGACGTCGAGGCCTGACACTGCGGGAATGTCGACGGTGTGGTCGAACGTCCCGTCGGCGCCGAAGACGCGGATGCGGTGGGAGCCGTCGACGATTTCGAACGTGACGAGGTGGTGTTCGAGCCGGGTGACACCACGGAGCACCCCGTCGCTCTCGGGTACCAGCTCGGTCCAGGTGCCGCGGTCAGGCGCGGTGTCGAGCGGGATCGACACCACACGGCCCCGGTCGGCATCTTCGTTCGTGACGCACAGAAAGCCGCCATCGTGGAGAGCGCCGATGAAGTTCGATCCGTTGCGGTCGAGCAGCGGCAGCCAGGCGTTGCTTCCCGGTCGGCGGATGCGGGTGGGCGTCACGGTGGTGCCCGGGCCCTCGATCAGCAGCACATCGCCGGACGGCTCGACGACGATTTGCATCGCGTCGCCCTCGAGGCCCTCCTCGCGGGTGGTGGTACCGCCGACCACGTGGTGCACGGTGTACTGAGGTCCGCCATCCGTGAACGGTGTGTCGCTGTGGCGGACGTAGAACCCCGACCCGTCCGGCAGCCAGATCGCCGGTGACAGGAAGCTGTGCGGCAGAGAGTCGGGGAGGAGGCTGCCGCTCTCGACATCGAGGATCCGAACCGTGGCGTCCTCCGAGCCGTCCACCGACAGCCCGAGGGCGAGATGGGCGCCGTCGGGAGAGGGAATCACCCACTCGATCGTGGGCCTGGGGCCGGGAAGGTCGGCGGTGCTGAGGAGCACGCGCTCGAGGCGGTTCGGATCAGGCCCGATGAGAACCTCCGAGGAACCGTCGAACGGGTCGACGCGGTGGAGCATCCACCCAGTGGCGAGTGGAGTGGGTCGTCGTGCTGCGGCCACGCACTGTAGGCCTTCCCTCAACTCGTCCCTGAGGACCTCCACTCGGCCCATTGCCCCACCCCCATGTGCGTAGATAAACTACGCACATGGGGATGGATGATTCAAGCGTGGTGTCGGGTGCACTCGTGTGGGACGCCCATGGCGGTATCGCGCCGGACCCCGACCTCGACCTCGACGTACTCGATGCCTGGCGGGCCGCCGGCGTGGACCACGTGTCGCTCAACGTCGGATACGACGTGATGCCTTGGCATCTCTCCCTCGCAGTTGCCCGTGCCTATCACGACCGAATCGAAGCGCTTCCGGGGACTCGAATCGCGCGGACGGTCGATGACGTGACAGCGGCACGGGAAGCCGGGGAGCTGGCAGTTACCTTCGATCTCGAGGGTGCTGTAGCGCTGAACGGCGATCCGGGGTTACTGGCCGAGTACCACGCGCTCGGAGTTCGCCAAATGCTGTTCGCGTACAACCGCAACAACGACTTCGGTGGCGGGTGTCACGACGTCGACACCGGTCTGACGGCGCTCGGCCGTGAGGCGGTGGCCGAGATGAATCGACTGGGCATGGTGGTCGACGCGTCACACTGTGGTCGCCGGACGGCGCTCGATCTCATGGAGTGCTCAGCGACGCCGGTGATTTTCAGCCACTCGAATGCGGCCGCCATCACCCGGCACGGTCGGAATGTGAGCGATGACCTGATCCGCCTCTGTGCCGAGCAAGGAGGTGTGGTCGGGCTCTGTGGCATCGGACTGTTCCTCGGCGACAACGAGGTCCGTGCATCCACGCTGGCCGATCACGCCTGTTACATCGCCGATCTGGTCGGTCCGCAACATCTTGCACTGGGAATCGACTGGGCGCCGCCCACGAGTGGGATTCCCGATCTCACGGCCTTCGTTCTGGATCGGCCCGACTTCTGGCCCGAGGGCAACGGCTACGAAACGCCGGTTCGAATGGTGCACCCGAACCAGATTGCCGGCGTGTGCTCGGAACTCTCCGCCCGTGGATGGAGTCGCGACGAACTCGAGGGGTTGTTGAGCGGCAACATCATTCGGGTCGCCCGTGAGGCGTGGGCGCCGCGGCCCTGACGGTCAGGCCTCCAACTGGTACGTGTTCTCGAAGTCGTCCTGCACCACGACGGCGACGCCGTCGACGTCGCGCACCTCGAGTTCGGCATCGAGCACTCGCGACGAGAACGTCCAGCCGGCAGGGAGCTTCAGTCGCCCACCGAGCCCCGCCAACTGGTCGGCGCTGAGCGTGGGGTCGAGCTTCTGCGAGTACGACTGCATCACGTACACCGCACCATCGGGGTCGGTGAGCTCGTACACCTCGGTGCCGGCATCGAAGTAGAACACTGTGTCGCGGGCCACCGGTCGCTGGGTGTACGGGGCGGTGCTGGGCAGGCCCGCGCCCAGATCGACGGTGGCGCCGAGGAACATCTCGAGGGTGCCGAAGACCGTGACCGGAGCCGTCAGTTGAATCGCGGCGTCGATGCGGTCGAGCGTCCAGTAGCGCGGGCCGTTGGCCAGTGCGGTGGCGGCGCCGTACTCGGCGGCGATGGCCGCCGTATCGATGGCCTCCCACTCGTCCT
>JBIIDH010000102.1:0-11976 GCA_044238435.1 Ilumatobacteraceae bacterium | reverse complement strand
GATGCGCGCCGGCATGCACGGCGACTTCGACGCTGTCGGCATCGAGGGAGTGCGCGATGGCACCGGCACCGTCGTGCAACTCACCGTGCCGATCGGCTGAGAATCGGTCGGCTGAGACCGGGTCGGCTGAGACCGGGCCGGCTGAGACCGGGTCGGCTGAGACCGGGCCGGGTCAGGCGAAGGCGCGCTGACGGGCGGCGTTCAGCCGGCGGATGGAGCGCCGCTGTTCTTCGTCGAGGCCACCCCAGATACCCGAGTCCTGGTTGGTGGCGATGGCGTAGTCGAGGCACTCGACCCGCACGGGGCACTCGTCGCACACTTCCTTGGCGCGAGCGATCTGCACCAACGCCTGACCCGTCGTGCCGACCGGGAAGAACAGGTCGGGATCGGTGCCGCGGCACACCGCAAGGCTGCGCCACGTGTAGTCGGCGTTCGCGAGGGCAAGGCTCGACGCAAGGATCGTCACGATGGAGGTCTCCGTCTCAGGGGGAAGGACCGATGGGCTGCTGGGCCCGGGACCATCGGGACTGTTCGCCCCGATGCGTCACGTGCACGACACGCACCGTTCGGAAACGGTAGGTAACAATCCACCCGCTGGCAAGAGTTGACGGCCGATTTCTGAGCGATGAGTCAGACTTCGGGTCATAGTTCCTTCCGATGGGGGTATCTCTGAGATGACGTATGCACCGATGAGCAGGGAGATCGCGGTGATGGCGCACCGCGGCGCCTCACGCGCGGAGCGTGAGAACACTCTGGAGGCCTTCGTCACGGCGGGGCGGATGGGTGCCGATGCGGTGGAACTCGACGTGCGCCGCACCGTCGACGGGGCCCTCGTGGTGCACCACAACCCTCATCTCGACGACGGTCGCCTCATCGCGGCGCTCGACCGGGCAGCACTGCCCGAGCACGTGCCCGGCCTGGGCGAGGCGCTCGATGCGTGCGCGGGCATGTGGGTGAACGTCGAGATCAAGAACGACCCCGAGGAACCCGACTTCGACCCCACCGACAGCATCGCCGACGAGACGATGGCACTGCTGCTCGACCGCAACGAGCACGACCGCTGGCTCATCTCGTCGTTCCGGGTGGAGACCGTCGACCGCTGCCTGGAGGTGGCCGCATCGCACGGCGTGCGTATCGCCACTGCCTGGCTCACCTCGGTGGTGCCCGACGATGTGGTGCCGATGCTCGTGGCCAAGGGACACGTCGCCCTGCACCCGTGGGTGCGCCTGCTCACTGCAGACGTGATCGACCGCTGCCATGCAGCCGGCATCGCGGTGAACACCTGGACCTGCGACGACCCCGAGCGGATGACGGAACTGATCGGCTGGGGCATCGACGGCATCTGCACGAACGTGCCCGATGTGGCCCTCAGCGTGCTGGGGCGGGGCCCGGTCTGACCAGGCACACGGCCTCGGGCACGTGCACGAACTCGAGCGAGCGGGTCTCGCCGAGGTAGTCGCCGTCGACCTGGTAGGGGAACGGTGCGGTGCTGTGCACGTGCAGGCCGGCGAGATCGGTCTGCAGGGCCAGATGAGCCGACGGCTTCACCCCACCCCCGCGCAGGGCGCCGGCCAGCGAGCCGAGGATGGCGGTGGCCCGCATCGTGCGGAACGTCACCGCCACGAGGCCACGGTCGAGGGTGGCGGCCGGCGACAGGTCGAGCGGGCGGTTGCCGAGAAAGGTGTACGGGTTGGTGTTCAGCACCACGGTGAAGAACCCGTCGGGCACGGAGGCATCACCGGCGTCGACCGTGAAGTGCGGCTGGTGCCTGTCGTAGCCCACCATCCACGTGCGCAGCGAGGCGTAGATGAACAGAGGATGGCCCAGCCAGCGCTTCAGTGAGGCCCGCCGCTCGACCTCGCGCACCACCGCCGCGTCGTAGCCCACGCCGGTGTGGAAGCAGAAGAAGCGGCCGTTCACCCGGCCCAGCCCGATCGGCTCGATGGTGCCCGCATCGAGCCCGGCGGCGAGCTGGCGCACGGCCACCACCGGGTCGTTCGCCATGCCCAGCGTGCGGGCGAACACGTTGGTGGAGCCACCTGGCAGCACGCCGAGCGCGGTGTCGGTGCCGGCCACGCCGGTGGCCACCTCGTTCAGCGTGCCGTCGCCCCCGAACCCGATCACGACGTCGATCGAGCGCCGGGCGGCGTCCTGGGCGAAGCGGGTGGCGTGGCCACGGCGGTTCGTCTCGACGACGTCGACCTGGTGGTTACGGCTCAGTTCGCGGTGCACCACGACGGTGTTGCGGGCCGTCACCGAACTGGCGAAGGCGTTGACCACGAGCAGGATGCGCAAGGCGCGTCACGATAGTGGCGGGTCGGCGATGTGTCGCCTGACGCACGTTCTGGCCCTGCTCGGGTTGGGTGCATGCCGTACCCGTAGGTAACAATGTCGCCCATGAACGTGATCGTCTGTGTGAAGCAGATCCCCGATCCGGCCACCCCCGGTGCGCTCGATCCTGGTACCCAGACCCTGAAGCGCGACGGCAAGCTGATCCTCGACGAGAGCGACAGCTATGGCGTCGAGATGGCGCTGCAGCTCGTCGACGCCGCCGGCGGCGGCGAGGTGAGCCTGGTGTCGATGGCCCCGAACGGTGAGGTCAGCGGCATGCGCACGGCCCTCGCCATGGGCGCCGCCAAGGGCGTGCTCGTCAGCGACCCGAGCCTGCAGGGCAGCGACGCCCTCACCACGGCGAAGGTGCTGGCCGCAGCCATCGGCAAGCTCGGTGGTGCCGACCTCATCATTGCGGCCACCGAGTCGAGCGACGGCTACACGGGCACCGTGCCCGAGCAGATGGCCGAAGTGCTCGGCCTGCCCTCGGTCACCTTCGCCAAGAAGGTCGTCGTCGACGGCGGCGCGCTGAAGGTCGACCGTCAGACCGAGGCCGGCTACGACGAGGTCACCTGCCCGCTGCCCGCGGTCATCAGCGTCACGGCCGGTGTGGTCGAGCCGCGGTACCCCAGCTTCAAGGGCATCATGGCCGCCAAGTCGAAGCCCATCGACACCGTCACGGCTGCCGACCTCGGCGTCACCGCTGTCGGTTGGGGTGGCGCCGGTCAGACCATCGTGAACATCGGCCAGGCCGAGGCCCGTGCCGCTGGTGAGGTCGTCGAAGACGACGGCGAGGGCTACGCCAAGATCGTGGCGTTCCTCGAGAACCTCAAGGTCATCTGAGTTCGAGCGACGGAAAGAGGAACGAAACCATGAACATCTGGGTCTTCGCACAAGAAGCCAATGGCGAGCCGACCACCGGCACGCTCGAACTGCTCACCAAGGCGCGCACGCTCGGTACCGTGTCGGCCTTCGTCGGCGGCGACGCCTCGGCGATCGCCGGCGCACTCGGCGAGTACGGCGCCAGCACCGTGTACGCCACGGGCGACCTCGCCGGCAAGCTGCCCGGCGTCGCTGTGTCGGCGGCCATGAAGGCGCTCATCGACGGCGGCACCACCCCCGACCTCATCATGTTCCCGCAGAACACCGAGGGCCGCGACGTCGTGTCGCGTCTGTCGGTGAAGCTCGACCGCACGGTGCTCACCAACAACACCGACATCACCGCCGACGGCGGCTCGGTCAGCGTCACCACGCCCATCTTCGGCGGCAACACGCTGGTCACCACCCAGTTCAGCGGGTCGGCCCCCTATCTGGCCACCTTCCGCCCGAAGAGCTTCGCCGCCGAGTCGGCCGGTGGCGCTGCCGCCGCCGTCGTGGCCGCACCGGTGCCCGAACTGGGCTCCACCGGCGCCGCCAGCGTCGTGGCCGTGCACGTCGAGGCCAGCAGTGGCCCGAAGCTCGACGAGGCCGGCATCGTGGTGTCGGGTGGCCGTGGCCTCGGTGAGGCCGCCAAGTACGAGATGGTCGAAGCTCTGGCGTCGCTGCTGAAGGGCGCCCCCGGCGCCTCGCGCGCCATCGTCGACGCCGGTTGGGTGCCGTACAGCTACCAGGTCGGCCAGACCGGCAAGGTCGTGAAGCCGGGCGTCTACATCGCCGCCGGTATCTCGGGCGCCACCCAGCACATGGTGGGCATGAAGGGCTCGAAGAACATCATCGCGATCAACAAGGACAAGGAAGCCCCCATCTTCGGCATCGCCGATCTGGGCATCGTGGGCGACGTCCACAAGGTGCTTCCGAAGCTCATCGAAGCCCTCCAGGCCCGAGGCTGATCCGTTCGTTGCGCCCCCTGGTCGCCCCGTCAGAGCCCTGCTCAGACGAGCGGCCAGGGGTAGCGCCGACCGGTGTGATCCACCGGTAGCACCTGATGTTCTGCCACCCAGGCAGCGCGCTCGCGTAGCGCTTCCACCTCGTCGTCGCTCAACAGCGCAGCCACCTCCAGCGGTACCGCCTCGCTGAGGCGCTGCGCGATCTGCACGAGGTCGTCGTCGATCGTGTCGCCGCCGAACTCCCACACCACGGTGCGGAGTTTGAAGTCGGCGGCGAAGCACAGGCCGTGGTCGATGCCCCAGATGTGGTCGTCGCCGTCGATGAGCACGTGGCCGCTCTTGCGGTCGGTGTTGTTGGCGATCAGGTCGAACACGGCGATGCGCGCCAGTACGGGGTGCAGGTCGTCGCGGGTCTCGTGGATGGTGAAGTAGTGCTGCTGGTGGTCGGCTTCGACGAACCACTGCACGCTGCCCTCGCCGAGGGAGCCGTCGCGCACCACCGTGGGCGGCACGAGGTCGAGGCCCATCGCCTGCGAGAGGTGGTAGGCGGCCAGTTCGCGGCGGTGCAGACCGGGTTCGAAGTCCCACAGCGGCCGCTCGCCGCGCAGCGGCTTGTAGATGGCCTGGCCGACAGCAGCTTCGTCGACGAGCAGGTTCACCAGATAGGTGGCGTTGCTGCTCCAGGGCATGCGGCCCTCGATGTCGATCTCGGCGGTGCGCAGGACGGCGAGACGTTCGGCGTGGTCCATCAGTTCATGCGCGGGCAGATGTGCCCGTCGGGGTCGATGGGTCGGGCGCACCAGATGCAGGGCGGGCGACCGGCGGCCACGACGGCGTCGGCCTGTTCGCAGAAGGCCAGCACCTGACCGCGGGTGAGGTGCACGCGCAGTCGGTTGCGGTCGTCGTCGAGGTCGAAGCCGCTGTCGTCGTCGCTGGTGGCGAACTCGTCGCCGAACTCGTCGTCGCTGTCGCCGAACTCGTCGTCGAGATCGTCGCCGTCGTCGGGTACCAGTTCGTCGAGTTGGATGAGCACACGGTCGGTGCTGCGTTCGTAGCCGAGCCCGATGGGACCGAGCACGAAGGTGGGTTCGATGGGCGCGGCCAGTTCGAGCGCGGCAGGCATCGGCCGCTCGTCGGCCGGGGGCAGGTCGTTCAACACGCGGCGCAGGTAGTCGGCGATGGCGGCCGCCTGCTGCTTCTCGCACTTCACCGTCACCCGCTGGCGACCGCGGCGGGCCTGCAGCAGGAACACCCGCTGGCCGGGGCGTCCGACCGCGCCCACGGTGAAGGCGTCGACCTCGTCGAAGTCGTGGAACTCGCCCATCAGCCCGGCCTCAGGACGGACGCAGCTCGGAGAGCGAGCCGCCGGTGGAGTTGACGGTGAGCACCACCGGCCCGCCGGCGTGGTAGGCGATGGCCGACACCGAGCACGGGCTGATGACGATGCGCTGGAACAGGTCGAGATGGGTGCCGAGCGCATGAGCGACGGCCGCCTTGATGGGGTCGGCGTGCGACACGCACACGATGACCCCGCCCTGATGGCGTTCGCGCAGCCGGTCGATGGCGCCGACGATGCGGCTCTGCATGGCGGTGAAGCTCTCGCCACCGGGGAACGTGAACGTGGAGGGTGCGCGCTGCACGGTGTTCCACTCGGGCAGCTTCATCAGCTGCTTCAGTTCGGCGCCGGTCCATTGCCCGAAGTCGCATTCGAGCAGGCCCTTGTCGATCTGCACCTTCAGGTTGCGGGCCGCAGCGATGGGGGCGGCGGTTTCGCGGGTGCGTTCGAGCGGTGAGGCGTAGACGGCATCGATACGGTCGAGCACACCGAGTCGTTCGGCGGCACGGCGGGCCTGTTCGAGCCCGGTGTCGGCAAGGTGCAGTCCCGGTGCCCGACCGGGCAGCAGCTTGCCCGTGGTGGGGGTCTGGCCGTGGCGCACCAGCAGCACGAGCGTGGGCGGTGTGGGCGGCTGCTTGCCGGTCTGCTTGCTCGACATCTTGGTGGTGGCCATCTCGCTTCGGAAACCTACTGTGCAGCGCGTGGATTCGCTCGGTCGCCTGCACGACGAGGTCTGTGACTGTCGCCGTTGCCCGCGGCTGGTCGCCTGGCGCGAGCACATGGCCGTCGAGCGTCGTGCCTCGTACCGCGACCAGACCTACTGGGGTCGGGGTGTGCCGGGCTTCGGCGACCCACGGGCGCGCATCTTGGTGCTCGGTCTGGCCCCTGCGGCGCACGGGGCGAACCGCACCGGGCGGATGTTCACCGGCGACCGCTCGGGCGACTGGCTGTTCCGGGCGATGCACCGCGCCGGCCTGGCCAACCGGGCCGAGTCGACGGCCCGCGACGATGGGCTGCGGCTGCGCGATGCCTGGGTGACGTCGGCGGTGAAGTGTGCCCCGCCCGACAACAAGCCGTTGCCCGCCGAACGCGACCTGTGCCGGCCATTCCTCGAACGCGAGATCGCGCTGCTCACCCGGCTGCGGGTGGTGGTGTGCCTCGGTGGATTCGCCCACGAGGCGGCGTGTTCGTTCTGGGGCGTGACCCCGCGGTCGAGGTTCGGTCACGGGGTGGAGACGGTGGCGCCCTCGGGGGTGGTGCTGCTCGACAGCTACCACCCCAGCCAGCAGAACACGTTCACCGGGCGGCTCACCGAGCCGATGCTCGACGCCGTGTTCACTCGCGCGGTCGAACTGGCCCGCAACCGTCGGCGTTGACGCACGTTGTATGGAGCGACGGGAGCTGAATGAGCCGTATGGCTCTCTTGCCGCATCGTCAGGGCGCGGCCAGAATGCTTGCGTGCGTCTGCCGCCGAGGCGGTCGCCGATGTGGAGAACGATCATGAAGCGCGATGTGGTGATGGGCGTGGTGTTGGGCGTAGCCGGGCTCTTCCTGGTGTGGTTCCTGTCTGCGACGATCTCGACGGCCGCCGCCGATGCCGCCGGTAGCTCCAACCCGGCGAGCAGCCTTGGCGTCGTCGTCGGCCTCGGGGTGCTGGTGCTGGCACTGTCGAACGTTGCCGCGATGCGGGCCCGCACCCGCCGCAACGACCGCGACGACTGGTGGTCGTAGTGGCCGGGGGCCGCTTGCCGCGCCGACTGGTCGTGGCCGCGCTCGCTGCCGTGGCACTGGTGGCGTGTGGCGCCCCTCGCGACGGCGAGTCCGTCGTCACGGCCCCCGACGAGCTGGGTTCGGTGGTGTCGACCCCCGTGGAACTGCCGTCGGCCGATGTGCTCGCTGCCGGCCTCAGTGCATTCCGGTCCGATGTACCGGTGCGGGTGACGACGGCGACCGGGCAGACGATGCGCATGCCGACACTGGGAGTCGACACCGATGTCCCGGTCGATCTCGACACGCCAACGGTCATCCTCGACGACGACCGTTCCGGACGACGCCATTTCGTCGTCGACATGAGCACGGTGATGGGCCCGCTGCTGGCCGCCACCGGTCTCGAGTCGGTCGCGGGGCCGAGTGCGATGGAGGGCTGGGCCCTTTCGGACGCGATCGTGCTCGACACCCGCGGGCTGCCCGATACCGGCACTGCCCAACTCGGGCCGCTGATGGACTTGGTTCGGCCCGGCCTCGTCAGCGTCGATCTCAGCTCTGCCACCGACGACCAGCGCGCTGCGCTCGTGGAGGCATTGGTGGGCACCGCCATCATCGATCCGGTGCTCTTGGCACAGCGGCTACCGGCGGTGATCGTGTCGCTCGAGCGCGATCCGGCCGACCCGACGGTGTACCGCGCCTCGACCCGGTATGGCGACCTGCTGCAGGCTCTGGGTACCGACTCGGCGGCACTGGCGAAGACATCAGCGAGTGGTGTTGCGCAGACGCTCGGTCTCGACATCGACACCGTGGCGGCCTTCTACGGGTCGTACTTCGATCAACTGTCGGTCGATGTCGTGGTCACCATCCGTAATGGTGTGCTCACCTCGCTGGCCTACACCACGGACATGTCGACGTTCTTTTCCGAGCTGCTCCGCTCCGACATCGGTGCGGCGCTCCCGGGCGGCGTCGACCCCGACACGGTGGCCTCCGCGTTCGACGATGTCACGTGGGTTCTCGAAACGGTCGTCACGTTCGAGATCGTGCCGTCGCTGGTCATCGAGCCACCACCCGGGCCGTACCAGGACCGCACCGCAGCGGCGCAGGCGTACGCCGATCTGTTGAACAGCTGAGCTGTTTCGCGCGAGTGCGAGTGCGCCTCGACCGAGGCTCGCGACGCGATGTGGCAACATGTCTGAACAGCGGGCCAGGAATGGCCCATCCCTGGGGAGGGCGTGTGATGGGGCGACGGCGTCGGATGATGGCGGGTTCGATCGGGGTGCTCGCCGTGGCGGCAGTGGGTTGGGTGCTGCCGGCGCACGCGGCCGAGGACGCGCCGGTGACACTGACGGTGGGTCTGTTGCAGGACATCGACTCGCCGAACGTGACCGCCGGGTACCTGGTGTCGTCGTACGAGGTGTGGAACCTGCAGTACGCCACGCTCACCGACAAAGCAGCTGCCGACTTCGCCACCGAACCCGGCCTCGCCGAGTCGTGGACGGCCAGCGACGACGGGCTCACCTACACCTACACCCTGCGTGAGGGGCTGCTGTGGAGCGACGGCACACCGCTCACCGCCGACGACGTGGCCTGGACGGTGAACACGTCGCGCGACCAGGGCTGGATGAACCACTCGTCGATCACCGCCAACCTCACGGCCACCGCGGTCGACGCGCGAACGGTGACGATCACGAGCAGCGTGCCCGACCCGAAACTGCCGACGATGGACGTGTACATCCTGCCCAAGCACATCTGGGAGGAGCAGGCGGCCGGCGACATCACCACCTACGACGCGCTCGACGGCGTGGGGTCGGGTCCGTTCACCCTGCAGGAGTGGAAGTCGGGCCAGTCGTGGACCATGAAGGCCAACCCCAACTACTGGAAGGGCGCCCCGGCCATCGACCAGGTGATCTTCCGTGTGTTCACCAACGCCGACGCGATGGTGGCGGCACTGAAGAAGGGCGAGATCGACGCGGCCAATGCGGTCCCCTCGTCGGCGTTCGCCGACCTGCAGTCGACCGAGGGCATCCAGGCGATCTTCGGCACCCAGGGCAGCATGAGCGAGTTGGCGATGAACGGCATGGGCGGCGGCCTGGGCGACGGGCACCCGGCGCTGCAGGACGTCGCCGTGCGCCACGCCATCCACCACGCCATCGACAAGCAGGTGCTGTTCGACCGGGTGATCAACGGCTACGGCGTGCAGGGCACCACCCTGTCGGTGTCGCCCGACCCGGCCTGGAAGCCCGCCATCCCCGAGGCCGAGCAGTACACCTACGACCCCGCCAAGGCCCAGCAACTGCTCGACGACGCCGGCTACGTCGACACCAACGGCGACGGTGTGCGCGAGATGCCCGGCGGCGGCCAGGAGTTGGTGTTCCGCTACGCCGAGCGATCCGAGAGCGAGGTGGCCGCGCCGATCCGCGAGTTGATCACCGGGTGGCTCGAGCAGATCGGCATCGGCACCGAGGTGTCGGTGTTCGACGACACCCAGCTCACCGATGTGGTCGCCTCGGGCGAGTACGACCTGTTCGTGTGGGGCTGGACCCCGTTCGTCGACCCCGACCCGATGCTGTCGTACTTCCGGTGCGAGCAGCTCACCACGTCGCTCGACGCGTACGGCTACAACGACGCCAACTGGTGCAGCGACGAATACGACGCCCTCTACACCCAGCAGAACCAGGAACTCGACCGCACCAAGCGCATCGAGCTGGTGCACCAGATGCTGCGGCTGTTCTACGACCAGTCGACGTACGTGGTGCTGTTCGAGGACGCCGAACTGCAGGCCTACCGCACCGACCGCTTCAGCGGATGGACGCGTCAGCCCGCCGAGACCGGCCCGGTGCTGTTCAGCAACACCTCGCCCACCTACGCCAACCTCGTGCCCGTGGACGGTGGGGGCAACGACGAAGGTGGCATGAGCACCGCTGTGCTGGTGGCCGTCATCGTCGGCGCAGTGGTGGCCGCAGGTGTTTCAGTACTGCAGATCACCCGCTCGCGGTCGTCGCGCGACGAACGCGAGTAGCACACCGTGCGAGCCCGGTTCGTCGTCGGCAAGTGCCTGGGGGCACTGGCGACGCTCGGGTTCGTGCTGGTGTTCAACTTCTTCCTGTTCCGCGTGGTGAACGACGACCCCGTGGGGAAGATGTTCCGCGGTCGCAACCTGACGCCCGAACAACTCGATCGGCTGCGCCGACAGTTCGACCTCGACGGCTCGAAGATCGAGCAGTTCGTCGCCTATCTCGGCCAGGTGATCCGCGGCAATCTCGGCGTGTCGATGCAGAGCCGGCGGCCGGTCATCACCGAGATCCGTGAAGCGCTGTGGCCCACGCTGGTGCTGGTGGGCACGGCCACCACGCTGGCGATGATCATCGGCATCGCCATCGGCATCCGGGCCGGTTGGCGGCGCCGCAGCCGCTTCGATGTGGGCGCCACGACGTTCTCGATGTTCACCTACTCGGTGCCCGACTTCTGGCTGGGCATGCTGATGCTCGGTGTGTTCGCCGTGCAGCTCGGCCTGTTCCCCACCGGGGGCATCACCGACCCCGGCAGCACCGCCACGGGTGTGGCACTGCTGCTCGACCAACTGCACCACATGGCGCTGCCCGCGCTGACGCTGGCGATCGCATACCTGGGTGAGTACGCCATCGTCATGCGCTCGTCGATGCTCGACACGGTGCGCGAGGACTACCTGCTGTTGGCGCGCGCCAAGGGCCTGCGGGATGTGGAGGTGCGCCGCCGCCATGCAGTGCGCAACGCCTTGCTGCCGGTGGTGAGCCTGTCGGCGCTGAACTTCGGCTTCGTGCTGTCGGGCAGCATCGCGGTCGAGTCGATCTTCTCGTGGCCGGGCCTCGGGCAGGCGACGCTCGAGGCCATCCGCGGGCCCGACTTCCCGATGCTGCAGGGCCTGTTCCTGCTGTTCAGCGCCGCGCTCATCGTTGCCAACCTGGTCGTCGACCTGCTGTACGGCCTGCTCGACCCGCGGGTGGGCGGACGATGAGCGACGACGTGCAACGTGACGAGCCGGTGGCCGACACCCGGGCGATGGTGCTGTCGCCGCGCGACGTGGTGTGGGCACGCCGCAAGGCCGCCGCCGGGGTGGCGGTGTCGCGGGTGCGGCGCGACCGCCTGGCCATGACCGGCCTGGTGGTGCTGATGCTGTTCGCGCTGATGGCCCTCTTCGCGCCGCTCCTGGTACCGCGGTCGGCGCTCAGCGCCGTGGCCTCGATCGACAACCCCACCTGGGCTCCGCCGAGCCGCGAGTTCTGGCTCGGCACCGACCATCTCGGCCGCAGCGTGGCAGCGCAGTTCGTGTGGGGCTCGCGGGCCAGTCTGTTCGTCGGGCTGATGGCCACGTTGCTCACCATCGCCATCGGCGCCGTGGTGGGCATCACCTCCGGGTTCTTCGGTGGCCGCACCGACGGCGTGCTGATGCGGGCGACCGACTGGTTCCTGGTGGTGCCGTTCTTGCCGCTGGCCATCGTGCTCGCCGCCGTGCTGGGCCGCTCGGTGTGGAACATCATCCTCGTCATCGGCATCACGTCGTGGCCGGCGACGGCCCGGCTGGTGCGCTCGCAGGTGCTGACGGTGAAACAGCGCCTGTACGTCGACCGCGCCCGTGCCCTGGGCGCCACACGACGCCATCTCGTGCAACGCCACGTGCTGCCCAACGTGGCGCCGCTGCTGCTGGCCAGCACCACGCTCGCCGTGCCCATCTCGATCCTCACCGAGACCACGCTGGCGTTCCTCGGCCTCGGCGACCCCACCCAACCGTCGTGGGGC
>JBIIDH010000195.1:0-3373 GCA_044238435.1 Ilumatobacteraceae bacterium | reverse complement strand
GCCACCATCTGGGCGAGATCACGGGAGGCAACACCGAAGATCTCCCACGACATGATCTCTCGTTCGCTCGACACGATCGCTCGCTTTCTGCAGTCACGGCACCCGACTGGCGCCCCGTGCGGCCAACCTAGACGATCGCACGCGACGGCACCCACCCCGTGCCGACGAGCAACTCCGATCCGCCGATACGACCGGGCTCACACGATGCGGATCGCGTCGAGTCCCGGCTCGGCGGGCGGGATCTGCGGGTCGATGCGCTCGAGCGCGGCCAGCAGGATCTTCGCCACTGCCAGGTTGCGGCCCGAGTTGCTGTCGGCCGGCACGACGTACCACGGCGCATCGTCGGTCGACGTCTCGTGCAGAGCCACCTCGTACGCCTTCTGGAACGCAGGCCACAGCGCACGGTCGTCGAGGTCGCCGGCACGGAACTTCCAGCGCTTCTCGGGGTCGTCGAGCCGCTCCTGGAACCGTGCGGCCTGCTCGGCCTTCGACACGTGCAGGAACACCTTCACCACCTCGGTGCCCTCGTCGACGAGCAACTGCTCGAACGCACGGATGTGGCCGTAGCGCTTCTTCCACACCGCCTGCGGCACGAACTGCTTCACCCGGACCACCAGCACATCTTCGTAGTGGCTGCGGTTGAACACACCGATGTGGCCCTTGGCGGGCACCACCTGGTGCACCCGCCAGAGGTAGTCGTGCTCCTTCTCGGCTCCCGCTGGCACCTTGAAACTGCTCACCGAGATGCCTGCCGGGTTCAGACCCGAGAGCACGGCCCGGATGGTGCCGTCCTTGCCCGCCGCATCCATCGCCTGCAGCACCAACAGCACGCTGCGCTTGCCCTCGGCGTAGAGGCGCTGTTGCAGCAGGTCGATCCGCGCCTTGGTGGCCTCGAGTTCGTCGAGGGCCTCACTCTTGGCGAGATCGAACCGGTCCTTCGTGGACCGCTTCGCCAACGAGACCTTCTCGCCGGGCTTCACCCGCATCGCCTCGATCGTGGCCGCCCACTTCGCCTGCTGCTGCTTCGCTGTCGGTTGCTTCGCCATATGGCACCCGACGGTAGTCGGCCTCGAAGGGCATCGTTCACGGACGCCGTCGTCTAGACGGGCACGGGTACGGGCACGGTCAGGCGAACGGGCAGTGACGGCACCCACTCGAACAGCAGTAGCCGCGTCGTGCCAGGAAGTCGGCGGTGAACACCGAGTACCCGCTGGCCGGGTCGCGGTAGGTGGGCGAGCCGCTCGCCACTGCGTGATCGTGACGGCTCATCACCTCGGCGAAGCGCGGGTGAACAGACGCCAACCGGTCGGCGCGGGGCCGTTCGAGGTAGTCGGACCGCAGTGCATCCACGACCGCGCACCGTATCTGCTGGGGGTCATTTGACACCTGTGCAGAGTTGGCTAAGGTGCAGGGGCCGGCGTGTGATGGGGGTCACACCTCGTCTGCCGCTGGATTCGTGAACACATCGACAAGGGGGAAACGGGTGACTTCATCCATTCGAGACCGTCGGCACCGAGCCGGACGGTTCGTAGCCGCCGCAGTGGTGGGCCTCGGGCTCATCGCCGGCGCATGCTCCAAGAAGGACGACAGCAGTTCGGGGGGTGGCGACACCACGCCCGTCGAGACCGCTGCGCCCGACACCACCGAAGGGGGCGCCGTCGAGACGACGGCTGCCGTCGAGACCACCGCCGCACCCGAGACCACCGCCGCACCGGCCAAGGACCCGGTGTACGGCGGCACCCTCGTGGTGAGCGGTGAGGCCGAGGTGGCCAACGCCTGGCTGCCCGCCGCCATGCAGTGCGACTCGTACTGCCAGCAGCGTGCCCGCACCTTCTTCGAGCCGCTCACGGCCACCAACGCCGATCTCGAGACCGTCGGCTACCTCGTCGAGACGATCGAGCACAACGACGACTTCACGGTGTGGACCTTCACGCTGCGCTCGGGCATCACGTTCCACGACGGCACGCCGCTGAACGCCGCCGCCGCCGTGCGCAACCTGCAGGACACCGGCACCGGTCTCCTCGTCTCCAACGCCATCAAGGACTACGGCAAGAACCCCGACGGCACGCTCGCCATCGAGGCCACCGGCGACCTGTCGTTCACCATCACCACCGGCAAGGGCGGCGACCTCAGCCAGCCGCTGCCGTGGCCCAACCTGCCTGCGTCGCTGTCGGGTCAGCTCGGCCTCATCGCCTCGCCCACGTGGCTCGACGCCGTGAAGGCCGGCACCGCCGACCAGACCATGGCCGTCGGCACGGGCCCGTTCATGGTCGAGAGCTACGCCCCGCAGGACAAGCTGGTCGTGAAGCGCAACCCCAGCTACTGGCAGAAGGACGCCGCCGGGAACCAGTTGCCGTACCTCGACAGCATCGAGTTCCGCGTCATCCAGGACAGCGAGACCGCTGCCGAGGCGCTGCGCAACGGCGACATCGACATCTTCTCCACCTCGGCAGCCTCGGTCATCGCCGACTTCCGCGAGACGCCCGATGAGTTCCCGATGAACGAGCAGAACTCGCTCACCGAGACCAACTACGTCCTCATCGACCTCGACAAGGCCGGCCCGCTGCAGGACAAGCGCTTCCGCTGCGCGCTGTACAAGGCCATCGACCGCCAGGAGCAGATCGACCTCACCGCCGGCGGCATCCTGCAGGTGGCCAACGGTCTGTTCTCGCCCGGCCAGGAGGGCTACCTCGAGGACAACGGCGTCGACACCAGCCGCGACGTCGAAGGCGCCCAGGCACTCCTCGACGAGTATGTCGCCGAGAACCCCGACGTCGAGTTGAAGGTGAAGTACGGCACCACGGTCAGCAACATCAACGCCCAGGTGGCTGAACTGTTGTCGGAGTACTGGGCCGAGATCGGCGTCGAGACCGAGATCATCCAGATCCCGCAGGACCAGTTCATCACCAAGGCCCTGTTCGGCGACCCCGACTTCTACATGTACGGCTGGCGCAACCACGGTGGCTCGTTCATCGACCAGCAGTACTTCTGGTGGCACTCGTCGGCGGCCCCGCCCGACGGCGAACTGGCCCTCAACTTCGGCCGCCTGCGCGACCCCATCGTCGACGAGAACCTCGAGAAGCAGCGCACCGAGATCGACCCGGCCAAGCGCAAGGAGTACGCCGAGAACGTGAACCGGCAGATGGCCGGCGAGTGCTACCAGTTCGCTGGCTCGTGGACCATCTGGGGCACCCCGCACTCGCCCAAGGTGCAGGGTCTCGGAAGCCACACCTTCCCCGACGGCACGTCGAGCCGCGACGGTGCCGGCTTCTCGGGCCAGTTCTGGACCAACAACATCTGGATCGATTCGGAAGCCTGATCCACTCCCGCTGACCACCGGGCAGGCCGGGTGACGTCGACACCGACGTCACCC
>JBIIDH010000101.1:0-12070 GCA_044238435.1 Ilumatobacteraceae bacterium | reverse complement strand
GAAAGCCCCGGCCAAGCCTGCTGCTGCGAAGAAGAAGAAGTAAGGAAGGGCATCGAGATGGCAAAGAAGTCCCAGATCAACAAGAGCAACGCCACGCCGAAGTTCAAGGTGCGCGGGTACACCCGCTGCCGTCGGTGTGGTCGTGCCCGGTCCGTGTACCGCCAGTTCGGCCTGTGCCGCATCTGCTTGCGCGAGATGGCACATGCAGGCGAGATTCCCGGCCTGACCAAGGCGAGTTGGTGAGGAGGCCACCATGCTGACCGATCCCATTGCCGACATGCTCACCCGTCTGCGCAACGCCAACACGGCGATGCACGACGAGGTGTCGATGCCCTGCTCGAAGCAGAAGGTGGCGCTCGCCACCGTGCTGCAGAAAGAGGGCTACATCGAGGGCTTCACCGTGGCGCCCTCCACCCACGGCCCCGGCGACGTGCTCACGATCTCGTTGAAGTACTCGACCGACCGCCAGCGCACCATCAGCGGTGTGCGTCGCATCTCGACCCCCGGCCTGCGGGTGTACCGCAAGGGCAACGCGATCCCTCGCGTGCTCGGCGGTCTGGGTGTCGCCGTCCTGTCCACCAGCCAGGGGCTGATGACCGACCGCGAAGCGCGCAAGCGCAACGTGGGCGGCGAAGTCCTCTGCTACGTGTGGTGACCGAGGAGACCCGAACCCATGTCACGTATCGGTAAGGCCCCCATCACCGTCCCCGGCGGTGTCACGGTCGACATCACCGGCCAGTCGGTCACCGTCACCGGCCCGAAGGGCACCCTCAGCCGCGAGCTGCCGGGCAACATCACGGTGCGCCACGACGAGGGAACCCTCTTGGTCGAGCGTCCCGACGACGAGCGCGAGAGCCGCTCGCTGCACGGCCTCAGCCGTACGCTGGTGAGCAACATGGTCACCGGTGTCACCGACGGCTTCACCAAGGAGCTCGAGATCATCGGCGTGGGCTACCGCGCCGAGGCCACCAGCCCCACTTCGCTGCGCCTCGCCCTCGGCTTCAGTCACCCCGTCATGATGCAGGCACCGGAGGGCATCACCTTCGAGGTGCCGGTCCAGACCCGTGTCATCGTGCGCGGCATCGACAAAGAAGTCGTCGGCCAGGTGGCCGCCAACATCCGTTCCGTCCGCAAGCCCGAGCCCTACAAGGGCAAAGGCGTTCGCTACCTCGGCGAAAAGGTCTTGCGCAAGGCCGGCAAGACCGGAAAGAAGTGAGGACTCGCTCATGAGCAAGGTTGCCCAGAAGCGCTACGAGAGCCGTGTCACCCGGCACGCACGTGTGCGCAAGAAGATCCACGGCACCGCCGAGCGTCCGCGCTTGGCCGTGTTCCGCTCGAACAAGCACCTCGTGCTGCAGGTGATCGACGACGACAGCGGTCGTACCCTGGCCGCCGCGTCCACCACCGAGGCCGCCCAGCGCGCCAACGGCAGTGGGGCGACCGTCGATGCAGCTACCCGAGTGGGTACGCTCGTCGCCGAGCGGGCCAAGGCTGCAGGCATCGACAAGGTGGTGTTCGATCGTGGTGGGTTCCTCTACCACGGTCGTGTGGCAGCGGTCGCCGCGGCGGCCCGTGACGCAGGTTTGGAGTTCTGATGGCAGATCAACGCAACCAAGGCAATCCGCGCGGCGGGGAAGCGCCTGCTCCCGACCCCAACGGTCTGCGCGAGTCGCGCGTCATCACCATCAACCGCGTCGCCAAGGTGGTGAAGGGCGGTCGTCGATTCTCGTTCACCGCACTCGTGGTGGTCGGCGATGGCAACGGCCGCGTCGGCCTCGGCTACGGCAAGGCCAAGGAAGTACCGCTGGCCATCCAGAAGGGCACCGAAGAGGCCAAGCGCAACCTGTTCTCGGTTCCGCTTGCCGGCAGCACCATCACCCACCCCATCATCGGCATCAACTCGGCCGGTCGCGTGCTCATGCGGCCCGCGGCTCCCGGTACCGGCGTGATCGCCGGTGGTGCCGCCCGCGTCATCCTCGAAGAGGCCGGCGTGCACGACGTGCTGTGCAAGTCGCTCGGTTCGTCGAACGCCATCAATGTCGCCCGGGCAACGATCAACGGCCTCAAGTCGCTGCAGCGCCCCGATGTGGTGGCCGCCCGCCGCGGCCTGCCGGCCGACGAGTTCGTGCCGAAGGGCGTGCTGCGCTCGTACACCGAGCGCCAGAAGCAACTCGCAGCAGGAGAACAGCACTGATGCCTGGACGCCAGAAGAATACCTACACGGGCGAAAAGACGCTCGTCGTCACCCAGGTCCGCTCGGCTATCGGTAACAAGCCGAAGGCTGTCGGTACCCTGCGGGCACTCGGCCTGGGCCGCATCGGTCAGTCGAACACCCTGCCCGACCGCGCCGAGATCCGCGGCATGCTCGCTCGCGTGCCGCACCTCGTCTCGGTCACCGAAGGAACGGAGAGCTGACATGCGCGTCGACGAACTCGCACCCGCACCAGGGTCGAACAAGGCCAAGAAGCGCGTCGGTCGCGGTATCGGCGGCAAGGGTGGCAAGACCGCCGGCGCCGGCACCAAGGGCCAGCACTCGCGTGGTCGTGGCAAGGTCGGCCGTGGTTTCGAAGGCGGCCAGACCGGCCTGAAGCAACGCGTGCCGAAGTTGAAGGGGTTCAACAACCCCTTCCGCGTCGAGTACTCGCCGGTGAACCTCGATCAGTTGGCCGCCCTCGAGGCTGCCACCGTCGGCCCCGACGAACTCGTCGCCGCTGGCCTCGTGCGCAAGGACACCTTCGTGAAGATCCTCGGCCGTGGCGAGATCACCTCCGCTGTGGCGGTCACTGCCCACGGTGTGTCGAAGACCGCCCAGGCAGCCATCGAGGCCGCCGGTGGTTCGGTCACGATCCTCCCGCTGCCCTACGCAGTGCGCCGCCCGGCCCAGGGCAACCAGTTCACGAACCGCTGAACCCGGTGCGGTACCTCCCGGTGCCCGCCACGCCCTAGCATCGAACCTCGTTCCCGTCCCGAACCGTTCCTGAGGAGCCCGTTGTGTTGTCGAACCTGAAGAACGTCTTCAAGGTTGCCGATCTGCGCAACAAGGTGCTCTTCACCTTGGCGATGGTGGCCCTGTACCGATTCGGTGTGGCCATCCGCGTCCCGGGTATCGACGCGGACGCAGTGAACCAGTTCCAAGAAGGTGTGCGCACCCAGGGTGCGCTCGGCTTCCTCGACCTGTTCTCGGGCGGAGCCTTCGGCAGCTTCTCGATCTTCGCTCTCGGCATCATGCCGTACATCACAGCGAGCATCATCATGCAGGTGCTCGGCGTGGTCATCCCAAAGCTCGAGAAGTTGCAGCAAGAGGGTGCTGCCGGCCAGCGAAAGATCACCCAGTACACCCGATACCTCGCCATCGGCATTGCGCTGTTGCAGGCGACGGGTCTCACGTTCATCTTCGGTCAGGGCCGCGGCAGCGCGTTCTTCGGCGCCGCGGAAAAGGTGCCCAACGTGAAGTTGCTGCCCGACGGCATGTGGCCGCGCGGCTACCTGGTCATCGTCACGCTCGTGGCGGGAACGGCACTGCTGATGTGGCTCGGCGAGCTCATCGGTCAGCGCGGCATCGGCAACGGCATGAGCATGATCATCTTCGCCTCCATCGTCAGCGGCCTGCCGTACAGCTATTACTCCATCCTCACGGCGAAGAAGTGGTTCGTGTTCGCCCTGCTGGTGCTGCTGAGCATCGGCATCGTGTTGGCGGTGGTGCGTGTCGAGCTCGCCCAACGGCGCATTCCCGTGCAGTTCGCGAAACGGGTGGTGGGTCGGCGCATGTACGGCGGCCAGAACACCTACATCCCGCTGAAGGTGAACCAGAGTGGTGTGGTGCCCATCATCTTCGCCAGCTCGGTGCTGCTGCTGCCCGTGCTGCTGTCGAACATGCTCGGCGCCACCGACGGCACCGGGTGGCGTGCGTGGATCCAGCGCAACGTCGACCAGTACATCGTCAACAGCCAGAACATCGTGTACATCACGATCTTCGCGCTGATGATCGTCGCCTTCGCCTACTTCTACAACTCCATCGCCTTCGACCCGGTGCGCCAGGCCGACCAGTTGCGCCGCCAGGGTGGCTTCATCCCCGGCATCCGTCCCGGGCCGCAGACCGAGCGGTACCTCGCCAAGGCGGTCAACCGCATCACGTTGCCCGGTGCCGTGTTCGTTGCGGTCATCGCCATCCTGCCCTACCTGCTGCTGTGGGCGGGTGGGGTGCAGAGCTTCCCGTTCGCCGGCACCACGGTGCTCATAGCGGTGGGCGTGGCACTGGAACTGATGCGCCAGATCGACAGCCAGTTGATGCTGCGCAACTACGAGGGATTCCTCAAGTGACCCGCGCTCGGCTCGGGTGCGGGCAAGACTGAGCGGCACATGATCCCCGGCGCTCGGCTCATTCTGCTCGGTCGCCAAGGCGCCGGGAAGGGCACGCAATGCGTGCGCCTGTCGCGCCATTTCGTCGTACCCCACATCTCCACCGGCGACATGCTGCGCGCTGCAGTGCGTGAGGGCACCGAACTGGGTCGCATGGCGAAGCAGGTGATGGATGCCGGAGGCCTGGTGGGCGACGACATCATGGTGGGCCTCGTGGAGGAGCGATTGAGCCACGACGACTCGCGTACCCGCGGCTACATCCTCGACGGCTTTCCGCGCACGGTCGGTCAGGCGCTGGAACTCGATCGCATCACGGCGGCGAAGCCCATCGACGTGGTGCTCGACCTCGACGTCCCGCGCGAACTCGTGCTCGAACGCATCTCCTCGCGTCGGGTCTGCCGCGACTGTGGCACCAACTTCGTGGTGGGCCAGATCGAGCGTGGTGGACCCATCTGCGAGGTGTGCGGCGGCGAGGTGGTGCAGCGCGACGACGACACTCCCGACGCGATCAACCGTCGGCTCGACCTGTACGAGGAGCAGACAGCGCCGCTCATCGAGTTCTACGGCCGCAACGGTCGCCTCGCCGTCATCGACGGAGTCGGTGCGCCCGACGAGGTGTTCCGGCGCCTCACGGGTGCCGTCGACGCGGCGCGCCGCGCCGGCTGAGTCGGGCGCAGTGCGTCGCCTGCCGCGTCGCCGTGCCGACGACATCGCCGCGCTCCGCCGGGCGGGCCGGGTGGTGGCCGAGATGCACGTGGCCATCCGCGAAGCGGCTCGGCCGGGTGTCAGCACCGGCGATCTCGACCAGGTTGCCCGCCGGGTGCTGGCCCAGCACGGGGCTCGGAGCAACTTCCTCGGCTACCACGGGTTCCCGGCCACGATCTGTGCGTCGGTGAACGACGAACTCATCCACGGCATACCCGGCGAACGGGTGCTCCTCGAGGGCGATCTGCTGTCGGTGGATTGCGGCGCGATCATCGACGGCTGGCACGGCGATGCCGCCTTCTCGATGAGCATCGGGACCCCCGTCCCTGCTGCCATCGACCTGATCGCAGTGGCTGAACGAGCGCTCGCCGCGGGGGTGGCAGCCATGCGACCCGGTGGGCATCTCGGCGACATCGGCGCAGCCATCGACGCCGTCGTGTCGGCCGGCGGCTACGGCTCGCCCCGCGAGTACTGCGGGCACGGCATCGGGCGGGCGATGCACGAAGAGCCCGATGTGCCCAACCGGGGCCGGCGTGGCAAGGGCCCGGCCCTCGAGCCCGGGGTGGTGCTGGCCATCGAGCCGATGCTCATCGCCGGAGGCAGCGATCTGGTGCTCGAACTCGACGACGGCTGGACGGTGGCCAGCGTCGACGGGTCGCTTGCGGCGCATGTGGAACACACGGTGCTGGTCACCGAGCGGGGCCCGGAGATCCTGACCCGGCCTTGACGACGGGCCGGTGTGCCAGCGGGCGGCTCAGCGTCGGGCGACGCCGTCGACCACCACGGGGTCGCCCGCGAACACGGTGTGACGTACTGCGCCCCGAAGGGTGCGCCCTGCGTACGGGGTGTTGCGGCTCTTGCTCGCCAGCGCATCGGGCTGCACCGTCCAGGTGGCGGCCGGGTCGAAGACCGCAAGGTTCGCGGCTGCGCCGACGACGACGGGACCACCGTGGCGCGGGGCGATGCCGGCGATCGCCGCCGGCTTCCAGCTGAGCGCCGCCACGATGTCGGCGATCGGCATGTCGAGTTCGGTGATGGCGAGCGCGAGTGCTGTCTGCAGGCCGAGCATGCCGGGTGGCGCCTGGTCGAGCGGCGCCTCCTTGGTCTCCGGTGCGTGCGGCGCATGGTCGGTAGCGATGGCGTCGATGGTGCCGTCGGCCAGGCCGGCCTTGATGGCGGCGATGTCGGCAGCGGTGCGCAGCGGGGGGTTCACCTTGTAGACGGCGTCGAACGAGGCGAGCAGTTCGTCGGTGAGCGTGAAGTGGTGCGGCGTGGCCTCGGCGGTGATGGGCAGTCCATCGGCCTTGGCGGCACGCACCAGCGCCACGCTGCGCTCGGTCGAGAGGTGGAGGAAATGCACCGGGGTGCCGGTGAGGCGCACGAGTTCGATGTCGCGGTGCACCATCAACTCCTCGGCGAGCGCCGGCCAGCCGGGCAGGCCGAGATGGCTGCAGCACGAACCCTCGTGCATCACCGCACCCTTGGTGAGACTCGATACCTCGCAGTGCTGGGCCAGCACGATGCCGAGCGGCCGAGCGTACTCGAGCGCGCGACGCATCAATCCGGGGTCTTGCACCCCGTTGCCGTCGTCGGTGAACAACCGCACCCCGGCGGCAGCCAGTTCGCCGAGGGGAGCGAGGTGCTCGCCGGCCCGGCCGAGGGTGATGCAGCCGGCGGGAACCACCTCGCACAGTCCGGCGCGTCGGCCCTGTGCACGGACGAACTCGATGGTGGGAAGCGAGTCCTGCGCCGGATCGGTGTTGGGCATGGCCACCACGGCGGTGAACCCGCCCAGCGCTGCGGCGCGACTGCCGGTCTCGATGGTCTCGGCCTCCTCCTTGCCCGGCTCGCGCAGGTGGACATGGAGATCGACGAGGCCTGGGGTGACATAGCACCCGGATGCATCGAGCACGGTCGCCCCCGTGTCGTCGAACGAGGCGTCGAGCGACGGACCCACGGCGACGATGACGCCGTCGGCCACGGCGACGTCGGCCCGGCGTTCTCCCGTTGCATCGAGGACGGTGCCGTTGCGGATGATCACGCGGCTCATGACGCGCCTCCCAGGGGTTCGGTGGAGATGTCGGCTCCGCTGCCGAGCAGGTCGAAGAGCACCGCCATTCGAACCGCAATGCCGTTGGCCACCTGTTCGAGGATCGTTGCCCCGGGCAGATCGGCAGGGTCGACGGCGATCTCGACTCCGCGGTTCATCGGGCCCGGGTGCATCACCAGGGCATGGTCGGCGAGGTGGCGAGCCCGCTCGGGAGTGAGGCCGTAGAGCGTGGTGTACTCGCGCAACGACGGCACCAGCGCCTCAGCCATCCGTTCGCGTTGCATCCGCAACAGGTACAGCACGTCGAGGGTGGGCAGCACTGCGTCGAGGTCGTGGCACACCTCGACCGGCCAGTCGTGCACCGCTGGCGGCAGCAGCGTGGGTGGGGCCACCAGCAGCACGTGAGCGCCGAGCATCGTGAACGCCTGCACGTCGCTGCGCGCCACGCGGCTGTGGCGGATGTCGCCGACGATGGCGATGCGCAGGCCCCTGAAGTCGGCTCCGCGACGAAGGCGGGTGCGGATGGTGTAGCAGTCGAGCAGCGCTTGGGTGGGGTGTTGGTGCCAGCCGTCGCCGGCGTTCACGACGGCGGCATCGGTCCAGCCGGTGATCAGGTGCGGGGCGCCGCTCGACTTGTGCCGCACGACGAACGCGTCGACCCCCATCGCGGTGATGGTCTCGATGGTGTCGCGCAGACTCTCGCCCTTGTTCACGCTGCTCGACGAGACGGCGAAGTTCATCACGTCGGCGCTGAGACGGCGGGCTGCGGTGTCGAAGCTGGTACGGGTGCGCGTCGAGTCCTCGAAGAACAGGTTCACCACGGTGCGACCGCGCAGCGCGGGCACCTTCGGCATCGGGCGCCGGTTGATCTCGGCCATGTGATCGGCGAGATCGAGCAGTCGGGCGATCGTGGCAGCGTCGAGGTGGTCGATGCCGAGCAGGTGCTTCACTCGATCACCACCCCCTCGTCGCTCACGGTGACGTTCTCGGCGCGCGACGTCGGCAGGTTCTTGCCCACGTAGTCGGGGCGGATGGGCAGCTCGCGGTGACCGCGGTCGACGATGACCGCCAGCTGCACGGCGCGGGGTCGGCCGTGGTCGTTCAGCGCGTCGAGCGCGGCGCGCACTGTGCGGCCAGTGAACAGCACGTCGTCGATCAGCACCACACAGGCACCGTCGAGCGGCGGCAGATCGGTGACCTGGGCGGGCACGATGGGGCGTAGGCCCACATCGTCGCGGTAGAAGCTGACGTCGAGCGTTCCCACCTGCACCTGGCCGTTGCCGTCGATGCGGCGCAGGGCGTCGGCGAGCAGTTCGGCGATCCACACGCCGCCGCGCTGCAGGCCCACCAGCACCACCCCGTCGAGGCCGTGGTTCCGCTCGACGATCTCGTGGCCGATGCGGGTGACCGCCCGCCGGACGTCGTCGGCCGACATGACCACTCGAATACCCACGCTGTCTCCTTCGTGTTCGGGCCTCACCGGACCCGTTTCACACGCTGTCGAGACTACTCGCCCCGGTGGACGAGGGGGTCAGTCGTGCACCACCACTCGCGAGTTCTT
This sequence comes from Ilumatobacteraceae bacterium, assembly GCA_044238435.1. Taxonomy (GTDB): domain Bacteria; phylum Actinomycetota; class Acidimicrobiia; order Acidimicrobiales; family Ilumatobacteraceae; genus VFMC01. The sequence goes on along the minus strand of JBIIDH010000101.1, from coordinate 3,395 downwards.
CGGCATGGCGTTGGTGGCCCAGATCATGTCCATCGCCGGCACCGACACGCGTACGCACCCGTGCGAGGCGGGGTAGTTGGGGATGCTCGACGAACCGTGCACCGCCACGCCGCCACGGAAGTACTTCGGCCGGTAGATGCTGCCGAGGTCACCGTCCCACCAGCCATCGGGGCGCTCGAAGTAGACGCTCCAGGTGCCGTTGGGCGTGATGGAGACGCCGCTCTCCATGCCACCCGTGCGCTGGTTGCGCTCGGTGTACGACTTGCCCGATCCGGTCGACACATTGATCGCCCACACGACCCGGCCGCCCCGCACTACGAACCCGAGCTGCTGGGCCTTGTCGACCTCGAACCCGTCGCCGGTGATACCCGCTGCCGGTCGGCACAGCGTGCGGTTCAGTGCCGCTGCCGTGGCCTCGTCGACCGCGCTGGTGGCTGGCAGACGCGCCCACTTCTGGAAGGCCATCACGGCCTGCCGGGTGGTGAGGCCGTATGCGCCGTCGGCCGACTGCAGCCAGAACCCGAGGGCCAGCAGACGCTGCTGGACCCGGGCGACGGTGGCCCGACTGCTTCCCGCGACGACCTCGGTTGCCGGGGTGGTGGGGAAGCCGGCGCAGGCGAACGGAGTGGGGTCGGTGTTGTTGGGCGTGCCGAACGGCGCCGGCACCGGGGTGCCGGTGTAGAAGCCAGCAACGTCGACCACGAGGTTGGCGCCCGACTGCGTGAACACGTCGAACCCTCGGGCCGACACGGCGACCGTGGCGTGGTTGGGCAGCGTCTGCCCGGCCCGGGCGATGTTCAAGGTGGAGGTGGTACGCGCCTTCACCGCAGGATCGTTGGCGCCTGCGGGGCTCAGCGAGAGATAGCCCGCAGCGAGCGAGTCGGTGGAGGTGAGGTTGGCCACGATCGCCGACACATCGCTTCGTCCGATGGCCGGGTTCGACGCCACCGGCACCTCGAGGTTCCATGCCGGCAGTGCCATCTGGGCCTTGCCGAGCGGATGCAGCACGGGGTCGCGGGTGTCGAGGAAACGGGTGGGGGAGGTGAGCGGCACGAACAGGCCGTCGGCGGACACCGGCGCCGTGGGGCCGGTCATCAGGCCGACGACGTCGACCACCAGGTGACCGCCGGTCTGGGTGTACACCGAGAAATCGCCGTCGGCGTCGAGCGGGACGATGACCTGGTTCGCCGCCACGTGGAACGGGAACAGCGAGTTGAGGTTGGCCGTGCCCGGACGGCTGGGTGCCGACGAGGGGAACACGGTCCAGAACCCTGCACCATTGGCGATGGTGGTGACGTTGAGGACCGCCGCCGAGGCACCTCCGGCGTCGGGCACCCGCACCTCGGTGGTGGAGTCGGCGCCCAGCGGCAGGAACGTGCGGGTGTCGAGGATGCGGCTGGGGCTGGCCAGCGGGGCGAATCGACCGGCCGCCGTGGGCCCACTCAGTTCGTAGGTGCCCAGCATGTCGACCACGAGATGGCCACCGGCGAGGCTGTAGATGTCGATGCTGCCATCGGTGCCGATGGGCACCGTCACGAGGTTGGGCACGGCCAGCGCGCCACCGAGCGCGCTGGCTCGTTCGTCGATGTTCAGGTTCGATGCCACGGGCAGCGGCGAGCCGTGTGGGAACACGGTCCAGAACCCGGTTGCCGCCGGGCCGACCACGGTGACGTTCAGCACGGCGGCCCGGGCGTTCACTGCAGCGGGGAGGGGTGCGTCGCCGACGACCCGCACCGTGACGGTGCCACCCGCACCCATGGCGCCGCCGGACTCGCGGGTGTCGAGCAGACGCTGCGGTACGGAGAGCGGTACGAACACGGTGGTGTCACCGGGGGCCGCGGCGGCCGGCGGGGCGCCCACCCCTACTGCCACGACCGCGACGACCGCAGTCGCGCAGGATCCCAAGAGTGTCGTCAACCGCTGCAATGTCCGCACGTCACGAAGCGTAACGACCCGACAGCGTCGAGTACACGCGCCCTCGCCACATCGGACCGGCTCCGACGCGTCATACCCGATGCCCGGTACCGAACGAAACATAATGGTGCCCGTGACCCGTCAACTGGTGCTCGCTCACTTCAGCATCCGCGACGCAACGTTCGACCAGCGTTGCGCCGCCGCAGCAGGGGCCGGGTTCGACGGCTTCGGCCTGTACATCGGCGAGTACTCGCGTCTGCGGGCCGAGGGCCGCACCGACGACGACCTGCGGGCGACGATCGAACAGCACGGCACCCGGTTGATCGAACTCGAGGCGCTGCCGATGTTCGCCGAGCGGCACGTCGACACCTTCGTCCACCTCGTTGCCACATTCCGTCCCGAGCGACTGCAGGTGGTGCCCCCGTTCTCCGGGCCGGTGGACCGTGCCGCCGCCGCTGCCTGGCTTGCGGCGCTGGCCGACCGGGTCGCCCCCTTCGGCACCCGGTTGTCGATCGAGTTCCTGCCCTTCACCGACGTGACCGACGCAGCTGCAGCGGCCGAACTGGTCGACCGTGCCGGCCGTCCGAACATCGGGCTCTGTGTCGATGCCTGGCACGTCTTCCGTGGTGGCGGACTGCTGTCGCTGGTGGGGCTCGACCCCGCGCTGGTGGCGGCGGTGCAGTTCGACGACGGTCCGCTCGACCCCGTGCTCGACGACTACGTGCAGGACTGCCTCCATCACCGTGAGGTGCCGGGGGAGGGCGAGTTCGACCTGCGCGGTCTGCTGGCGTTGCTGCCCGCTGACGCGCCGATCAGCGTCGAGGTGGCCGACGACGACCTCGACCGGCTCGAGCCTGTCGAGGCAGCGAGGATCCTCCATTCGGAGACCCTGCGCTATGTAAGTTGACGCCTGTCGGCACGGGCGCGGCGCACTGCACCGCGAACCCTGTGTTGGGACTTGGCGTTGTCGGTCGCGCCCGATAGCATGGCCACTCGGCCCTGTCGGGGTCACGCGTGCGCCTGCACGCCCGTGCTTCGCCGCCGGGTCGTCAGCGTTCGCTGACGCCGTCGATCCGTTCCATCCGAGGAGACTCCCCTGCCCAAGCCCAAAGACGACGCCATCGTGCTCGAAGGCACGATTCTCGAGTCGCTCCCGAACGCGATGTTCCGGGTCGAACTCGACAACAACCACCAGGTGTTGGCGCACATCTCAGGGAAGATGCGGATGAACTACATCCGTATCCTGCCGGGCGACAAGGTGCAGGTGGAGCTCACGCCCTACGACCTCACCCGGGGTCGGATCACCTACCGATACAAGTAGTCCACGTAGTTCGAAAGAAAGTTCCGTCACCATGAAGGTCCGTCCGAGCGTGAAGAAAATCTGCGACAAGTGCAAGGTCATCCGCCGGCACGGCCGCGTCATGGTGATCTGCGAGAACCCGCGTCACAAGCAGCGGCAAGGCTGAGGAAGCAGTTCATGG
>JBIIDH010000023.1:0-37521 GCA_044238435.1 Ilumatobacteraceae bacterium | reverse complement strand
GCCAGCGCGGTGAGCAGCGAGTAGCACTCGAACATCTCCTGCTCGGGCTTGCCCAGCATGGGCAGTTGGTAGAAGTGGTCCATCACCCACACGCTGTCGAAGCCACTGGCCTCGGCGGTGGTGGCGATGAGCGCGATTCGCTCGAACAGATCGTCGGGGCCCACACCGGGGTAGGTGAAGTTGGGGATCTGCAGGCCCATGCGGACGAGCGAGTTGCGTGTGGTCATGGGCTGAACTCTACGGGGTCAGCCGATGAGCGCGCGGGCCGGTTGTGCCACCCGGCCCATGCGCTCGAGCCGTTCGGGGTGGCCTCGGTGGTGAACGCCGCCAAGTGGTCGTTGGTTCCTTCGAACCCGGCCTCGTCCTGGATGAACGCGTCGTTGGTTGTGCTGGCGTAGAAGCTGAGCGAGGCGCCCATGGCCGCACCGTACTCAGCGGTCGAAGTCGGTGCGGATGACGGTGATCTCGCCCACCCCCACCTCGAGGTCGAGCCGCACGGTGCCGGCCGCCGGTTGGTCGGCTGCGGGGACGACGACCCGGTGCTGCACGCGCACACCCGAAGCCACCTGCTCGTTGTACAGCAGGATCTGCCCGATGTTCACCGACCCGTTGACATCGATGGTGACGTCTTGGTGCACCACCACCTCCAGTTGGCCGATCCCCACCGATGCGGCGATGGTGGTGAGGTCGGCACCTTCGGTGAACTCGAGATCGCGCAGGTCGATGCGGAGCCGTCCGATGCCCTGCTGCCACTGGATGCCGGTGTCGCTGCCAGGGGCCAGGCGGATGGCGCGATCACCGATCGGACCGTCGAGCGTGGGATCGGCGACGGCGAAACCGGTGAGGGCGAACGTGAGGAGCAGGGTGATGGCGATCAGTGCCAAGGAGCGGTTGACGACGGCGCTGACGATGGTGGCGAGCACCATGACAGCGAGACCGGTCATCACCGCGGCACCCACCTCGATGTTCCACCAGTCGAGGTTCTCGCCGAGTTGCAGGAAGGCCGCGATCACGGCGAGGGCGACCAGGGTGATCGAGGCGATAGGGACGCGCCGGCGCGACCGGGCGCGAACACGGCGCCGCGACCGTTCGCGAGCGCGCCGGCCGGTCGTGGGCAGGCCGTGCGCCGGGGGTTCCGCTGCGACCACGGTGGGCATCGCCGCAGTCGTCGGCCAACGGTCGCTGGTACCGGCCGTGCCGGAGGACATAGTCATCGATGGCTCCGGCATCGGTGGCCGCGTCGACGACGGCTCCGGCATCGGTGGCTTCGGCGCGGGAGGGTTGCGGCGGGCGGAGAGCAACCACAGCAGCACACCACCGGCGACGAGCCCGAGACCCCAAGGGAAGTCGCCGAGCCACCACCACGACCCGACCGACCCGATGAGCACAGATGCCAACACCGCACCGAATGCAATGAGCAGTGGCCGGCGCTGCCGTTCGGTGACGAGTTGCCGGGGCGAGACGGCGGGGGCGGGTTCCGTGGGAAGCAGGACCCACGCGGCGAGGTAGACGAACACCAACACGGGGAGCACCAGTGCCACGACGGCGAAGGCGATACGCGTGCTGCTGACGTCGAAGCCATGTGCCCGGCAGACGCCGGCAATCACTCCTCCCACCTTGCTGTCGGTGGCGGAGCGGGCGACGGGTACGTCGTACCAGGCTGTCGGCGGTGGGGCCGCGTTCATGGCGGCAGTCTGGTCGGGCCGGTCATGGTCGTCCAGCACGGTGCCACCGACCTGCGGTCGGGCATCGGTCGGCTCGGAGTTCGGGGTGTTCTCATCCATGCGCTCAGCGTGCGTCGGCGGGGCGGTCGACCACATCGGGGATGTGCCCTGATCAATCCCCGAACCGACCCCGATACGGGCTCAGGGTCGCGTTCAGGGTGATCACCGATGTGTGGCCCGGCCCCGTGGTGCGAAGATGGCATCGTGGTCAATCTCCTCGAACCGCTCGTCCAGGCCGACCAGTCGATCGAGTTCCGGGCGCGCACCGACCGGCGCGTCCTGTCTGGTGTGGCCGGTGGGTTCGCCGACCAGCACGGTGTCGATCCCGCGCTGATGCGGGTGGCGGTGGCGCTGTTGAGCCTTGCCGGTGGGCTCGGTGTAGCGCTGTACGCACTCGGGCATGCAGTGGCAGCACGCGCCGTGGAGGTCGGCCCGGCGCATCCACACGACCGGCGGCGGGATACAGCGGTGGTCTTCATCACGGCCGGGCTGCTGCTGGTGGTGCGTTCGACCGGTGTGTGGTTGGGTGATGTCCCGATGGTGGCGGCCGTAGTGATGGGGGTCGGTGCGCTCGTGCTGGCCCGGAGTGAGGGCCGCTGGCTGCAGGGTCGGGTGATGATGGGGGTCGGGTTGATGGCCGCCGGCGTGCTGGTGGCCGGCGGCGCGACGGGCGATTGGCACGGAGGAACACCGACGAGCGTGCGGGTGGGCACCCTGGCGGCGGCGCTCACCCTCGTCGGTGTGGGCGTCGTCGCCGGTCCGTGGTTGGCCCGCCTCGCCCAACGCGCAGCCGACGAACGTCGCGAACGCATCCGTGCCGACGAGCGGGCCGCCGTCGCCGCCCATCTTCACGATTCGGTGTTGCAGACCCTCGCGCTCATCCAGCGCACGGCCGACGACCCGCGGCGCACCGTCACCCTGGCGCGACGCCAAGAGCGCGAGTTGCGCGAGTGGTTGTACGGCGAGGCGACAGCGACTCGATCGGCGCACACGTTCACGGCCGCCCTCGGTGAGATCGCGGTCGAGGTGGAGGACGCCTACGACGTGCCGGTGGAGGTGGTGTCGGTGGGTGACCTCCCGGTCGACGAACGCTGTGCCGTTCTGATCGCCGCCACCCGCGAGGCCTGCCTGAATGCCGCCAAGCACAGTGGGGCACCGACGGTCGCGGTCTTCGCCGAGGTGAGCGACGGAGCCATCGAGGTCTTCGTGCGCGACCGCGGTGTCGGCTTCGATCCGGCGGGGGTCGACGCCGACCGGCGCGGTGTCCGCGACTCGATCGTGGGTCGGTTGCTGCGCATCGGCGGCGAGGCGTCGGTGACGACCAGCCCGGGCGACGGCACGGAGGTGTCGCTGCGGGTGACGCGGGAACCAACGACGGGCGAGATGGTGGCCCCGTGATCACGTGCTATCTCGTCGACGACCATGCGCTGTTCCGGGCTGGGGTGCGCAGCGAGTTGGCCGCTGCCGACATGATCGAGGTGGTGGGCGAGGCCGGCGACGTCGCTCAGGCTGTGGCAGGCATCCTCGAACACCGGCCCGATGTGGCGCTCGTCGATGTGCATCTGCCCGGTGGTGGCGGGCGGGTGATCATCGAGCGGGTGCGCAGCGCGTGGCCCGAGGCGGTGTTCCTGGCGCTGTCGGTGAGCGATCAGGCCGCCGACGTGGTGGCGGTCATCCGTGCCGGGGCGAGGGGGTATGTGACGAAGAGCATCGATTCGGCCGATCTGATCGACGCGATCCGCCGGGTGCACGACGGCGACGCCGTGTTCTCACCCCGCCTGGCCGGCTTTGTGCTCGATGCATTCTCGGGTGAGGTGGCCGCCCCGGTCGACGCCGAACTCGATCTGCTCACAGCGCGGGAACAGGAGGTGATGCGGCTGATCGCTCGCGGCTACACCTACCGCGAGGTGGCCACCCGCCTGCACCTGTCGGTGAAGACGATCGAGACTCATGTGTCGGCCGTGCTGCGCAAACTGCAGGTGTCGAACCGGCATGAACTCACGGTGTGGGCTGCCGGTCGCCGCCTGGTGTGAGCGCGAGGATTGTCGAGATGACCACCTCCGACCATCCGCACGGCGCGCAACTCGACTTCTCGGGCGACATGAGTTACGGCGACTACCTGCATCTCGACGAGGTGTTGTCGGCACAGCACCCGCTGTCGCCCGACCACAACGAGATGTTGTTCATCGTTCAGCACCAGACGAGCGAGTTGTGGATGAAGTTGATGCGCCACGAACTCGGCGCTGCGATTGCCTCGATCGCCGACGATCGGCTGGCAACTGCGTTCAAGATGCTGTCGCGGGTGAGCCGAATCATGGAGCAACTGGTGCACGCGTGGGACGTGCTGGCCACGATGACCCCGTCGGAGTACTCGGCGATCCGCCCGTACCTGTCGAACAGCAGCGGGTTCCAGAGCTGGCAGTACCGCTGCATCGAGTTCGCCGCAGGGAACAAGAACGAGCTGATGCTGCGCCCACACGCCCACCGACCCGAGTTGCTGGCCGAGGTGGAGGCCGCGTGGCGGGCACCGTCGCTGTACGACGAATCGCTTCGGCTGTTGGCCCGCCGCGGCCTGGCGATGCCCGCCGACTGCGTCGAACGCGACTGGACGCAGCCGCATGCGGCGTCGGATGCGGTCGAGGCTGCCTGGCTGCAGGTGTACCGCGATCCCGAGGCGCACTGGGACCTCTACCAACTCGGCGAGGAACTGACCGACTTCGAGGACGCGTTCCGCCTGTGGCGCTTCCGCCATCTCACCACCGTCGAACGAGTGATCGGTGTCAAACGTGGCACCGGCGGCACGTCGGGTGTCGGCTATCTGCGGGCGATGCTCGACGTGGTGCTGTTTCCCGAGATCTGGTCGTTGCGCTCGCGGCTCTGACCCGGTTCTGTAACGATTCCGCCATTCCCCTCGCCGGTACAGATGTCCTAGGGTCCACTCTTCGGGGTCAGTCGGCTCGTCGGGAGGCTCGGGGAATGGGTACCTACGACATCGTCATCCGCAACGGCACGGTGGTCGACGGCACAGGCGCGCCCGCCTACCGCGCCGACGTGGCCATCACCGGCGATCACATCGCCGCAGTCGGCACCGACATCGTGGGCAGCACGGCCCGCGAGATCGATGCCGAGGGGCGCCTGGTCACACCCGGCTTCGTCGACATCCACACCCATCTCGACGCACAGTTGGCATGGGACCCGGTGGCGTCGAGCAGCTGCTACCACGGCATCACCAGTGTGGTGATGGGTAACTGCGGCGTCACGTTCGCACCGTGCAAGCCCGACGACCGCGAGTACCTGGCCGAACTGATGGAGAGCGTGGAAGACATCCCGCGCGACGCCATCATGAGCGGTCTGCCGTGGGACTGGGTCACCTACGGCGAGTACCTGGCCAGTGTCGGCCGCATGCCCAAGGGTGTGAACGTGGGCGGCATGGTGGGGCACTGCGCGCTGCGCCAGTACGCGATGGGTGAACGTGGGCTCGAGAAGGAGGCGCCCGCTGCCGACGACCTGGCCGTGATGGCCGATCTGCTCGACGAGGCGATGAAGGGCGGTGCGCTGGGCTTCAGCACCAGCCGCACCTACCTGCACAAGGTGCCCGACGGCCGGCCGGTGCCGGGCACCTTCGCCCTACCCGACGAGTTGTACGTGTTCGCCGATGTGCTCGGCCGCCACGGTGCCGGTGTGTTCGAGTCGGCCAGCCGGATCGGTGAGGGCGAGCGCGACGACGTCGATGTTCCGAAGACCCGCGCCGAGTTGGCGTGGATGGGTGAGGTGAGCCGCCGCAGCGGTCGGCCGGTGAGCTTCGGTCTCACCCAGCACGACAGCCGCCCCGACCTGTACGCACGGGTGATCGGCTTCGCCAAGGACGAGAACGCCCGCGGCGCCAACGTTCGGCCGCAGACCACGGCGCGCAGTGTGGGCATCCTGTTCAGCCTCGACACCCGCACCGTGTTCGACCGGTCCGAGGCGTGGCGCGAACTGCGTGGCATGCGCAACGGCAAGAAGATGATGGCCATCCGCGACGCCACGTTCCGGGCCAAGCTGATCGCCGAGGCCGACGAGGTGCAGCCGGGCCTCGATCTCGACCAGTTGTTCATCGTCACCCAGGGCGACACGGCTCGCTACGACCTTCATCCCGACACGTCGCTCGGCGCCGAGGCCCGTCGGCGTGGCATCAGTCCGGCCGCGGCGTACATCGAGTTGCTGCTCGAGACGAACGGCGAGGTGGTCTGCAGCTACCCGTTCCTCAACCAGCGCCTCGACGCGGTGGAGGAGATGCTCGACGATCCGCTCGTCACCCTCGGCCTGGCCGATGCCGGCGCGCACGTGGGCCAGATCCTCGATGCCAGCCAACCGACCTTCTTCCTCACCTACTGGGTGCGCGAGCGGCAGCGATGGGGCATCGAAGAGGCCGTGCGCCGCCTCACCAGCGACACCGCCGACCTGTTCGGCATCGCCGGCCGCGGCCGGTTGAAGCCGGGCGCGTTCGCCGATGTGAACGTGATCGACTTCGATGCGCTCCACCTGCCCCCGCCCGTGTACGCGTACGACTTCCCCGGTGGTGCGGGCCGCTACGTGCAGGGCGCGTCGGGGTACGACTACACCATCGTCAACGGCCAGGTGTTCATGGACCACGGCCAGCACACCGGTGCGTTCGCCGGCACGGTGCTGAAGAACAGCGCTGCCACCTGAGCCGACCGAGGAACGTCATGTCCACCATCGCTGCGTCGCCGTCGTCCACCAGGGGACCCAAGCGTGGCCTCACCCTGGCTGTGCTGCTGCTGGGTGCCTTCGCCGCGGTGATGAACATGTCGGTCACCAACGTGGCGTTGCCTAGCATCGCCGCGGCACTCGACGCCGAGGGTTCGTCGATCGCCTGGATCTCCGACTCGTTCACCATCGCGCTCACGTCGTTCGTCCTCATCAGCGGTGCCGTGGGCGACCGCTACGGCCGCCGCCTGATGTTCCTGCTGGGCGCGTTGCTGGTCATCCCCGGTTCGATCGTGTCGGCCTGGGCGGGCGATGCCTCGGTACTCATCGTCGCTCGTGCCTTCACCGGCCTGGCCACGGCGATGCTGTTCCCCACCACGCTGTCGTTCATCACGTCGCTCTATCCCGACCCGAAGGAGCGGGTGGGCGCCATCGGCTTGTGGGCCGGTGTGGCATCGGCCGGTGGCGCGCTGGGTCCGGTCATCGGCGGCCTGATGCTCGAGCACTTCTGGTGGGGCAGCGTGTTCCTCATCGGGGTGCCCATCGCCGCGGTGGCGGTGGTGCTGGGCTGGGTGGCCCTGCCACGCGACCCTGGCTCGCCCGGTCACACGGTCGACTGGCTGGGCGGTGCGTACAGCGTGGTGTTCGTGGCCACACTGCTGTTCGCCATCATCGAATGGCCCATCGCCGGCCTGGAGGGCAAGGTGCTCGTCGGCCTGGCGCTGGCGGTGTTGACCGGTGTGCTGTTCGTGCGCCGCGAACTGAGCACGCAGCATCCGCTGCTCGATGTGCGCACGTTGCTGCGGCCGCGGTTCGGTATCGCAGCGCTGGCGGTGACACTGGTGTTCTTCGCCTCGTTCGGTTACTCGTTCCTCGGCGCCCAGTTCTTCCAGAACGTGCTCGGCTACGGGCCGTTGAAGGCCGGCCTGGCCGTGCTGCCGTCGAGCATCGGCATGCTGGTGCTGGCCCAGGTGTCGGCGAAACTCGACCTGCCATGGGGTTCGAACCGGGTCATCGCGCTGGGGTTGCTGGTGATGGCGCTGGCGTTCGGTTGGGCCGCGTTCTGGAGCGCCGACATGCCGTACCTGCCCATCGGGTTGGGCACGCTGCTGCTGGGTGCCGGTGTGGGCCTGACGGCCACCCCCACCACCAACGCCATCATGAACTCACTGCCGCCCGAGCAGGCCGGTGTGGGCTCGGCGGTGAACGACGTCACCCGCGACTTCGGCGGGGCACTGGGCATCGCCCTGTTCGGGGCAGTGTCGTCGGTGTACTACAGCCGCTACTTCGCCGACCTGGTGGCCACGCTGCCCGACGATGTGCGCAGCCAGGTGAGCGACGACATCGTGCTCACCGTGAGCCGTTCGTTGAACGGTGCGTTGGCCGTGGCCGATCGCTATCAGGCCGAGTATCCGGAACTGAGCGCCGGCCTGGTGAAGGCGGCGGGCGAGGGGTGGATCGCCGGGCAGGACGCGGCGATGGCCATGGGCGGCCTGGTGTGCGTGGTGCTGGCTGGCGTGGTGTGGCGGTTCATGCCACGCAGCGACGCGGCGTGAGCCGCACCGACCGGCACCCATCTGGCAGGATTCGGGCATGACCGGTCCTGCCATCGTGCTCGTCCACGGCAACCCCGAGACGCCCATCATCTGGGAGCCGCTCGTCGCCGAGTTGGCCCGACTGGTGCCCGACCGACCGGTGTTCTGCCCCCAGTTGCCGGGGTTCGGCTGTGCAGCGCCGGCCGGGTTCGGGGCGACCAAGGAGGAGTACGCGGCCTGGCTGACAGGTGAGGTGGAGGCGATCGCCGCCCAGTACGGCCCGGTCGACCTGGTGGGCCACGACTGGGGTGGCGGCCTGGCGATGCGAGTGATCGCCACCCGGCCCGACCTGATCCGCTCGTGGGCCTGCGACGTACTGGGCTTGTTCCACCCCGACTACGTGTGGCACGACTTCGCCCAGATCTGGCAGACCCCCGGTGCCGGCGAGGAGTACTTCGAGCAGTCGCTGGCCACGCCCGCCGCCGACCGTGTGGCGAGCTACGAGATGATCGGTATCCCGCGGCCGATCGGTGAACGACTGGTGGTGGCCGGCGACGCCGAGATGGGCCGCTGCGTGCTGGCCCTCTACCGCTCGGCCGCGCAGCCGGCGATGGCGGCGTGGGGTCGCGAACTCGACGGTGCCGCCACCCGGCCCGGCCTGGCGCTCATCGCTCCGAACGACCCGTTCGTGCGCGGCCACGACCTGGGCACCGCAGTGGCCCGCTCGCTCGGCGCCCGCATCGTCGAACTCGACGGTCAGGGGCACTGGTGGATGCTCGGCGACCCGGCCGGTGGGGCGGCTGCCCTGGTGTCGTTCTGGGAGGATGTGGCATGAGCCTCATCGACCCCGACCTCGAAGCGCTCACGTTCACCTGCCCGCGTTGTCGGATGATGGTGGCCGAGCGCCTGTACGGCCCGTGCACGTCGTGCCGTGCCGAACTCCGCGCCCGGTACGTGGGCGAGGGCCGCGAGGTGGAGGTGGCCGAGTACGTGCCGAAGATGAACGTCACCCCGAACGCGGTGGCGCTCAAAGAGAACGACTGATGGCGGGTCTGTTCGACCAAGGCCGCGAGAAGGCCAAGGTGCTCACCGGGCAGGCCACCGAGTGGGTGGAGGGGCGCCGCGACGACGGCGGCCTGGTGGAAGTGGCCACGCAGTTGTACGAGCGCGACCGCGACGCGTTCGGCACGGTGCTGGGCAGCGCGCTGGCGCTGCGGCTGTTCCTGTTCGTGGTGCCGGCCGACATCGCGGTGTTCGGTCTCATCAACGTGTTCAACCTCGACCGCTGGGCAACGCCCCTCACCGAATCGCCCACCACCGGCGAAGTGGCCACCCGGGTGTTCGCCGAGAACTGGGCGCAGTCGTTGTGGATCTTCCTGTCGGCGATGGTGCTCACGCTGTGGGCGGGGCGCTCGTTGGCGCGGGTGCTGGCCACCTGCTCGGCGTCGTCGTGGCAGCTACCGGCCCGTCAGGCCAAGGTGAAGGTGAAGGGCATCGCCGCGGTGTCGGGCCTGTTCTTCGCCCTGCTGCTGGCATCGATGCTCATCGGTCGGCTGCGCCGGGTGGGTGGCTTCCCGGTCACGGCCAGCAGTTGGGTGCTGGTGGCCCTGGTGATGGGTACGGGTTGGTTCCTGCTCACGATGAGCCTGCCCCGGCGCACCACCGACCCGGGGGCGCTGCTACCCGGAGCCATCCTCGTCGCGGTGGCGTTCGCCGGGCTGAGCTGGTTCATGCACATCTACCTGCCCGACAAGATCACACGGATGTCGGAGACCTACGGCTCGCTGGCGATCTCGGTGGCAACCCTCGGCTACTTCTTCTCCATCGGTCGTCTGCTGGCGGGGGCGATCACGGTGAATGCCGTGGTCTTCGAACGGTTCGGCAGCCTGAGCCACTACCTGTTCGCCGTGCCCGGTCTGCGCGCCATCCCCAGGCGCTGGCCCGCGGTGGCGCGCTACTTCGACCTCGACGGCGCGCAGCGCGCCGATGTGCTCGAGGATCAGGAGTCGGTGCCCGCCTGATGCGCGTCGGCCAGGCCGGCGCCCGGGCGGAACGTGGTGTCGGACTTGCCCGTCTCGTTGGCCTTGGCCATGTTGGCCATCGTGGTGGCCATCGCCTGGGCGGCACCCTGGTGGCCCATGATCTTGCTCATCACCGCCGCCGACGCACCGGCCATCAGTTCGTCCTTGCGGCCGGCCACGTACTGGGCCGACGCCTGCTGGGGCCGGACCCAGCCGTTGATCTCGGGCACCACGTAGCGGGCGATGAGCTCCCACGAGCGCATCGTGGCTTCACGGTCGGCCCAGTCGTGGGCGAAGCCGAGCACCACACCGAACCCGCCGGTGATGTCCTGCAGATTGCGGATGGCGGCGACGAGGTCGTCGGGGGTGCCCACCACGGCGGCGCCACCGCCCTGCGCGCCACCAGCGGTGATCTGGTCCATCAGATCCCACTCGTTCTCGACGTGTAGGGCGCCCGGCCGGCCGAGCACCCGCACGTTGTACTCGTTGTGCCAGCGCTGCAGCCCGTGCACGGCTTCCTTGCGGGCCTGCTCGCGGGTCTCGGCGATGTGCCAACTCATCAGCACGCGCCAGTTGCGGCGGTCGACCGTTTGGCCGTGCTGGGCGGCCGACTCCTCGGCGAAACCCCACTGGGTGGGCAGCGCGGCGATGCCGTCGCTGGAGGTGGAGGCGATGGAGATGACGCCCATGCCGTACTTGCCGGCCAGTTGCATGCCCGACGGTGAGATGCTCGACGCGGCTGCCATGGGCATGTCGTCCTGCAGCGGCAGGATCTGCAGGCTGGCGTCGCGCAGGGTGAACCAGTCGCTGTCGCGGCTGACGCGCTCGCCGCGCAGCAGCGGGATGATGACCGACAGCGCCTCGTCCTGGCGGTCGCGCTGCACCATCGGGTCGATGCCCAGCATGCTGGCATCGCTGGGCAGCGCGCCCGGGCCGCTGCCGAACATGGCGCGGCCCTTGGTCATGTGGTCGAGCTGCACGATGCGCTGGGCCACGTTGAACGGGTGGTGGTAGGGCAGCGACACCACGCCGGTGCCCAACTTGATGGTGTGGGTGCGCTGGCCGGCAGCGGCCAGGAACATCTCGGGCGAGGCGATCATCTCCCAGCCGGTGGAGTGGTGTTCGCCGCACCAGAACTCGTCGTAGCCGAGCCGGTCGAGGTGGGCGGCGAAGTCGAGATCGCGCTGGAACTGCAGCGTGGGGTGCTCGCCGATGGGATGGTGCGGGGCGAGGAAGGTGCCGAACCGGGTGCGTGCCATGCCTGAACCCTACGAAACCGCAGGTGCCGTGCCGTCATCGTGGCCGCTATCGTGGGTCCCCTGCCGGGGACGTAGCTCAGTTGGCAGAGCGCCACCTTTGCAAGGTGGATGTCAGGGGTTCGATTCCCCTCGTCTCCACTCGCGGAAACCGCACTCCGGCCACGCTCCCGAGCGTGGCTACGGCTCGGCGCAGGTGGCGATCTCCGACAGCCGGCCGTCGGCGTCGAGGTGGAATCGGATCGATCTCGTCGCGAGGAGCCGATCGACCTCGACCGTGATGCACCAATCCGCGCCGGTTGCGCTGACCGCCGACACCTGATCGTCCGCGACCCCGAGCGCCGTCGCGATCGGACCGACCTCGGTGCTGCCGTACGCTGACGCCACGAGCTCGGCTCCGTCCACCACCGCGGTGGCGGCTGTACTGCGT
This sequence comes from Ilumatobacteraceae bacterium, assembly GCA_044238435.1. Taxonomy (GTDB): domain Bacteria; phylum Actinomycetota; class Acidimicrobiia; order Acidimicrobiales; family Ilumatobacteraceae; genus VFMC01. Next base: position 25,845 of record JBIIDH010000023.1, on the reverse strand, counting down.
ACCCGCGAGATCTCTTGGTTCGCGGCCCGGCTGCCGAGCAGGTGCGCGATCAGCCCGGCTACGTCCCGGTCGCTTTCGTCGCCGTGCACGGTTCGAACCGTATCAACGGTCCGCTGGGTCGGATCGGGTCTGCGGACACGAACTCCGACTCTTGGCCACGTGGGCGATCACTCAGTCGTCGCTCTGGATGGCACCCGGGAGATCGCGGCGGGTGTGCAGCACCCTCCAGATGTCGATGTGGTTCTCGTGCGGTATGTGGAAGATCACGTAGGGAAACTGCTTCAGAGCCCACGCCCGCAACTCGGGAATGGCCAGTTCGTACGCGAACTGCAATGAACCCACATGTGGCGAGCGCGTGAGGAGGTTGACCCCGCGCTCGAGTGCGTCGATGAACGACAGCGCCACCGTGTCGCCGGCTGTACTGCGGAGGTGTGCGACCGCATCCTCGACATCCACCGCGGCCTTTGCGCGCAGATGCGCCTGGCGTTGCGCCACTTCGTTCAGTCCGTCGAACGTGCTTGCGATCGCAACGCGGAGAAGTAGCTCTCGTCGGCGATCGGCCCGGCGGGCGAGGAAGCGCCCTCGAGTAGCAGTGTCCGCAGCGCTTGCCGATCCTGCTCGCGACGGATGAGGTCTCGAACGAACTCGCTTGTCGACCCGTAACCGCCGCGCTGGGCCTGCGCATCGACAAATGCCTTGAGTTCTTCGGGGAGCGACACGTTCATCGTGCTCATGCCAGTGACGGTAGCGGTCTTGGCAAAGTTTGCCAAGGCCGATTCGATTCCTCCGCCCTCTGCGTCGGCTGGGCGGGCTAGGTGAAGATGCTGACGCCGCCGGGGCCGACCAGCAGCCCGACGACGATCAGCACGACACCCCACAGGTACTCCTTGCGGAGGATGGCCACGATGCCCGAGACCACCAGGATCACTGCGAGAACCCACAGGATGATTGCGATGCGACGTCATCTCCTTCTTCACTGCCGGCTGCCTGCCGCTGGCCCGAGTGTCGTTCAGGTCTCGATGGACGGCTACGGACAGAGGTCCTGCCGAGAGTGCTGAACGTCCTCACCCGACGGCTACCCTCCCCAGAGGTTTGCGATCGGCTGTGGGGGCGCTTGATGCGGAGTTTCGAACACGATGCCGGTGGAACGGTCGACGGCCCGCGGGGTCAGCGTGTGCACCGCGATCACCTGGCCCACCTGACGGTGATCGAGCGCCGGTTCTACACGGTGCGGCCCGGGGTGTGGACACTGGTGGGCAACGGTCTGTCGAACCAGACGTTCATCGAGGCGCCCGAGGGCATCATCGCCATCGACACCGGCGAGTCGGTGCAGGAGATGGAGGCTGCGCTGGCCGAACTGCGCCGGCACACGCAGCGCCCCGTGGTGGCCGTGATCTACACCCACTTCCACTACGTGGAGGGCACCAGGGCGGTGCTCGCCGAGGCGGGTAACGCGTCGCCGATGCCCGTCTACGCGCACGAACGGGTGACGGCGAACAAGAGCCGCACCAGCGGTGAGATCGCCCCGGTGTACGCGCGCGGCCTGGTCGAGCAGTTCGGCATCACCCTGCCCGACGAGGGCCCCGACGCACTCCTGCATGTGGGCCTCGGGCTGTTCTACCGCAACCCCGAGCACGCCCCGTTCACCTCGGGGTTCGTGCCCCCCACGGTCACGTTCGGCCCGGCCACCACGCTCACCATCGGCGGACTGCGGGTCGACATCACCCCGGCCCCGTCCGACGCCGACGACTCGGTGACGCTGTGGTTCCCCGAACTCGCCACGTGCGTGCACAACATCGTGTGGCCCACGCTGTTCAACATCTTCGCCATCCGCGGCGACGAGTACCGCGATCCGCGTGTGCTGCTCACCGGCATCGACCACGTGCGGGCGCTGGGCGCCGATCATCTCGTGGCCACGCACGGCCCGCCGATGAGCGGTGCGGCCGACATCGCCCGTCGCACGCTGCGCTACCGCGACTCGATCCAGTTCCTGTGGGACCAGACGGTGCGCGGCATCAACAAGGGCTGGACCACCGACGAGTTGGCCAGCCGGGTGCGCCTGCCCGCGCTGTACGACGACGACTTCCTCACCAGCGAGCGCTACGGCGTGGGCGAGCACCACGTGCGCCAGATCCACAACGGTCTGCGCGGTTGGTTCGACGGCGACGAGACACGACTCTTCCCGCTCGAGCCCACCGAGCGCTTCGGTCGCCTCATCGCCGGGTTCGGTGGCCGGGCCACGGTGCGCGAGCAGGCGCGGGCTGCGCTGGCTGCCGACGACGTGCGCTGGGCGCTCGAACTGGCCACCTGGCTGGTGCGGTCCGAGGACGCCGAGGCCGACGACCGGGTGCTGCTGGCCACGGCGTTGCGCACGGTGGCCGAGCGAACCTCGGCGGCCAACATCCGCAACTGGTGCTTGGCCCACGCACGCGATCTCGACGGCTCGGCGCCGATGGACCGCTTCCGCGTCCACCGCTTCACGTCGCGCCAACTCGAGGGTGCGAGCTCCGTCGCCATCGTGCACACGCTGCGGGTGCTGCTCGACCCCGACCGGGCCGAGGGCCTCGACCACCACATCGCGTTCGCAGTGGAGGGTGAGTCCACCGTGGGCCTGCACGTGCGCAACGGGGTGGCCGCGCCCACCGACGGTGCGGGCGCGCAGTCGACGGTGGCACTCGACCGGGCCACGCTGGTGGGCCTGCTCACCGGGCGGATGCGGTGGAGTGACGCGCGAGCCGCTGCCACTGTGGTGGTGCAGGGTGATGCCGTCGGCGCAGACCGGGCGGTGGCCTGCTTCGAGGTGCCCGGGTTCGAGCAGTGACGGCGCCGCGCATCCCCGCGCCGACAACCCCGTTCGCCGGCACGATCACCCGGCTGGTGGCAGACGCCGTGCCCAGCCCGCTCGCTCCCCAGAAGGCCCCGACGGGTGCACCCAATGTGCTGGTGGTGCTGCTCGACGATGTGGGCTTCGGCACGTGCTCCACATTCGGTGGCCCGGTGCCCACGCCGGCGCTCGACCGGGTGGCCGCCGCTGGCCTGCGGTTCAACCAGTTCCACACCACGGCGCTGTGCTCGCCCACCCGGGCAGCGCTGTTGACCGGGCGCAACCACCACACCGTGCACATGGGTGGCATCCCCGAGGCGGCCACCACGTTCCCGGGCTACGACAGCGTCATCCCGCGTGAGGCCGCCACGGTCGCCGAGGTGCTGCGCCACGCCGGCTACGCCACCGGCTGTTTCGGCAAGTGGCACCTCACCCCCACGTGGGAGCAGAGCCCGGCGGGCCCGTTCGACCGCTGGCCCACCGGGATGGGCTTCGAACGGTTCTACGGGTTCATGAGCGCCGAGGCGTCGCAGTGGGAGCCGCCGCTGTACGACCAGACCACGCCCGTGATGCCGTACGTGGGGCGCGACGACTACCACCTCACCGAAGACCTGGCCGAGCACACCATTACGTGGATGCGCCGTCAGCGTGGCGCCAACCCCGACAAGCCGTTCTTCGCCTACCTCGCGGCGGGTGCGATGCACTGCCCGCACCACGTGTGGCGCGAGTGGATCGACCGCTTCGCCGGGCAGTTCGACGACGGGTGGGACGCGCTCCGCGAACGCATCCACGCCCGCCAGATCGAACTCGGCGTCATCCCGCCCGACACGGTGCTGACGCCCCGGCCCGACGAGATCCCGGCGTGGGACGACTACCCGGATCGGTACAAGCCGGTGGCCCGCCGGTTGATGGAGACCTTCGCCGGGTTCATGGCGCACACCGATGCGCAGGTGGGCCGGGTGCTCGACGCGCTCGACGAGATGGGCATCGCCGACGACACGCTGGTGATCTACATCACCGGCGACAACGGGGCCTCGGCCGAGGGCACGCTGCACGGGGCGTGGAGCGCGCCCAGTTTCCAGAACGGCATCCCCGAAGACCCCGAGTGGCTGCTGGAACACATCGACGACTTCGGTTCGGCGCGCTGCGAGAACCACTACAACGCGGCCTGGGCCTGGGCGCTCGACTCGCCGTTCCAGTGGATGAAGCAGGTGGCGTCGCACTTCGGTGGCACCCGCAACGCGATGGCCGTGTCGTGGCCGGCGCGCATCACGGATCGCGGTGGCCTGCGCCAGCAGTTCCACCACGTGGTCGACATCGCCCCCACCATCCTCGCTGCGGCGGGGGTGCAGGCACCGGCCTCCGTGAACGGTGTCGAGCAGATGCCGGTGGAGGGTGTGTCGATGCTGTACACGTTCGACGAACCGGATGCACCCAGCCGACGCACCACGCAGTACTTCGAACTGCTCGGCAACCGGGCCGTGTACCACGACGGGTGGATCGCCTCATGCTACCACGGGCGGCCGCCGTGGGTGCGCTTCGCCTCACTGCCCTTCGACGGCCCGCAGGAGCGGTGGGAGCTGTACGACCTGCGCGGCGACTTCTCGCAAGGTGTCGACGTGGCCGCGCAGTTCCCCGAGAAGTTGGCCGAACTGCAGGCGCTGTTCCACACCGAGGCCGAGCGCAACGGCGTCTACCCGATGCGCGATCCGGGTGCGCCCCGCTTCGGCGACCACGCCGTGCCCACCAGCCTGGGTGGGCGCACGCGCATGACGTACACGGTCGATCACGTACGCATGCCCGAGCCGTCGGTGGTGAACCTGAAGAACTGCTCGTTCCGCATCAGCGCCGACGTCGAGGTGGGCAGCGACGGCGCGCACGGCGTGGTCGCGTGCCAGGGCGGCAACATGGCGGGCTGGAGCCTGTACCTCTCCGCCGACGCCCGGCCGGTGTTCCACTACAACTGGATGGGTCACGACCACTTCCGCGCCGAGGCCCCGGCGGCGCTGGGCGAGGGCCGCCACACCGTGGTGATCGAGTTCGCCTACGACGGCGGGTTCGGTGGTGGAGGCGATGCGGTGCTGCTTGTCGATGAGGTCGACGTGGCGCATGCGCGCATCGAGCGCACCGTGCCGCTGGTGTTCTCGATGAGCGGCGAGACGTTCGACGTGGGCATCGACACCGGTGCCCCGGTGGGGCCGTACCCACACGAGTTCGCGTGTACGGCACACATCCATGGCGTCACACTCGAACGCCTCAGCGAGCCGCCCCCGCACATTGCCGCTCGCATCGCGGCGGGCGAGCTAGCCGCTGGTCTGGCAGCGCACTAGGTTCCCTCGGCGATGTCGAGTCACCCCCGACAGCCGGCGCTCGACGGCGTACGAGCGTTGGCCGTGTCGCTGGTCGTGCTCTTCCACGCCGGCTTCGGGTTCATGCCCGGCGGGTACGTGGGCGTGTCGGTGTTCTTCACCCTCTCGGGCTTCCTCATCACCCGACTCCTGGTTCAGGAGCACGCCACCAATGGCAGCATCTCGTTCGCCGGCTTCTACGCGCGGCGTCTGCGCCGTCTGGTGCCGGCCAGTCTGCTCTGCGTCGCGGTGGTCGTCGTGGCGCGGCTGTTCGGCGCGTACTCGCGGGTCGACGGGTTGCGGGTCGACGTGGTGGGTGCCGTGCTGCAGGTGTTCAACTGGGTGCGGCTCGCCGGCACCACCAGTTACTCCGATCTGTTCGCCGGTTCGGTCTCGCCACTCGAGCACTTCTGGTCGCTGGCGATCGAGGAGCAGTTCTATTGGGCCTGGCCGGTGGTGTTCGTCGTCATCGTCCGCTGGTGCGCCCGGTTGCAGCGGTCGGTCTCCTCGGCTGTTGCCCTGCTCACCGCGCTGGGTGCGCTCGCCGCGCCGTTGATCGCCCGGCTGTGGGGATCCGACGCGGCCTACTGGTCGACCCCGGCGCGGGTGGCCGAGATCCTGGTGGGTGCGCTGCTGGCGACGATCATGGCGGGCGGCCATCGCGTGCCGGCATGGGCGCGGTTCGCCACGGCGCCGGCGATCGTGGTGATCGTCGCCCTGGCGGTGGTGCTGCCCAGTGGGCACGGGTTCGCGTACAGCGGCGGACTGCCACTGGTGGCGGTGGTGAGCGGTGTGCTGCTCTGGTCGCTGCAGGTGCCGTCGGGCGTCGAGCGGATGCTGGCGTGGCGACCACTGGTGGGCCTCGGCCGCATCAGCTACGGCGTGTACCTCATCCACTGGCCGGTCGATGTGCTGCTGCGCGAGCGCGGGTGGCGACTCGACACGCTCGGTGGGTTCGCCGTGGCCACCGGGCTGACGCTGGTGCTGGCGGTGGCGTCGTACCGCCTGATCGAACGCCCGATCCACGGGGCCGCGTGGTCGCCGTCGGTCACCTTCCGGCGTGCCGGCCTCGCCACCGCCGGAGTTGCGCTGCTGGCGGTGGTGGTGCCTGCGGCGGTACCGGCGGTGGTGGCCAACGAGGTGGTGCTCGACGCCGCCGAGATCGCGCCGGTCGACGGTTCTCTGCCGTCGCTCCTGGCATCGACGACGGTGCCGCCGACGAGCATGCCCGGCCCAGCCATGACCAGTGCACCGGAGGAGTCCACCACGACGAGCAGCGTGCCGCTGCTGCCACCGCGCGCCGTGCGCATGCTCGTGGTGGGCGACTCGACGGCGCTCTACGTGGGCCAAGGCCTTGCCGCCTGGTCGCTCGATCGCCCCGAACTGGCCCAGGTTTCGGTGCGCTGGTGTCAGGGCTGCACGTTCATGCTCGAGCCGGCCATCACCACCTTCGCCGATCTGAGCGGGGTGCTCGATGCGTCACGCGCCCTGGTGAACGACGAGGTGTTCGGCACGATCGACGAACTGCGACCCGACGTCGTGGTGCTGATGTCGACCGTGAGCGACGTGGCGAACCGGGAGTGGGCAACCGATGAAGGTCCACTCGGGCCGCGCGACGAGCGGTACCGCACACGGATGCGCGACGCCTATGGCGAACTCACCTTGCGGCTGCTCGGGGCCGGTGTGCCCGAGGTGGTGTGGGTGGTGCCGCCGACGCCGACCGCCGAGTGGCGCGAGGAGGAGATGAACGACCTCGAGCGCTACCGACTGCACCACGAGGTGATCCGCGAGGTGGTCGCAGCGTTCGACGGTCGGGTGGAGGTGGCCGACCTCGACCGGTGGCTCGACGAAGCGGGCCACGTTGCGACACCCTCGTGGCGGCCCGACGGCGTCCACTTCACCGAGTGGTCGGCGGGGCAGGTCGCTGAACGCTGGCTCGGCCCACTGCTGGTGGGGGTGGCGCTGGGCGGGTGAGCGGCGCCGGGCGCGCCGACTCAGTCGTATTTCGACTTGCCGGCGCTCTTGGCCAATCGGAACGCAGTGAGCGACAGCACGATGATGCCCACGGCGCCGGCCGACAGCAGGGCGTCCATGGGGCGCTCGGCTTTCACGAGTGCCTCCACACCCTTCACGCCCACGTACACGACGAGCATGTCGACGATCGGCTTCTTCAGGTCGTCGAGCGAGTGCACCTTCAGCCACGCAGGGGTGTCGAGTTCGCCGATGAACAGTTCGTAGAGGCCGATGGCGGTGATCAGTTGCACGATGGCGAGCAGGTAGGTGTCGATCACCTGCAGCACCTTCACCACCATCAACTCGTTGCGCCATTCGCCACTGAGCAGGTCGCCCACCAACTTCACCGACTTGGCGACCGACCAGCCGAAGGTGGCGGCCGTGGTGACGGCGAGGCCGATGACGGCGATGATGGCGAGGAAGCGGAAGCGTTCCATCACGGTCTTCATGGCGTGCTCCTAACGGGCGTAGTCGTAGAAGCCGCGCCCGGCCTTGCGACCGAGCAGCCCCGCCTCGACCATGCGCGACAGCAACGGTGGCGAGGCGTAGAGCGGTTCTTTGAACTCGGCGTACAGGCTGTCGGCGACAGCGAGAGTGGTGTCGAGGCCGATGAGGTCGGCCAGGCGCAGCGGCCCCATCGGGTGGTTGCAGCCCTCGACCATGCCGGTGTCGATGTCGGCGGCGGTGGCGAAGCCCGACTCCATCATCCGGATGGCGGAGAGGATGTACGGGATGAGCAGCGCGTTCACGATGAAGCCGGCGCGGTCCTGACTGCGGATGACCTTCTTGTGCAGTACGTCGGTGGCGAAGGCGTCGGCGCGGGTGGCTGTGTCGGCCGAGGTGAGCAGACTGGTGACCAACTCGACCAGCTTCAGTACGGGCACCGGGTTGAAGAAGTGGATGCCGAGGACCTGTTCGGGCCGCTGGGTGGCGATGCCCAACTTCATCACCGGGATGGAGCTGGTGTTCGAGGCGAGAATGGCGGTCGGGTCGGTGACCACCTTGTCGAGCACGCGGAACACCTCGGTCTTCAGCGCCTCGTCCTCCACCACGGCTTCGACGACGAGTTGTCGGTCGGCCATGTCGGCGAGGTCGGTGGTGAAGCTGAGGTGGGCGAGCGCGGTGTCGCGCTCGGCCTCGGTGAGTTTGCCCGAGCGGGCGCCGCGGTCGAGTGATGCGGTGATGCGCTGCTGGCCGGCTTCGGCGGCGCCGGCGTTCACCTCGCGCACGATCACATCGAGGCCGGCGCGGGCGCACACCTCGGCGATGCCGCTGCCCATCAGGCCGCAGCCGACGACACCGATGCGTTCGATGTGGTGAGTGGTCATGGCGCCGATGTTGCCACGACGGCGAGTGCCGCCGCGAGAGCGTGGCCCACATTCAGTGAGTCGACCTCGCTGCGGATGGGGATACGGACCGGGGTGTGCCGGGCCAAGGCCTCGGCCGACAGGCCCGGGCCCTCGGCGCCCAGCAGCAGGGCGAGGCGCGCTGGTGGCGTGAGCGTGGTGATGGCGGCGGCATCGGCGCGCGGGGTGAGCGCCCACACGGCGTACCCGGCGGCGGCGAGCGCGTCGGCGATGTCGCCCAACGGGGCGCGGGCGATGGGCAGGTGCAGTACCTCGCCCATCGACACACGAACGCTGCGCCGGTAGTAGGGGTCGGTACACGTGGGGTCGAGCAGCAGGCCGTCGGCACCGAGGGCGCGGGCGGTGCGAGCAATGGCGCCAAGGTTCTCGTGGTCGTTCACACCTTCGAGCACCACCAGTCGCCGAGCACCGATGATCACCCCGTCGAGCGTGCCGACGGTGGGCCGGTCGGCGACGGCGATGGCACCGCGGTGCAGGTCGAAGCCGACGATCGCGTTGACCACCGCTTGCTCTGCCACCCAGATCTCGGCACGCTTCGCCGCGAGCAGTGCACCGCACCGGTCGAGCAGGCGGGCGTGCGCGGCCGGGGTGAGCAGCAGCGACCGCACACGGAGGGGTGTGGCCAGCAGGCGCTCGACCACGGTGGGGCCCTCGGCCCACATCACCTCGTTGCTCTCGCGGGCGCGCAGCGTGCGGTAGGCATCCACCCGCGGATCGGCGGGGTCGCTGATCACGTCCGGTTCGCGCACCGATCGAGTCTGCCAGCCGAACGAACAGATCAGCTCTTGCGAACACACGTTCGCCGCGCGAGGCTGATGGTCATGTCGCTCAGCACCGCACTCCAACCCGCCGTCGACGCCTGGCAGGGCTCGCTGTTCGCGTTCGACGATCCGACGGTCGATCCACTGCTGCTCGGCGTCGAGCGGGTGCACCTCGACGACGAGTCGTGGATCGACTTCCTGCCCGGCTGGATGCTGGGCGCCGACCTGGTGTTCGGCGAACTGGTGGCCCGTCTGCCGTGGCGCCAGCGCGAGGTGCTGATGTACGAGCGGGTGCTGCCCGAACCCCGGCTCACGGCGTGGTGGACCGATGCGGCAGGTGCAGCCGAACCGCTGCCCGTGTTGGGTGAGGCCCGTGCCGCACTCGGCCGTTACTACACCCGACCGTTCGACAGCATCGGGTTCAACCTCTACCGCGACGGGCGCGATTCGGTGGCCTGGCACGGCGACCGCGAGCGCTCCCTCCACGACGACCCCGTGGTGGCCATCGTCAGCGTGGGTGCACCACGGGCGTTCCTCGTGCGCCCGCGGGGCGGCGGCCCGTCGCAGGGGTGGCACGTGGGCCGAGGCGACCTGTTGGTGATGGGTGGCCGCTGCCAGCACGACTGGGAGCACTGCGTCCCGAAGGTGACCGGGCCCACCGGGCCGCGGCTGTCCATCATGTTCCGCCACCATGACGCGAACGCCCCGGCTCGGGCCGGCGGGCGCGTGCAACACTGACGGGCATGACCGACAGCGCGCGCTACTCGTTCCTGCCCGGTGCCGCCGAGTCACCCACCATCGTGGGGGGCTCGGGCAGCTGGCTGCACACCGCCGACGGCGGCCGCATCCTCGATGGTGCGGCCGGTGCCATCGTCGGCAACATCGGCTGGGGCCGTGCCGAGGTGGCCGACGCTGCCCGCGACGCCATGGCTGCCGGTGGGTACGTGGTGCCGCTGTGGCCCACGCCGTGGCGGCTCGAACTGCGCGACCGCCTGGTCGAGCACTGGCTGCCCGAGGGCTTCGATCACGTGTTCTTCACCAGCGGCGGCAGCGAGAGCACCGACTCTGCGCTGCGTCTGGCACGCGCCTACCAGGTGGCCATGGGTCGGCCCGATCGGTGGAAGATCGTCGGTCGCCACCCCAGCTACCACGGCATGACCCTGGGCACGATGGCGGCCGGCAGCCACAGCGTGCGCCAGAAGGGCTACGAGCCGATGCTGCTGCCGTTCCCGCATGTGCCGTGGGACGACCCCGAGCAGGTGCTGAAGGTGATCGAACAGGAAGATCCGGGCACCATCGCCGGGTTCATCGCCGAGCCGATGATGGGTGCCGCGGGTGCCTGCCTCACCGCGAACGACGAGTACTGGCGCACCGTCACCGACATCTGCCACGAGCACGACATCGTGCTCATCACCGACGAGGTGATGACCGGGTACGGGCGCACCGGGCTGACGTGGGGCCATCAGCACTTCCCGTTCGAGCCCGACGTCATCGTGGGTGGTAAGGGCCTCGGCGGTGGGTACGTGCCGATGGGTGCGGTCGCGGCGCGCGGCCGCGTGGCCGAGGCGCTGCGTGGGTCGGGCTTCATGTACTTCACCTTCACCGGCAACGACGGGGCGTGCGCCGCGGCGTCGAAGGTGCTCGAGATCCTCCAGCGCGAGCAGCTCGTCGAACGGTCGCGGGTGATGGGTGAGGTGCTGGGGACGCGTCTGCACGAGGCGTTCGACGACCACCGCGCCGTGGTGGAGGTGCGCGGCCGCGGCCTGTTCTACGGCATCGAGATCGACGTGAGCCGCGAGGCCGTGGTGGCAGCCGCGCTCGAACGCGGGCTGTGGGTGTACCCGGCGGGGTCGGGCCCGGTGGCCGAGGCCGTCATGGTGGCGCCGCCGTTCGTGGTGACCGACGACGAGATCGACCTCATTGTCGGCACACTCCGCGACAGCTTCGACGCCGTGGCCGGCCGGGGCTGATCAGGCGAACACGTCGCGCAGCGCCGCCTGCAGCGCAGCGGCGAACACCGGCACTTCAGCGGCGGTGAACGCCAGCGGCGGGCGCACCTTCAGCACGTTGCCGTGGATACCGGTGGTGCCCACCAACACCCCGTTGCGGCGCAGTGCGTTCTTGATCTGCTCGGCCATCGCCGGGTCGGGTGTGGCGGTGGTGCGGTCGGTGACGATCTCGATGGCGTTGGCCAGTCCGATGCCGCGCACGTCGCCGATGCACTCGTGCTGCTCGGCCACGGCGCGAGCAGCGGCGCGCAACGCCTCACCGGCCTCCACCACTCGGGGCAGCACCCGCTCGTCGGCCAGCACGTCGAGCACCGCATGCGATGCGGCCATGCTGACCGGGTTGCCGCCGAAGGTGCTGAAGAACGTGGTGCCGTCGGCGAAGCGTTCGGCGATGTCGCGGCGGGTGATGACAGCGCCCACCGGGTGCCCGTTGCCCATCGGCTTGCCGAGCGTGACGATGTCGGGCTCGATGCCGAATCGCTCGAACGACCACATCGCCTCGCCCGTGCGCCCGTGGCCGCCCTGCACCTCGTCGGCCACCCACAGCCCACCTGCCACGTGGGTGAGATGCAGCAGGGCCTGCACGTAGCCGGGGTCGAGGTCGTACACACCGTCGCTCTGCAGCACGCCGTCGAGGATGACGAGCGCGGGTGCCACGCCACGTGCGGCGAGGCGGTCGAGCGCAGCGACAAACCCTTCGGTGCCGGTGTGCAGGCCGCGGTAGGTGTCGGTGGGTGTCCAGGTGTCGACCGTGGTGGGCATCGCCTCGGGCGGCAGGGTCTCGGGCGACAGCGGGGTGATGGCGGCGCTGATGCCGTGGTAGGCGCGGGTGGTGCACAGGGCCCCGGTGTTGCCGGTGACGGTGGTGGCGAGGCGCCAGGCGAGGTCGTTGGCCTCGGAGCCGGAGTTCACGAAGAACACCGTGTCGAGCGATGCCGGGCACGTGTCGACCAGGCGCTCGGCCAACTCGATGGCACCGGCGTGCAGGTAGCGCATGTTGGTGTTCAGCACGCGGACCTGGCGGGCGATGGCCTCGGTGACGCGCGGGTGGCTGTGGCCCACGCACGGAACGTTGTTGTACAGGTCGAGGTAGCGCCGGCCGTGCACATCGGTCATCCACGTGCCCTGCGCGCCGGCCATGTGGATGGGCTCGTCGTAGCTGAGGCCCTCGGTGGCCGGGCCGAACACGTCGCGCCGGGCGATCAGTTCGCGCGAGTCGGCCGCGCTGTCGTGTCGGCCGGACAGCTGGGCGGCGAGGCGATCCCAGCCCGTGCCCACCAGGTGATCGAGCATCATGGCGGCACCGGCGTGATAGCGCTGGGCGAACTCGGCGTCCTCCAGTCCTTCGGCGGCGCGCCACGAGCCGATGGCCAGGCCGACCGCGGTGCGCGCCGCCCAGAGTTCGCCGATGATCGCCAGTTCGTCGGGTTCGAGCGGGGTGATGCGCTGGTAGCCGTCGAGTGCGAGTCGAGCGATGCGCAGCATCTCGGTGCGACTGCAGCCGGCAGCGAGCGAGTCGAGCATCGACGCGACATCGACCACCAGCGCGGTGTGGCTCATGTCGCCGAAGTCGATGATGCCGGTGATGGCGCCGTCGGGCGCGACGAGAGCGTTGTCGGTGGTGAGGTCGCCGTGCACCACCTGGGCCCGCAGCGACGCCCAGCGTGGGGCCACCACCTCCTCGAACCGGTCGAGTGTGCGGGCCACCAGTTGGCGGACGGAGGGGTCGGCGACGGCGGGCAGCATCGGGCGCACCTGCAGCGCGTGCTGCACGTCCCACGGCAGGGCGCGGATGGCCCGCGGGTGGATGAAACCGCGCAGGGCCCGGCCGAGGCGGGCGGTGGTGGCGCCCCATTCGATCACGGCGCGGTCGGAGAGGGTGGTGGGGTCGGCGCGACGGGTGCCGGGCATCAGGTCGTACATGCGCACCCAGTGGGTGCCCTCGGGCGAGGCCCACTCGGCGCGGTACCGGCCGTCGCGCGCCGGATAGGGCTGGGCGACGGGCAGAGTCGGGTCGACCATGAGGGCGTGGAAGGCGACGGCCGCCTCCATGTCGAGCACGTCGGGGTGCTCGGCCGCGTTCGACACCTTCATCACCGCGATGGGCATCACCGCACCGGGCTCACCAGCGCCGTGCAACAGGAAGGCCCGGTCGCGTTCGCTGCCGAGATCGATCGCGCCGTCGGCCTCGATGCCGAACGTAGCCGCCGCCACGGCTGGCGCGGTGCTGGTGTCGACCGGGGGAGGGGGAGTGCGCAACACCTGGTCCATGTCCCCCGACCGTACCGCCCGCTCCCCAGCCCTGCGATGAGCAAGATGCGCACCTGTTGCGCATCTTGCTCATCGCTGCGGGCGTGCCATGCTGGCGACGATGGAACACGTGGTGGTGGTAGGGGCTTCGCTGGCGGGGCTGCGGGCCTGCGAGACGTTGCGCAGCGAAGGCTTCACCGGGGTGATCACCCTGGTGGGCGCCGAGGACGAGGTGCCCTACGACCGGCCGCCGCTGTCGAAGAAGTTGCTGGCGGGCGAGTGGGACGCCGACCGCATCCGGCTGCGCAAGCCCGACGACTTCGCCGTGCTCGATCTCACCTGGCGCCTCGGCGTACTGGCCACCGCGCTCGACACAGGCGCGCGTCGCCTCACCCTGGCCGACGGTTCCACCATCGCGTACGACGGCCTGGTCATCGCCACCGGTGCGGGGGTGCGGCGACTGCCCGGTCAGCCAGATCTCGACGGGGTGTGCGAACTGCGCACGCTCGACGACGCACTCGACCTGCGCGCCCGGTTCGGCGCGGGCGTGCGCCTGGTGGTGATCGGTGCCGGGTTCATCGGACTCGAAGCAGCGGCCACGGCGCAGACGGCCGGGTGCACGGTGACGGTGCTCGAGGGTGCACCGGCGCCGCTGATGCGCGGCCTCGGGGCCGAGATGGGTGCGGCGGTGGCCAGTGTGCACACGCGCCACGGCATCGACCTGCGCTGCGGTGTGCAGGTGGCGGCCATCGAGGGTGACGGCACGCGGGTGATGGGTGTGCGCCTGACATCGGGCGAGACGACGCCGGGGGAGGTGGTGCCGGCTGATGTGGTGCTGGTGGGCGTGGGGGTGTCGCCGGCCACCGGGTGGCTGGAGGGCAGCGGGCTCACCCTGCGCGACGGCGTGGTGTGCGACGACACGCTCAACGCGGGAGTGCCCGGTGTGTACGCGGCGGGCGACTGCGCGCGCTGGCCGAACCACGTGTTCGACGGGCACGACGACGTCGAGATGCGCGTCGAGCACTGGACCAACGCTGCCGAGCAGGGCGCCGTAGCGGCCCGCAACCTGCTGGCCGTGGCGCGGGGTGATGCGCCCACGCCGTATGCGGCGGTGCCGTTCTTCTGGAGCGATCAGTTCGAGAGCCGCATCCAGTTCGTCGGCCGTGCCCACGGTGGCGACGATGTGCACGTGTTCGCCGGGTCGCTCGACGGATCGTTCGCAGCGCTGTATGGGTGGCAGGGCCGGCTGCGCGGCGTACTCGGCGTGAGCATGCCGAAGATGGTGATGCCGTTCCGGTCGCTCATCGCCGCCGGTGCATCGTGGGACGAGGCCCTGGCCAAGGCTGCCGCCCTCACTGCGCCACCATCCTGATCCCGAGGGTTGTTTGGCCCCCGGGGTGCCTAGTGTCGTGGCCATGAACCCGGTCGCTGCATTCGGTGAGGTGCGTCAACTCGGCTACGTCGTGCCTGCCGAGCGGCTGCACGAGCACATCCGGCACTGGGTCGATGTGCTGGGTATCGGGCCGTGGTTGCTGGTCGAGCATCCACCGGTCGACGACTTCGTGCACCGCGGCCAGCCGGGGCACCTCGACTTCACCATCGCCATCGCGCACATGGGCGATCTGCAGGTGGAACTGATCGCCCAGCACAACGATCAGCCGTCGACCTATCTCGACTTCCTCGAGCGCTGCCCCGACGGCGGCCTGCATCACGTTGCCTACTGGCCCACCGACATGGACGCGGCCGAGGCGCTGGTGGCCGAAGCCGGCTGGCAGTTGTGGAGCGGCGGTCGCATCGGGCCGAAGGGTCGCTTCCGCTACTACCTCACCGAGGCGCATCCGGGCACGGTGATCGAGTTGGCCGAGGTGACGGGCCGACGGCTCGAGTACTTCGCCACCGAGTTCGCAGCATGGAGCCGCACCTTCGACCCGCGCACCGACCCGCCGTTCGTCACCCGCTGAGCTGCCCGGACTCTCGAGGGTCGGGGTCGGGGGCTGCGAACGCGTGACTAGGCTCGCGGCCATGAGCGAGTCGCATCTGTCGAACGTCTGGTTCTCGGTCACGCCGTTGGAAGTGGCGAGCGGGCACGGGTGCTGGGTCACCACCACCGGTGGCGAGAAGTACCTCGACTTCGCCGCCGGCATCGCAGTGAACTCCACCGGCCACGCGCATCCGAAGGTGGCCAAGGCCATCGCCGACCAGGCGCAGCGGTTCATCCACGCCCAGGTGAACGTGTTCAAGCACGATCTGCTCGAGCCGCTGGCGGCGAAGTTGGCCGACCTGTCGCCGGGCGCCATCGACACGTTCTTCTACGCCAACTCGGGCGCCGAGATCACCGAGGCCGCGGTGAAGCTGGCCAAGCAGGCCACCAAGCGCCCGCACGTCGTGGTGTTCAGCGGCAGCTTCCACGGTCGCACCCATCTTGCGATGGCGATGACCACCAGCAAGACCAGCTACCGCGCCGGCCACGCCCCGCTGCCAGCGGGCATCTTCGTCGCGCCGTACCCCAGCCCGCTTGCGGCCGATCAGGACGCCGAGGTGGCCCGGGCGCTGCAGGGCTTCGACCACCTGCTGAAGTCGATGACCGCCCCCGACGAGACCGCTGCCGTCATCCTCGAGCCGGTGCTCGGCGAGGGGGGCTACATCCCGGCACCGCCGGCGTTCATCCACGGCCTGGTCGAGCGGTGCCGCCAGCACGGCATCTTGTTCATCGCCGACGAGGTGCAGAGCGGTTTCGGCCGAACCGGGAAGATGTTCGCGGTCGAGCACTACGGCCTCGAGCCCGACATCATCTGCATGGCCAAGGGAATCGCCAGCGGGTTCCCGTTCGCCGCGCTGGGCACCCGCCGCGAGCTCGACGACAAGTGGACCAAGGGCAGCCACGGCGGCACCTACGGCGGCAACGCGATGGGCTGCGCGGCCGCGCTGGCCACCATCGACATCATGAGCGAACCGGCATTCCTGGCCAACGTGAACGCACGTGGCGAGCAGTTGCAGGCCGGCATCCGCGAACTGCAGCGCGAGCACGACGTCATCACCCAGGTGCGCGGCCTCGGTCTGATGGTGGGCACCGAGTTCAGTGATGCCGCTCGGGTGGCCGCCATCCAGAAGCACTGCCTCGAGGAAGGTCGCCTCATCCTGATGAACGCCGGCACCTACGGCACATGCCTGCGCTGGATGCCCCCGCTCGTGGTGAACGAGGCCGAGATCGACCTCGCCCTGGCGGCGTTCGCGGCCGCCCTCAAGGCAACGGCCTGACGGCCACGCCGTGCCCCGCCTCGACGCCGAACGCATCGGGTTGTGGCGGTCGCTCGACCGCACCGTCACCGCGGTCGGACGCCAGATCGACGCCGACCTCGTCGACGAGTTCGACCTGCCGTTGGCATGGTTCGAGATCATGTCGGCGCTGCAACGCGCGGGCGGCGCGATGCGGGTGAGCAGGTTGTGCAGCGAACTCGACGAGGTGCCGTCGAGTCTGTCGCGCCGGCTCGACCGGATGGAAGGTGAGGGGTTCGTCGAACGCGAGGCCACACCCGAGCCCACCGATCGACGGGCGGTCACCGTCACCCTCACCCGCGAGGGCCGTTCGCTGTGGCGCGATGCGAGCGTGATCTATCGACGTGGCGTGCAGAAGCACTTCGCCCAGGTGGTCACCGACAGCGACATCGTCGCGTTGCAGCGGTTGCTGTCGAAGCTGGGCCGCTGAGGGGCCAGATGTCGACACCCGCCTCGTTCTCGCCCACCGACCCCGCCGGTGCGGCGCACTTCGCCGAGCACGGCTGGCTGCTCACCGACACCCTCGACGCGACGCGACTGGCCGAGGTGCGCGCGTGGGTGGACGAGATCATGGCGTGGCCCGACGAGGCCGGCGAGTGGCTGCACTACCGCGAGCTCACCGACGACGGCCCGAAACTGTGCCGCACGGAGAACTTCGTGCCGTTCCACGCTGGCATGCGCGCCCTGCTCACCACCGGCGACCTTCCCACCACGGCCGCGCTGGTGCTGGGCGAGGCGGCGGTGCTGTACAAGGAGAAGATCAACTACAAGCTCGCCGGTGGTGCCGGGTACGCCGCGCACCAGGACGCGCCCGCCTATCCGTTCATCGCGTCGCACGTGTCGTGCATGGTGGCCATCGACGACTCGCTGCTCGAGAACGGTTGCCTCGAGGTGGTCGACGCCCGTCACCAGGCACTCATCCCCGGCGACGCGCGGGGCTGCATCCCGACCGCGGTGGAGGCGTCGATGACGTGGCAGTCGGTGGAGGTGCGGGCCGGCCAGACGCTGTGGTTCCACTCGCTCACCCCGCACCGCAGTGGCCCGAACACGTCGTCGCTCGACCGGCGGGCCATCTACCCCACCTACAACGCGGCGTCGGCCGGCGACCTGCGCGACGAGTACTACCGCGCCAAGTTGGCCGAGTTGGCGCAGCGCGAGCCGGGCGACACGGTGACGGTGTCGTTGATCGGCGACTTCCAGGGTCGCCCGGTCCGCTGACCCGACTCGGTCCGTCTCAGCAGAGAGTCAGTCGCGGTAGCCCGGGTCGTCGGCGTCGAGGATGCCGCGCAGGGCGCGCAGGTGCAGGTCCCAGCCGTCGGGGTAGTCGCGCCACTGCTGGCACACCATGGCGGCGATGTCGTCGGGCACGATGCTGAGCGGTCGACCGGTCGACAGGGCGAGCACCTGCAGTTGGGCCGCGTGTTCGAGGTAGTACAGCTCGTCGAACGCCTCGGCCACGCTGTCGGCCACCACCATCACGCCGTGGTTGGCCATGAACAGCACGCTCTTGCCGCCGTCGAAGAGGGCTGCCACTCGTTTGCCCTCGGTGTCGTCGAGCGCCATGCCGCTGTAGTGGCGGTCGTAGGCGATGCGGCCGAAGAAGCGGCACGCGTTCTGGTCGAGCATCTGGAACTCGTAGTCGGCCAGGCAGGCGAGCGCGGTGGTGTGCGGCATGTGGGTGTGCAGCACCACACGGGCGTGGGGCACGTGCTGGTGCAGGTGGGCGTGCAGGTACCAGGCGGTGGGATCGACGTCGGGCCCTGGGCCGTGGGCACCGGCCTCGTGGGCGTCGAGCAGTACGAGGCTGCTGGCGGTGATGCGCGAGAAGTGGGCGCCACGTGGGTTCAGCAGGAACCGGCTGCCGTCGGGTGAGACGGCGGCACTGAAGTGGTTGGCCACGCCTTCGTGGAAGTTCAGCCGGGCGGCCCAGCGGAACGCGGCAGCGAGGTCGAGGCGCGTCTCGGCCTCGAGAGCGGCCTGGTTCGCAGCGGCCGCGTCGCTCATTGCAGTCGGGACGGGAAGCCGGGGGCGCGCAGGTCGGTGCCGAGGGCGTCTTCCAGCAACTTCACCACCTGGGTCGACCAGGCTTCGGTGCCGTACTGCGACGCGGCGCGGATGAAGGTCTGCTCGGTGAGGCCGGCCAGTTCGAGCGGCACGCCGAATTCGCGGCCGAAGCCCATGGCGAAGCCGAGATCCTTCAGGGCCAGGGCCATCGTGAACTGGATGTCGTACGAGCCGTTGAGGATGAGCTGGCCCTCGGTCTCGTGCACGAAGCTGTTGCCCGAGCTCTCCTTGATGGCCTCGTATGCCTTGGCCAGGTCGAGGCCGCCGCGCTTGGCCAGCATCAGTGCCTCGCCGATGCTGACGAGGTTGATGAACGCAAGCATGTTGGTGATGACCTTGATGACCGCGGCGCTGCCGAGCGGACCCATGTAGAGGATGGGGTTGCCGACGGCTTCGAGCAGGTGGCGGTGGCGAGCGAAGACGTCTTCGTCGCCGCCGACCAGCACGGTGATGTCGCCCTCGGCCGCCTTGTGCACG
Source organism: Ilumatobacteraceae bacterium (assembly GCA_044238435.1). Lineage (GTDB taxonomy): Bacteria > Actinomycetota > Acidimicrobiia > Acidimicrobiales > Ilumatobacteraceae > VFMC01. The sequence continues at coordinate 6,456 of JBIIDH010000023.1, read as the reverse complement.
CCACCGGTGACGGGGCACTCGAGCATGCTGATGCCGTGCTCGGCAGCCAGGCCGGCCATGCGCATCGTCTCGCTCTGGTCGTTGGTGCTCATGTCGATCCAGGTGCCGCCCGAGCGCAGGCCGGCGAAGATGCCGTCGGGGCCGGTAGCCACCAGTTCGATCACGCGGGGCGAGGGCAGACAGGTGAACACCACGTCGCTGGCCTCGGCGACGCCCTTGGCGGTGTCGGCCCAGCGGGCGCCGGCCGCGACGAGCGAGTCGGCGAGCGAGCGGTTGATGTCGGTGACGGTGACCGGGTGTCCGGCGCGCACCAGCGATGCGGCGAGGTAGTTGCCGAGATTGCCGAGACCGATGAAGCCGACGTTCATGTTGTTCCCCTGGGGCTGTTCGCCGGCGCCACGTTGCACCGGTGCGACGGGCGACGCTACCAGTCGCCGGTTTCGCAGCAGCGGTGGTGCGGGCTCAGTCGAGGCCGGCGTACATCGATTCGATCTCGTCGGCGAAGCGGGCGTGGATGCCACGGCGCTTCAGCTTCGAGGTGGGGGTGAGCAGGTCGCTGTCGGGCAACCACTCGTCGCCCAGCAGCACGAACTTCTTGATCTGCTCCACCTGTGCGAACTGCTGGTTCACCACGTCGATGCCGGCCTGTACCTCGGCGAGCACCACAGGGTCGGCGGCGAGTTGCGCCAGTGGCGTGCCCTCTTTGCCGTGGGCCTTGGCCCACACTGCGGTGGCCTCGGGGTCGAGCACCAGCAGCGCCGAGCAGAACTTGCGGGCGTCGCCGATGGCGGCGGCCTGGCCCACCAGTGGGATGGTCTTCAGGGCGGCCTCGAGGTTGGCGGGGCTGATGTTCTTGCCGCCGGAGGTGATGATCAGTTCCTTCTTGCGGTCGACGATGTGCACGTAGCCGTTGGCGTCGATGGTGCCGATGTCGCCCGAGTGCAGCCATCCGTCGATGAGGGTCTCAGCAGTCTTGTCGGCCTGCTTGAGGTAGCCCTGGAACACGTTGCCGCCGCGGCAGATGATCTCGCCGTCATCGGCGATGCGCACTTCACAGCCGGGGATCTCGCGACCCACCGAGCCGGGAATGTTGGCGTCCGGGCTCCACGTCATCGGCCCGCTCGACTCGCTCATGCCGTAGATCTCGCTCAGGGGCACGCCGATGGCGTTGTACCACTCGAGCACTTCGCGCGGGATGGGCGCGGCGCCGGTGACGGCGATCTGCACCTCGTCGAGGCCCACCAGGCCGCGCACGGTGGTGAAGGCGACGGCGTCGAGGAACGACCAGGTGTCGAGTTGCTCCTGGGTGGCGGTGCCGGCGCGCTGGGCGGCCTTGATGGCGAGGGCTGCCTGCACACCCTCGTCGAACTTGGCCTTGCGGTCGGCGTCGGCGCTGAGCGCGGCGTTGACGCCGTTGTAGATCTTCTCCCACACGCGCGGCACGCCGAACACGATCTGGGGGTGCACGGCGCCGAGGTAGGCCGACAACTGGGCGGGGTCGGGGCAGCAGTAGACGCTGTACCCCAGCAGGAAGCCCTGGTAGTGGCTCATCATCCGCTCGGCGATGTGGGCCATGGGCAGGTAGCTGACGGCACGCTTGCCGACGAAGCTGTCGAACGCGATGCAGCGGCGCAGCGACTCGACGGTGTACACGACGTTGTACTGGCTGATCATCACGCCCTTGGGCGGGCCGGTGGTGCCGCTGGTGTAGATGAGGGTGGCGATGTCGTCGGGTGAGGTGTCGGCCGCGAGCTGGGCGAGGTCGGCCCGGCCGTGGCTCATCAGTTCCTCGATGGGGTGCACGCCCTCGGGGTACACGCCGTCGGCGAGCGGCTCGATGACGAAGATGTGCTGCAGTTCGGGCAGTTCGGCGCGCACCTTCAGCATGCGCTCGAGGAAGCCGGCGTCCTCCACGATGGCGATCTCGGCCTCGGCGTGGTGCGAGAGGTACTGCACCTCTTCGGGCGACGACGAGTTGTAGATGCTGACCGGGGTGGCCCGCACGAACTGGGCGGCGAGGTCGAGCCAGTGGAAGTCGGGACGGTTGCGCATCATCAGCAGCACGCGCTCGCCGGTGTGCACGCCGAGTGCCTGCAGGCCGGCCGCGGCAGCGGCGACCTGGTCGGCGAATTGGGCGAAGGTCCAGTGGTTCCAGGTACCGGGTGCGTCGCTGCGCATCGAGTGCAGCGCGGGCACATCGCCGTGGGCGGCGACCAGGTCGAGGAAGCGGCGGGGAGCGGTGGCCCCGGCGACGGCGGCGTCGATCTCGGCAATGGTGTCGGTCATGAGATCATTCTCGCGCGACTTCCGGCCAGTTGATACGGCCGAACGCCTGGTTCGTCGGTCCCTCGCGAACACCCGAAAAGAACCGGTGTCCGGTTTGGGGTCGGGGTCGACAAGCCAGCAGACTGCCTGTTACCCGCCGGTATCCCCCGGTCGGACCGAATTGTCTCTGATCGTCACTGATCGTCGAGGAGTCCCCCATGACCACTGCTGTCATCGTCGATGCCATCCGCACCCCGCTCGGTCGCCGTAACGGCAAGTTGAAGGACTGGCACCCGGTCGACCTGGTGGCCGAGACCCTCAAGGCCCTCGTCGATCGCACGGGCATCGACCCCGGCCTGGTCGACGACGTGGTGATGGGCTGCGTGATGCAGGTGGGCGAGCAGGGCGTGAACGTCGCCCGCAACGCCGTGCTCGCCGCCGGCTGGCCCGACACGGTGCCGGGCACCACCATCGACCGGCAGTGCGGCTCGAGCCAGCAGGCAGCGCACTTCGCTGCCCAGGGCGTGATGGCCGGCGCGTACGACATCGTCGTGGCCTCGGGTGTGGAGGTGATGACCCGTGTGCCGATGGGGTCGTCGATGGCCGACGGCAAGTTCGGCTTCCCGTTCGGCCCGGCCGTGGGCGCCCGCTACGCCCCCGAGGGCGGCCTCGTGCCGCAGGGCATCTCGGCCGAGTTGATCGCCGATCAGTGGGGCATCAGCCGCGACGACATGGACGCGTTCGGTGTGCGTTCGCAGGCCTACGCCGCCCGCGCCACTGCCGAGGGTCGCTTCCAACGCGAGATCCTGCCGGTGATGGGCGCCGACGGGGCGATGATGTCCATCGACGAGGGTCTGCGCGACACCACGATGGAGAGCCTCGGCAAGCTGAAGCCGTCGTTCCGTCCCGAGGAAGAGGGTGGCCGGGTCACGGCCGGCAACTCGTCGCAGATCACCGACGGCGCCGCCTCGATCCTCATCATGAGCGAAGAGCGGGCCAAGCAGCTCGGCCTCACCCCTCGCGCCCGCTTCGTCGACTTCTCGCTGGCGGGTGCCGACCCGCGCCTCATGCTCACCGCCCCCATCCCCGCCACCCACAAGGTGCTCGGCCGGGCCGGAATGACCATGGACCAGATCGACCTCGTCGAGATCAACGAGGCGTTCGCCTCGGTGGTGCTGGCGTGGGAGAAGGAACTCCACCCCGACATGGACCGGGTGAACGTGAACGGTGGCGCCATCGCCCTCGGTCACCCGCTCGGTGCCTCGGGCGCCCGGTTGATGACCACGCTGCTGAACGAGCTCGAGCGCACCGGCGGCCGCTACGGCCTGCAGACGATGTGCGAGGGCGGCGGCATGGCCAACGCCACCATCATCGAACGCCTCGGCTGAGCCGCCGGGCCCAGAACCTCGCCCGGGCCCCTCACCCGCATCGGTAGGCTGTCCACATGCCCGCCTTCTCGACCATCATCTGGGTGGCTGTGGGCATTCTCATGGGCGTCGGCCTGTGGAAAACCGGGTTCGGGCTGCTGCGGAGCATGACCACCCCCATTCCTCCCCCGCCACCGGCCGGTGAGATGCGCAAGGTGAACGTGCGGTATCGGTGCAGTGTCTGCGGGTTGGAGATCAAGTTGACACTTGCACCCGACGAGGATCCACCCCCGCCGCGGCACTGCCTCGAGGACATGATCATCATGGCCCCGCTCTTCGACTGACATCCACAGGCTGTGGACAACCTTGTGACCGAATGACAGCGGTGTAAGCCGCTGATCAGGGTGCGGGCGGGCCCGCTAGCGCCATTTGGTGGCGGTGTACAGGCCACCCAGCAGGAATCCGAGGCCGATCAGCACCGGCAGGTTCGAGTCGGTCCACACGATGTAGCGCAGCAGGATGGTGAGCGCACCGAGGCCGATGAGCACGGCCATCAAGATGGGCACCCACCGCGGGCTCTCGTGCATGGCGGCCGGCGTGGGCGGGGTGTAGCGCGACGACGCCGACGGGTGGTGCTCGGGGCTGGGGGCGGGGCGCGAACCGGGCGTCGTACCCTTCGGAGTCACTCGGCCCGACGTCGTTCTCTTGGGAGGCGGCACGAGACGGGAGTCTACGCTGTGACCGTGCCCGGCCCGCGCGTCCTCGTGATCGACAGCTACGACAGCTTCGTCTACAACCTCGTGCAGTACCTGGGTGAACTCGGTGCCGACCCCGTTGTCGTGCGCAACGACGAGCTCACCGTCGACGAGGCGCTGGCGTTGCAGCCCGACGCCGTGCTGCTGTCGCCCGGCCCGGGCCGGCCCGAGGATGCGGGCATCATCTGCGCCGCCATCCCGGCCTTCGCCGAGCGCGGCGTGCCAGTGTTCGGCGTGTGCCTCGGCCATCAGGCCATCGGCCACGTGTTCGGTGCGTCGGTGGTGCGGGCGCCGCACCTCATGCACGGCAAGACCTCGGCCATCGTGCACCACGGCCTCGGCGTGTTCGCCGGGCTGCCGTCACCGCTCACCGCCACCCGCTACCACAGCCTGGTCATCGATCCGGCCACGCTGCCCGACTGCCTGGAGGTGACCGCCACCACCGACGACGGCATCATCATGGGCGTGCGACACCGCACGCTGCCGGTGGAGGGTGTGCAGTTCCACCCCGAGAGCATCCTCACCGCCTCGGGCCACGATCTGCTGCTGCACTTTCTCGACCGCGTGCCCAGCAGCTGACGCTGGCACAGGTCCGCCGGCTCAGGTGGCGGGCGGGGGCGGGGTCGTCGTCGTGGTGGTCGTCGTCGTGGTGGTGCTGGTGGTGGTGGTCGTCGTGCTGGTGGTGGACGTGCTGGGCGGTGCGACAGCTCGACCCACCTGCAGGCCGATCATCGTGGTCGGGTTCACCTTCGTGCCCGGCGGGATGCTCTGCGAGATGACCAGCCCGGCGTTGGCATCGCCGGCGGGCACATTGACATAGGTGACGTTCACCTGCAGGCCCTTGCTGGTGATGGTGGTGCGGGCGACGGCCTCGGTGAGACCGACCACGGCATCGACCGTGACCTGCTCGGGGCCGCTCGACACGATGAGGGTGATGGCGCCGCCGACGGCGAGCTGGCCGCCGGCAGCGGGTTCGGTGCGGATGACGAGGTCTTTCGCCACGGTGGGGCTGGCCTCGGTCTTGGTGGTGACGACGAAGGTGAACGGTGCGCCCTGCAGTGTGGCGGTGGCGTTGGCCACCTGCTGGTTGGCGACGTCGGGAATGGTCTGGGTGTTGGGGCCACCCGACAGCACGATGGCCACGGGCGAACCGACCTTCAGCGACGTGGTGGCCGCCGGGTCGGTGCGCAGCACCGTGTCCTTCGGCTGATCGGACGTCTCGGAGGTGACGGCGCCCACGACGAAGCCGGCCTCGGTGATGATGCGCTTGGCCTCTTCGAGGTTCTGCCCTGTCACATCGGGGACGGGCACGGGCTGCTTCGGCGGGTTGAAGAACACCTTCACGACCGTGCCCTCCTGCACCACGGTGTTGGCGGGCGGGTCGGTCTGGTACACCTGGTTCTCGGGCACTTCGGCGTTCTCGAGCGCGACCGGTTCGATCGACAGGCCGGCGTCGCTGAGGGTCTTGCTGGCCACCTCGTAGTCGAGACCCACCACGTTGGGCACCACGGCGCTGACCGGGGTGCCGCTGTCGGCGTTGTCCTTGGTGAGCGCGTTGTAGAGGAAGATGCCGCCGACGACGAGGCCGACCACCACCAGGAACCCGAGTGCTGCGTACAGCCCGTTGCGGTTGCGCGGCGGGGGCACGTAGGCCTGCTGGTACTGCTGGGGCATGGCCGTGGTGCGCTGCATCGCCGCGGTGGCCTGGTAGGCGGCCTGGCCCCCTGCCTGCCCGGGTGCCTGTGCGGGCAGGGCGACGGTGGCGGCGGGCGGGGTGATGGCGGCCAGCGCCTGCACGGGCTCGCCGGCGCGGAAGCGGCGCAGGTCGGCGCGCAGGGCCTCGGCGTCGGGGTAGCGCATCGCCGGGTTCTTGGCGAGCAGCTTGGCGACGATGGCCTCGAACGGCTTGGGGATGTCGGCGATGATCTGGTTCAGCGGCTGCGGTGCGTCGTGCACCTGCTTGTAGGCGATGCCCACCGGGTTGTCGCCGCTGAACGGCGGCTTGCCGGCCACCATCTCGTACAGCACGATGCCGAGCGAGTACAGGTCGCTGCGCGGGTCGGGCTGGG
>JBIIDH010000194.1:0-3412 GCA_044238435.1 Ilumatobacteraceae bacterium | reverse complement strand
CGTTGTTCTGCACCACCTCGACCGAGGTGGCCACGGTGGTGCTCAGCGGCGGTGTCGTGGCAGGGTGCACGGCCGCACGATAGCCAGTCGACCTCGTCGTCCGGGTGGAGTCAGGCTGCCTCGGGCGCGTCGTGCGGAGTGGCGTTCGACACGGCTGCCGTCATCGCGTCGAACGCCACGGCGGGTGGTACGCCGAGGCCGAGCAGTTGGCGCTCGATGACGTCGGGGTCGTCGCCCACGACCGCCATGGCGTCAGCCAGCACCTGGGCCCGTTCGTACACCTGGACGTGTGATGTGTCGCCGACGGAGGCCGACAGGGGACTGCGCCGCCAGGTGCGGTGCGCCTGGCGGAGGTAGTCGGGCATGCGTGCCAACTGGCGCTGGCTCACTTCGGGCAGTCGGCGACGCACGGCCAGGCCGCCGTCGACGGTGTGGGCCACGCCGAACAGCACGCAGCGCTGGAGGGCGCGGGTGAACGGGTTGACGGTGCCGAGCGTGTAGCCGAGCCCGAGTGCCTTCGCCGTCTGCTCGAGATCGAGTTCGTAGCCGCCGGGGTACTGGTCGAGGCCACCCACCAGTCGGCGCAGCAGCCACGTCGTGGTGGGGCCCAGCACGTTCAACCAGAACAACTCGACGTACTGAGATCGCGGATCATGGCCGATCGGGTCGACCACCTCGTCGTACCAGGGCACCACCACCAGGGTGGGGTCGGTGAAGGTGGGGTCGGTGACGGTGAGTGGCATGGTGACCTCCGGTGAGGTGAGCGGCGGCTGCGGAACGGGGGAGACGGCTGCAATGACGACGCCGGATCGCCGCATCAGGAAATCGCGCGGCACAATCGTGGGGTGAGTCTCGACGCGGCCCGGCAGTGGATGGCGCAGGCGGCGCGGGTGACCGTGCTCACCGGCGCCGGCATCTCCACCGACTCGGGCATCCCCGACTTCCGGGGCCCGAACGGTCTGTGGACCCGCAACCCGTTGGCCGAGAAGGCGTCGACGCTGCAGCACTACCTGGCCGACGTCGAGGTGCGTCAGGCGGCGTGGCGCAACCGGCTCGACAACCCGGCGTGGACCGCGCAGCCCAACGCCGGGCATCTCGCCCTGCTCGAGATCGAGCAACAGGGTCGCCTCACGGCACTGGTCACCCAGAACATCGACGAACTGCACCAGCGCGCCGGGCACGACCCGGCGAAGGTGATCGAGGTGCACGGCACGATGTGGTGGAGTCGGTGCTGGACCTGTGGCGATCGTCGACCGATGGCCGAGACGCTCGAACGGGTGCGTGCCGGCGACCCCGACCCGCACTGTCTGCTGTGCGAGCAGACCGGGCTCATCGTCGGTCCCGGCGACGGCATCTTGAAGAGCGACACCATCTCGTTCGGGCAGTCGTTGGTGCCCGAGGTGATCGAGGCGGCGATGGTGGCCGCCGAACAGTGCGACCTGCTGCTGGCCGTCGGCTCGAGCCTGTCGGTGTTCCCGGCCGCCAACGTGGTGCCCCGGGCCAAGGCCGCAGGGGCGCGCGTGGTCATCGTGAACGGTGAGCCGACGAAGATGGACCGCTATGCCGATGCGGTGCTGCTCGGGCAGATCTCCGAGTTGTTGCCGTCGCTGGTTGGCGCCATCACCTGAGCGGTTCGCGTCGACGCAGTCCGGCAGGGGGTGCGAGACTGACGCCGATGTTGATGACCGGATCGAGTGTGCGCTCGCGGATCACCGACCGAGCCGTGTCGCAGCCGCTGCCGCTGCGATCGGCCGGTCATCTTGTCGCGGAGTGGTCGCTGTATGCCGCGCTCGCGGTGGTGGCCCATCTCGTTCCCTGGTTCGTCGCTGTGCCGTGTTGGGTGGTGATGGCGTGGTGCATGCTCGGCAACGGTGCCGTCGCCCACGAGACGGTGCACCGCCATCTGTTCCGCAGTCGGCGCGCCAACCGGGTGGTGGGTGCCGTGGCCGCTGCGCCCGTCGGTCTGGTGTGGTCGGTGTACCGCCAGTACCACCTCGGGCACCACAAGTACACCGTCACCGACGACGACCCAGAGGGCGCGGTGTACCGCTTCACGTCGCGCTGGGTGTATCTCGCCATCCCCGTCGGTGGCCTGCTGTTCGTGATCCAGATGGTGTGGTGGGGTGTGCGCATCGCGGTGGGTCGTCCGCCGGTGTGGGTGCAGAGCCGCCATTCACGGGTCGAGGCAGGGGTCGACACGGTGTTGGTGGTGGGGTTCTTCGCTGCGATGGCGGTGTTGGGCGCACGCGACCTCGACCTGCTGGTCGACGTGTGGCTGGCGCCCTGGCTCATCACCCTGATGGTGCTGTTCCCGATGGCTCTGGTGCCCGAGCACTACGGCGCACCTGTCGAGGACGCCGACGACGCGTTGCTGAACTCGCGCACCATCGTGTCGAACCGGTTCGTCACCTGGCTCTACTGGGCGAACAACTACCACACCACCCACCACCTCGCACCATCGCTGGTGCCCCAGCACATCCCTGCGGTCACCCGCTCGGTGGTGCTCGACGCCGTGCCCGAGCGGTGGGTGAGCAGCGGCTACCTGCGGTTCCATCTCGACGTGTTCCTGCGTCCCGAGCGGTTCGACGGCCCGAACGCCCGGTGAGGTAATCCCGACCGACTCGGTAGGCTTTCGCACATGGCAACCTTCCGCGACCTCCTCTCCGCCGCCAAGGCCGAGATCACCGAGATCGATACCTCCACCGCCGCCGAGCGCATCGCTGCCGGGGCCGTCGTGCTCGATGTTCGTGAGCCCGACGAGTTCGATCAGGGTGCGCTGGCCGGTGTCATCCACATCCCGCGCGGCCACCTCGAGGCACAGATCGAGAACCGGCTCACCGACAAGAACGCCGAAGTCGTCGTGTACTGCGCCGGCGGTGTGCGCAGCGCCTTCGCCGCGAAGACGCTGGGCGAGCTGGGTTACACCAACGTGCTGTCGATGGCCGGTGGCTTCGGCCGCTGGAAGGACGAGGGCCGTCCGTGGACCACGCCCGTCGTGCTCACCCCCGACCAGCGCAACCGCTACCAGCGCCACCTGCTGCTGCCCGAGGTGGGCGTGGAGGGCCAGGCCAAGCTGCTGGGCGCCAAGGTGCTCATGCTCGGCGCCGGCGGCCTCGGCTCGCCCGCCGCGCTGTACCTGGCGGCGGCCGGTATCGGCACCATCGGCATCGTCGACATGGACGAGGTCGACGCCTCGAACCTGCAGCGCCAGATCCTCCACAACATCGACCGCATCGGCGATCGCAAGGTCGACTCGGCGAAGAAGACGATCTCGCTGCTGAACCCCGACGTCAACGTGGTCACCTACGACACTCGGCTCGATGCGTCGAACATCATCGACATCATCTCGGGCTACGACGTCATCGTCGACGGCGCCGACAACTTCCCCAGCCGCTACCTGCTGAACGACGCC
>JBIIDH010000100.1:0-12123 GCA_044238435.1 Ilumatobacteraceae bacterium | reverse complement strand
GAGCAGTGAGAGGATGCCCTGCGGGATCTGGTTGGCCTGAGCCAACATGGCGGTGCCGGCCTGCGAGAGCACCTGGTTCTTGGTGAACTCGACCATTTCGGCGGCCATGTCGGTGTCGCGGATGCGGCTCTCCGACGCAGCCAGGTTCTCGGTGGTCACCTGCAAGTTCGAGATCATCGATTCGAACCGGTTCTGCAGAGCGCCGATCGAGCCACGCTGGGTCGACACGGTGCTGATCGCCGAGTCGAGCGCAGCGATGGTGGCCGAGATGGCCGCATCGGAGCCGGTGAGGCTGATGGTGGTCAGACCCAGCGCCGTCTGGTTCGACGCTGTCAGCGCGAGGTTGATCACGTCGCCAGCGTTGGCACCGACCTGGAAGCTGCCACCCTGACCGGTCACATTGGTCGTGGTCATCGCGGTCCAACCGGTCGCTGCACCAGCAGTCGTGGCACCACCAGCAGTGGTGAACGTCTGCCCGGTGGCCAGACCACCGATGTCGAGCGTCATCGCCGCACCACCACCGGTGACCGCCGTGGCAGTCACCTTCACGCTGTCGGCCAGCGCCTTCACGTTGGCCGTGGTGGCGCCGAGCAGCGCAACCTTCACCGCACGCGCCACTTCTGCCGCGTACGCATCGGCCGACGTGTACGTCGCAGCCACGAGGCTGGCCGTCACCGTGCCGTTGACGATGCCCGTGGTGGCCGAACCGGTGTTGAACGTGATCGCCAACTGGGTGTTCGCGGCGGCCACGACGATGCTGTTCGCGTTCGACACGAAACCACTCGACTTCGCCGTGCTCACACCGAAGCTGCCGTCGAGCAGGCTCAACGAACCGAACTTCGTGGTGCTCGAGATCCGGTCGACCTCCTCACGCAGTGCCACCACTTCGGCCTGCGCCGCGGTACGAGCCGCCAAACTGTTGGTGCCCGTGTTCGCAGCCTGGACCGCGAGGTCACGCATACGGTTCAGCATCGTGTTCACCTGATCGAGCGCGCCTTCAGCGGTCTGCAACACCGAGACACCGTCTTGGCCGTTGCGGATCGCCTGACGCAGACCCGACGTCTGAGCACGCAGCTGGTTGCTGATCACCAGACCCGACGCATCATCGCCGGCCCGGTTGATCCGATACCCCGTCGACAACTTCTCGACGTTCTTCGACAGCCGGTTCTGCGTTTCGCCGAGGTTACGCGAGGCGTTGGCCGCGGCCACGTTGTTGTTGATACGCATGATTCCCTACCTCCGTGTGGGGATTGTGTGGTTGTGCGTTCCCGGTGGGTGTGCTGCCCTCCTTGGACATCTCACCGAGAACACGACGAACCGTTCGCCGCGCCGCGGCTCGGCGCAGGTGCTCGAACCGGAATCACCCGGTGAACACCCACGACATCACTCCCCACCTGTCCGGCTCACCCGCTGTGACGGGTCGGCTGGCACCGCGACCTCAGGCCTGCTGCGGCCGGAACTCCCAGTGCCACGGTTCACGCGGCACCGCCTCGACGAAGCCGAAGCGATACGCGTTCGTCCGCATCCAGTCGAGCGCACGCTGCTGCGTCACATCCACGTCGACGGCCAGTCCCCACCCGTGGTTCGAGGTGCCCGGCACGGCGCCGTAGCCGCCCTGCGAATACAAGCCCTTCCGGTTCACCAGGTCGACCTGCTGGTCGTAGGTGCGGTACGAGTCGGTGATGGTCAGGTCGATGCCGTCGGCACGCGCTGCGTCCACCGCGCTGCGCCACGCCTGCGCCGCCGGACCCCACAGCCGGTGGCCGCTCTGGCCCACGGGCTCCATCGTGGTCTCCGGCAGCTGTCCGTTGCCGTAGGCAGCCAACTCCTCGGGCACCGGCATCGGACCGAACCCGCCGATTCGGCCCACGCTGGCACCCGGGTTGGGACCGAGCACGAACGAACTCGCCGGCACGATGGTGGGGCCCGACCAGGCGTAACTGCTCGAGCCACCGGCGCCGTAGGTGGCTGCCGCCGCATACATGGCCGTGCGTGCCCGCTCGGCGGCGGCAGCAGCGACGGCGGCCTGGTAGGCGGCCCCGAACGGGTCGAACCCCGCGGGAGCGCCGGGCGAGACGAACTCCGAGACGAACCCTGCCGACGACGTCGAGTCGAGCGAACCGGGCGCGGCCGTACCCGGGACGAACCGGGTGTGGATCGCGGCGATGCGCGATTCGATGCGCGAGATCGGCGGAACGACGGTCATGACCCACGCGACCGTCCGGTCGGCCCCGACCCCGTCAAGCCGGATTCCGGGGGGTTTCAGACGGACCCGAGCCCCGTCGCCTAGCATCGGGGGCAGTGGAACCGAGCCCGATCGCCGTTCTCATCGTCGACGACCACGACATGGTGGCGCAGGCGCTCGCCGAGGCGCTGTCCACCCGCGCCGACTTCAGCGTGGTCGGCACCGCCCGCACCCGGGCCCAGGTGCACGCCATCATGGGCAGCAGCGCAGTCGACGTGGTGATCACCGAGATCCGCCTCGCCGACGACGAGGAGAGCAGCCTCATCGCCGACGTCCTCGATCGCTGGCCCACCACCAAGGTGATGGTGCTCAGTTCGGTCAGCGACGACTGGTCGGTCGCCCGGGCCGTCGAGGCCGGCTGCCACGGGTACCTGCTGAAAGACCAGCACCTCACCGACCTGTTCGACGGCATCGTCGCCGTGCACCAGGGCGAGGCCACGTTCTCACCCAGCGTCATCAGCCGGGTGCTCAAGCTTCTGCGGCCGGGGGCAGCATCCACCGAGAGCCTCACCAAGCGCGAGATCGACGTGCTGCGCCGCCTCGCCGACGGCCTCACCACCGAACAGATCGCCACCGAACTGTTCGTCAGCCTCAACACGGTGCGCAATCACGTCAACAACATCATCCGCAAACTGAACGTGCACTCGCGGCTCGAAGCGGTGTCGTTCGCCATCCGCACCGGCCTCATCCGGGTGTCCTGACCGGCCAGCTGCACGCAGCCGAACGCGACCCCGGCATCTCCGGGGGTGGCGTCAGACGTACATCTGCCCCGATGCACCGGCGAACCGGTTACGGCCCTCGTGTTTGGCCTGGTAGAGGGCGGTGTCGGCGGCCTTCACGAGGCCTTCGTTGCTGGCCTTCGGGAAGTCGGCCGACGCGGCGATACCGGCCGAGACGGTCTGGTACACCTCGGCGGGGAACGCAGGGGCACACACTTCGGGGCACGCCTCGATGATGGCCGACACCAGCGTCGCTGCCTCGCGTTCGGTACGGCCGGGGAGCACCAGCACGAACTCCTCACCGCCCCAGCGGGCAGCCGTGTCGCCCGGCCGCACACAGCGCTGCAGCAGATGGGCGAACGTGATGAGCACCGCATCGCCCACCAGGTGGCCATAGCGATCGTTCACCTGTTTGAAGTGGTCGAGGTCGAACAGCACGACGGCGAACGACGGCGACCCGCGGTCGAGGGCGTGGCGGGCTGCGACCAGGTCGCGGCTCACCCGGCGCCGGTTCCACAACCCGGTCAACTGGTCGGTCTCGGCCTCGATGGTGAGGCGGATGCTCTGCTCGATCCGCGACAGGCTGGCAGCCAGGGCAGCCACGACCTGGTCGAGTTGACCGTGTTGGGTGCTCCACGGCTCGACCGAATAGTGCACGGTGAGGGTGATGTCGACCCGGTTGTCGATACGGAATTCGCGCTCGGCCAGCGCCACATCGGGCTCACCGGCGTTCGAGGTGACCTTGCCGCCAAGTCGGTCGACGTAGGCGCTGATCGTCGCGCCACTCACGGTGGGCAGCGACACCAGGGTGCGGGTGATCGCATCGAGTTCCTCGACGCCCCAGCGCTCGTCGAGGCCGTCGATCAGGTCGATCACCCGTTGCACGGCCTGCCGACGGATCTCGTTCTCGCGTTCGGTGATCTTGCCGAGGCCCGCCGCCACCTGATCGGCCGCCACCTGCAGGAAGTCGGCAGCAATGAGCGGTGCCGGAACGTCCTCGGCGATGAGGGTGCCGCTGGTGACGCCGTCGACACGCAAGATGCCCGTGGTGCTATGGCCCGGCTCCATCCCGGCCGGCAACGCACGCTTCGGCAAGGCACCCGAGGCCGCCACCACCGTGGAGAAACCGCGCAGGTCCATCTGCACGCGACAGCGGTCGATGGGCGCGTACTGCGTGATCACATCCACCACGGCCTGGGCGTACTGCTCGAGGTCGAAGTCGTTCACGATCAGGTTCGACAACTCGAGCATCGTGGCGGTGGTGAGGAAGCCGACGAGGAACTCGTTGTCCTGGCCCGCGCGAATCTGCTCGACAGCATCGCGGTGCATCTGGTTCAGCTTGTCGATGACGCTCATCGCACGAGCTCCAGCACGTTGGTGATCGACACCAACTCCTCTTCGATCTCCTCCACGATGCTGGCCGGTCGGATGTCGAGGCGCAGCATGTGCATGGCCTCGATCATCGACACTGCCGGTTCAGGCCCGTTGGCACCCAGTTCCGCAGTGAAGGCATGGCCGGCGATCACCAGCTTGGCGAGGGGCGACACCGACGAGTCGACGATCGAGTGGTGGTACTCGACGGCATGCACGATGCGTTCCGGCAGGTTCCAGCGCGTCAACAATCCGGCTCCCACACGGGCATGGCTGCGGTCGCGACCTTCGAGTTCCACATGGTTCGACGCCGCCATCAGCCAGCCGACATCGTGCAGCAGGCCTACGGTGTTGGCCTCATCGGGCGAGACGCCGGTACGCCGACCCAGCACGGTGCACGCCGCACCGAGCGCCATCGAGTGCGCCCACAGCCACTCGGGGTACTCCATCGGCTTGCGTTCGAACACCCGGTCGGCCACACGGCCCGCCACCACGGCGTTCACCAGGTTCTGGCCCAGCATCACCGTGGCCTGGCGCAGACCACCGATCTGGCGGGCGAAGCCGAGGTGCACCGAATTCGCGGCGCGCATCACCGCGGCAGCCAGTGCCGGGTCGGTCTGCACCAGACGGATGAGGTGCGACTGCTGCTGGGGGGTGCCCTGCAGCAGTTCGAGCACCGTGACCATCGTCTTCGGGTGCACAGCGAGGCGGTCGCGCAAGACCTTCTTGGTACCTCTGAAATTGCGCTTCACCGAGAGAACTGTCCGGAGCGTGAGGTCGGTGTCACGGTGAGTGCGCTGATTTTCTCGGGTTCCTCGTCGCCTGTCAGGCGACGGCGAAGTTGTCGGGTCCGAGCACCTCGACGCTCCGATGGATCTGAGTCAGGCGACGGTTCGCCGTCTCGCGGGCGACACCGATATGGCGGGCCGCCTGCGTAACGGTGAGGCCGAGGCCATCCACCAGATGCACCAGTGCCCGGTCGCGCTGCGACAACCGCAACTGCACCGCCACCTGCTCGACTCGCTGGCAGGCGCCGAGCCGATCGATCACGCTGTCGCCCACCGGATCGAAACCGTCACGCAGCGTGACTGCCGTGACCTCGTTGTACCCGCCGGCCTGGGCCCGCTCGACCAAGCCGTCGAGCGAGACGCCCTGACGACCCGTGCGCAACCCGCCCCGGCCATCGTCGACCAGCCGAGCACCCTGACACTGCTGCGACCGCTGAGCCCGGTTGTGGTCTTCGCCCACACTGCGCACCAGCACCTTGGCCAACACCGCCCGTGTCGGGTAGGCGGCCCGGTAGTGCTCGAGCCGGCACCAGACCTTCACCAGCACCGCCTGCACCACATCGTCGTGGTCGGCCCGGGGGATGACCCGACTGGCGCGAACTACGCGGCGCACGTCGAGTTCGAACTCGGTGAGGAAGAGATGTGTCGGATCGTTGGCTCGAGCACGACGCGGGCGGGTGGGCGTGGCAGCTGGCTGAACGGCGATGTCGGAACCTCCACAGGCGGTGAACAGGACGGGGGCGGCCGGGGTGGCCACCCGCACCGAGCACGATGCCAGAGGGGTGTGACACTTATTCGAGACTGGTGGATTCCGGGGTCAGTGCGGCCGAGCCGTCAGAACATCTCCTTGAAGGGGTCGCACTGCCGCGGATCGCGGGTGTTGTACCCGCGCATGAACCAGTCCTGTCGCTGCTGCGCCGTGCCGTGCGTGTACGTCTCGGGATCGGTGCGGCCCTGCGCCGCGATCTGGATGCGGTCGTCGCCCACACCGGCGGCTGCGTTCAAGGCCTCCTCGATCTCCTCGCTCGAATCGAGCAGGCCGCGACGGGCGACATCGCCCACCCACACGCCCGCATAGCAGTCGGCCTGTAGTTCGAGCGCCACCGAGTACTGATTGGCCAGGTTCGGCTTGCTCTTCTGCAGCCGCCGTACCTGGTCGCTGGTGCCCAGCACGTTCTGAATGTGGTGCCCGTACTCGTGCGCCACGATGTACTGCTGCGCGAGGTCGGTCGACTTGCCGATGTACTGCTTCTCGAGCGCCACCAGGAAGTCGAGGTCGAAGTACACCAGTCGATCGGCAGGGCAGTAGAACGGTCCCACCTGCGACGTGGCCGCACCACAGCCCGTGTTCGTACGACCCGAGTAGAAGACGGTCTTGGTGTTCTGGTAGGGGGTGCCGAAGAACTTCGGCAGCGCCTCACCCCAGTACTGCTGCACGTCGATGGTGGAACCGCACAGCGTCTGCTCGAGGTCGGTGATGCAGGCCTCCGCCGCCACACCGCCACCCAGGCCGTTCGCCGCGTTCGTCGTACCGCCACTGGTACTGCCCTCGCCACCGAAGGCCCCCGACAAGAACAACACCGCGAGGGTGACGATGAGCCCGAGCACACCGCCGCCCGCCTTCATGCCTGCGGGCATGCCACCGAGGCCGCCCATCCCGGGGAACCCGGCTCCACCGCCACCGCCGCCCCGACCACGGCGGTCGTCGATCATCGAGCTGTCCTTGGACCGGATCTTCGTCATCGTTGCCCTACTGCGTCGAGCCTGGGCGCGGCGTGCCCCTCGGCGGCGTACCGCGGCAGGCTACCGCAGCACCTCCGAGCCGCGAATCGTGTCAGGCTGAGGTCGTGGACCTGCCCCTCGACCTGCACTCGACCGCCTTCCTCGAGGACCCGGCGCCAACACTGCGCTGGCTGCGCACCCACGAACCAGTGCACCACTCACCGCACGGCTACTGGTTGCTCACCCGCTACGACGACGTCGCCGCCGCCTTCCGCGACCCACGGCTGTCGAGCGAGTGGACGAAGAAACGCGGCGATCCGGGGCCAGCAGCAACCGACCCCTTCGCGCGGGCGCAACAGGTGGTGCTGCACTCGTTCAACATGAAGGACCCTCCCCACCACACCCGCATCCGGGCACTCGTGCAGCAGGCGTTCAGCCGCGCCGCCGTCGACCAGCGGCGCGACCGGGTGCTCGACCTCGTCGACCGCTGCATCGATGCCGGGCTGGCGACGGGCTCGCTCGATCTCGTCACCGAACTGGCCTTCCCGCTCACCATCACCATCGCCTCGGAGATGATCGGCATCCCAGCCGATGCCCAGCAGCAGTTCCGGGCCTCGTTCGAAGACACCGAGCGGCTCGGCGACCCCACCGCCAGCGCCGAGCAGCGCCAGGCAGGCCGCGACGCACTGGTGTGGCAGGTGCAGTTCATCACCGACGTAGTCGCCCATCGACGCCACACACCCGGGCCCGATCTGGTCAGCGCGCTCGTACAGGCCGACGAGCATGGCGCCGTCCTCACCGAGGCCGAGATCGTGGCCGCGCTGCTCACCCTGTACAACGCGGCCGGCACCACCACCGAGCGGATGATCTCCAGCGGCATGCTGCTGTTGCTGCAGCACCCCGACCAGCTCACGGTGCTGTGCCAGCGACCCGAACTGCTGTCGGGCGCGGTCACCGAGATCCTCCGGTTCCACCACCCCAACCAGCAGACCACCACACCGCGGCTCGCACTCGACGACGTCGAGATCCGCGGCCAGGTCATCCCCCGCGGTTCCACCGTGCGCCTCGGCACCGGTGCCGCCAACCGCGACCCCGACCGCTGGCCCGACCCCGACCGCTTCGACATCACCCGTCCCGAACTGGTGTCGCTCTCGTTCGGCCAGGGCATCCACTACTGCATCGGGGCGCCCCTCGCCCGCTTGCAGACCCAGATCGCCGTGCAACGCCTGCTCGAACGCTGCCCCGACCTTGCGCTGGCCGAGGGCGACGTGCGCCACGACCCGCGCCGCATGGACCGCTACGAGCGCGTCCTCGTGCGCTGCTGAGTTCGGGCCCGGCCGCTAGGCCGCTGTCAGCGCAGCAGCGAGGCGAGCGCGGCGAGCGCAACCACCAGGCCGATGGCCGCCATCACGATGCTCCGTCCCCGGGGTGCCCGTTCGAGGTCGCCCTCGTCGCGGGGCTGTGCGGGGGGTCGCACCAACGCCATCAGATTGCCGGCGAACAGCGCACCGCCCAAGGCCAGCAGTAGCCACACGATGAGGTTCTCGCCCAGGAATGCCGTCTCGGCCATCACGTGCACAGTCTGCCCGCGCCGTGGGGCTATCGAGATGGCTCTGGTGCAGGCGGTCCGGAAGTTTCTTCGTCGACGGGGTTGCCATACGAACTGGTGTTCGTGTAGGGTGCTCGGTGTTCCGATCTTCCCCTCGGAACCAGATCGAACCCGGTTCGGGTTCCCGCCAAGTCGGTTGCTGGTCGCTCGCTGTGGTGCGGGTGTGTGGGGAGGTGCGTGTGAACACGGTTGCGTTGTCAGTATCTGCTGGGGGTGTGACACGCGGGGCTTCGCCGGTGGTCGACCGGTTCGCGCGGGTCGCCTCGGTTGATGTGGGGTTGCTCGACGAGGTCGCGGTCGCTGCGCTGTTGGGTGATGTGGCCGGGCTGGTGCGGTTTCTGCAGGCGCGTGAGATCGATCTGAACCAGCGCCTCCGGCAACTCGCGGCACAGTGCCCGGGGGTCGATCCGACCGCCATCAACGCGCGGGCGACGGGCCGGTCGGCTGGCGGCGCGGGGCGGGCGCTGGAACGTGCCGAGCAGGCTGCGCTCGCGCCCGAGGTGAAGGCGTCGATGGACGAGGGGCGGTTGTCGGGTGAGCATCTCGATGCGTTCACCGCCGCGGTCCGGTCGCTCGAACAGCGGTTGCAGCCTGCGTTGCGGGCGTTGGAAGCCGAGCTGGTGGCACGTGCGGTGTCGCAGCGGGCGACGGTGGAGCAGTTCCGTGGCTGGTTGCAGCGCGAGATCCGGCTCATCGAAGCCGACGATGGCAAACGCCGGTTGGAACGCCAGAAACGCGACACGCGGTGCAGGGTGTGGGTCGACCCCAACTCGGGCATGGTCAAGACATCGCTGTCACTCGACCCCGAACTCGGCGCCACCTACCAGCACCTGCTCCACGAACAACTCAACGCCCGACTCAACCAACCGCGGCCACCCGAATGCCCCACCGATCCGCTCGACGCGATGGAATGGCTCCGCGCCCACGCCTTCATGGACCTGGTCAAGGGTGACGGCGGCCCGATCGGCAAGCCCGAAGTGATCGTCGTCATCGACCAACAGACGTTCGAACACGGCCGGCACGCCCAGTCGAAGGTGGATTGCGGTCCGGGCATCGACCTGCCGATCGACACCATCCGCGGTATCGCCGGGCGGGCTCGGTTCGTGCCGGTCGTCGTCAACCGCGACGGCGTCGTCGTACTGCAGGGCGACCCGATCCCCAGCTACGACCAGATCGTCCAGTCACTCACACGACCGGTCGGTCTCGACCACGGCCGCAACCGACGACACGCCAGCACCCGACAACGACGCGCCTTACGGGCGATGTACCGAACGTGCGCCATCCCGGGATGCGGGCGGCACGTGTCCATCACCGAAGCGCATCACATCCACTACTGGGAGAACGGCGGATATACCGATCTGACGAACCTGCTGCCGCTGTGTCGACATCATCACGACCGGCTGCACGCCGAACGCTGGCGACTCACCATGTCGAGCGACCGCGCCATCACCATCAGAGCGCGCGACGGAACCCTGCTCATGACCACCGGGCCACCCTGCGAGCAGTGGGCATGAGGCCGGCGCAGCGCGTCCTCCTCCTCCGAGTGGGTTCAGTCGGCAGAGGGGAACACGGTCGTCCAGTCGTTCGCCATGCTCGCCACGGTCCAGCCCAGGCGGGCGGCCACCTCGGTGATCGACTCGTTCTCGACGAAACTCTCGGCTCGGCCCTGATAGGCGAATTCGCGGTGGTCGTCGTCATGATCGATCACCAACGCCATCGAAGGGCCCTCGCCCGCAGTTGCCCACTCGAGCATCTCGCGGTCGCCGCCCGAGTTCCCGGCCGCGAACACGGGGCGGCGACCCAGGTGGCTCTGGATGCGGGTCACCTTGGCCACGCCCTCGTTGGCATCGCCGTCGAGCAGGTTCGTGCGCCGCAGTTCGGGGCCGCCGTCGGCACGCCGCACCATTTCGTGCTGCACCAGTGTGCCCACCACTCCCTCCGGCGGAACCCCGTACAGGTCGTGGCTCACCGCACGGACGAATTCGGTGCCGCCACCGCTCACCACGAACACGGCGAACCCATGCCCGCGCAGCGCGTCGATCAACTCGAGCATCGGCTGGTAGACGGTCCGACGAGCCGGCAAGCCGAGCACCGGGTGCACCGCCCGCTCGACGAACTCGCGAGCCGCAGTGCTGAACGCCTCGGGGGTCAGCCCGGCGAACAGACCGTTCAGTGCCATGCCCACCCGGGCAAGGCCCAGCGCACCGATCGCCGCCTGGTCGTTGCTCAGCACAGCAGCGAACTCCGGCCGATCTCGCAACGACGGGTCGGTGTCGGCTGCCCGCTGCAGGGCATCGACGAAGAACAGGAACTGCAAGTAGGCAGGCCGCTCGCACCACAGCGTGCCGTCGTTGTCGAACGTGGCCACTCGGTCGGCGGGGGCGAGTGATGCCGATGCTTCCAGGAAGGTCAGCAGCGCATCTCGGGTGCTGCCCTCGCGCCACGACGGCAGCAGGAGATCGGAACGGGTCATCGCGGGTCCTCCCCCGGGTGGTCGATCGTCGTCGATGTCGGCCGCCACACCGCGCGGAAACCGACGTGGCTCATGCCGGTGTCGATCATCTGCGGGCGGCGGGCCGCCGGTCGATACCGCATGCAGTAGTTGTCGGCGCACAGGTGCGAACCACCCTTGATCACCTTGCGCGGAATCCGGAACTGGGGCTGCGTCGGATCGAAACTTGCGTCGAGATCGCCGCCCCGTGGGTTCACGGGCACACAGCACGGTTTGTCGGCGTCGGCGGAATGACGGTTCGTGTACCAGTCGTCGGTCCACTCCCACACATTGCCTGCCATGTCGTGCAGGCCGTATCCGTTGGCCGGGAACACGCCCACCGGCGACGTCCGCCCCCAGCCGCCATCCTCGGCGTTGCGCCACGGGAAGTCGGGTCCACCCCAGGTGTTGGCCATGACGTGGCCTCCCGGCCGGCGTTCGTTGCCCCAGGTGAACTCGGCGCCGTCGAGGCCGCCGCGGGCGGCGTATTCCCACTCGGCCTCGGTGGGCAGGTCGGCCCCGAGCCAGGTGGCGCACGCCACGGCGTCCTCGTGGGCGACGTGCACCACCGGGTGGTCGCCCCGGCCGTCGAGTCCACTCTGCGGTCCATCAGGACGGCGCCACGACGCGCCCGGAGTCCAGGTCCACCACTGACTGAGGTGCCGCAGATCGACCGGGCCGGGCGTGGGAGTGAACACCAACGAGCCGGGTGCCAGGTTCTCGGCCGGTGCCCCCGGGTAGTCGGCGGGGTCGAGCGAGCGTTCGGCGACCGTCACATAGCCCGTGGCCGCCACGAACGCAGCGAACTCGCGGTTGGTCACCGGGTGCCGAGCGATCCAGAACCCGTCGACCCGCACCCGGTGTGTGGGCGCCTCCTCCGGATAGTGCCGGTCCGAACCCATCGTGAACATGCCGCCGGGCACCCAGACGGCGCTCGGATGAGGCGAGGGCACCCCACCCGGCGCAGTCGGGTCGCTCGACGCGATGTCGCTCACGCGCTGGGCATGCCCGACGTCAACTTCGCCACCACCTGCTCGATGGTGAAGCTCGCCGGCTTCTGGCTGGGTGGGAACTCGGCCAGACTCGCCAGCATCTGGGCGGCGAAGGCCTGGGCCGGTACCGCCAACCAGGCGTGGTCGAGCAGCCAGTCGTAGTAGGTGTTCGACGTGATGTCGGCT
>JBIIDH010000022.1:0-37969 GCA_044238435.1 Ilumatobacteraceae bacterium | reverse complement strand
ACCACCGCGCTCGCCGCGCTGCAGGGTGCACCGGCATTGCCGCCCTGGGTCGCTCCGTCGACGGTGCCCGGCGCGCTGCCCCATCAGGCACAGGCGCCGGAGCGTGCCCACGACGCCGTGTACCGCATCGCAGCCCACGCCGGGACGCTCACCGTCGAGTGGCACACCGACATCGCTGCCGAGGTGGGCGAACTCGCCTACGTCGAACTGGTTTCACTCACCTGCACCGTGGCCGCTGTGTGGTCGTTCCGGCGGGCCGCCGGGCTCGACACATGGTCGCTACCCGCGCCTGCTCACGAAGCCGCCACGGGCCAGGTGGCCGCCACCATCGTGCGGCCGGCGCTGAACTGGGTGCCGGTCGCTGCTCCCGCCGACCAGCGGGCGGCAGTGGTGCAGGCGTTCACGGCACTACCCAGCGAGCACGATCGCATCTGGCGGTTGGCCGACGCGCAGTACATCCCCGATCTCGAGATGGTCGACCCGCACTGGTCGCGCGGACCGCTCAGCCGACCTCAGATGGAACTGGTCGCCACCCGCGTGGCCCAGTTGCGGCAGTGCTTCTTTTGAACGGTGTCGCACGCAGGCATGCTCAGTTGGAGCGGCCACAGCGAAGGCGACGAGATCGATCTCGCCGCGCTCGGTCGCGGTGAGGCCGGCACCGATCTGCCCCTGGCACGCGAACTGCATGCGTTCGCCGCAGCGGCAGTGGGCCATGACGACGCCGAGCTGAGGCAGTGCCGTGAGGCGCTGCTCGACGCTGCTGGTGGCGATGATGCCGCAACAGTGGTGATGGTGGATGCGGCGGCTGTGGTGGCCAACTTCGAGATGATGACCAGGCTCGCCGACGGCACGGGCGCTCGCTTCGCCGACGACGTGTCGGCCGACCGGGCAGCGCTGGCCGACGCGCTGGGCGCCGCTGGCCTCACGTCGCGGCGCTGACCTCGTCGGTGGTGTTGCACGGGATGATGACGAGCGGGCAGTCGATGTGCTGCACGGCGGACTCGCTGGTCGAACCGAGCAGCAGCGAGGCGAGTCGACCGTGGTGGTGGCGGCCGAGCACCACCATCGCCGCGCCGCGGCTCTGGCGGGCCAAGGAGGTGACAGCACCACCTTCGGCGACGATGGTCTCGACGATCAGGTCGGGGTGCTCGGCCGCGACCGCGGAGACAGCAGCGTCGGCCTCCTCGAGCGCCGCCTGGCGGCACGCCTCGATGTCGGGCCAGATGGGATAGCCGTACATCGCCGCCGGACTCACCGGCACCTGCCAGGTGTGCAGCACCTGCAGCACCGCGCCCAGCCGGTCGGCCTCGTCGGCAGCCCACTGCACGGCGGGCAGCGACGCCCGCAGCGTGTCGATACCCACCACTACGCGCAGTCGTTCGTCGCCGAGGGGGGCCTCACCGGCAACCGGGGCAGATGAAGGCGCGGGCGGCTCGGGCTGCGGCGGATGCAGCATCAGCATCGGCACCGGCGAGTGACGCAGCACCCGCATCGCCGTGCTCGGCACCGACAGGCGCGCGCCACTCGGCACGCCGCGGGTTGCCAGGGCCAGCATCGCCACATCGCCCGACCGATCGAGATAGTCGACCAGCGCGTCGTCGGCATTGCCGTACAGGGTGTCGTAGTCGATCCGCTCGGGGTGCTCGAGGCCGGCCGCCACCCGTGCCAGGTAGGCGCTGTCGGCGGCGTCGCTCTCGGCATGCACCAGGCCCACCTGCAGCAGGCGCAGGGTGAGGCCCAGGGTGCGCGCCACCTGCACGGCAGCGGGCAGGATGGTCTCGCTGAGGTCGGTGCCGTCGAGCGCCACGGCCAGCACCGTCGCCGTGGGCCGCAGTTCGCTGTGCGGTCCGACCACGACGATCGGTACCTCGGCGTCGCGCACCAGGTCGGCGCTCACACTGCCGAACATCAACTCGCCAACGGCAGTACGCCCGTGGCTGCCGACGCACCACAGGGTGTTGCGGCGTTCGAGCACTTCGTCGACCAGGCGCCCTTCGATGTCGTCGTCGTCGGTGGTCACCACCCGCAGGCCCGTTCCGTTGCCGTCGGCTGCGGCCAGCGACCGCAGGGCAGCCGCCGTGGTGTTGGCGTAGCGCGGGGAGGTGACCGACAGCAGTTCGACATCGGCACTGGCGCGGCGGGCGAGGGCACGGCCCTGCTCGACGGCGATGAGCGACGCCTCGGAGAAGTCGACCGGGATGATCACATGTTCGATGGCCATACGGCCACTGTGCGCAGCGAACGGAGAGCGCGACAAGGGACCAACGGTCCGTCGTGGCCTGACGATGCCGGGTTCAGTCGATGCCGGGTTCAGTCGATGAGCGCCTGGTGGACCATCTGCTTCAACTGGCTGCGCAGCGGGAGCGACCCAGAGGGGAGCAGCTGGGTCATGAACACGCACACGAGGTCTTCCACCGGGTCGACCCAGAAGAACGTGCTCGCTGCACCACCCCATCCGAAGTCGCCCACCGAGGCCGGCACCTTTGCCTTCACCGGGTCGATGGTGACCGAGCCGAGCAGGCCGAAGCCCACCCCGTCGTACGTGGTCTCGCTGAACAGTGGACGACCGAACTCGGTGAGGTCGACACCGCCGGGCAGGTGGTTGCGGGTGGCGAAGTCGACGGTGCGTGGCGACAGCAGCCGGGTTCCATCGAGATGCCCGCGGCCGCGGAGCATCTCGGCGAAGCGCAGGTAGTCGGCCGTGGTCGACACCAGTCCGCCGCCGCCCAGCAGCGCGGTGGGCGGCGCGAGCACACTGCGGGTGACGCCACCGAGCGCGACCAACGAGTCGCGGTCCGTCCCCCCGCTGCCCGTGGGTGCGGTGTAGATGGTGGCGAGGCGATGGGCCTGATCGGCGGGCACCTGGAAGCCGGTGTCGTGCATGCCCAGCGGCTCGAGCACGCGGGTGCGCATCGCCTCGTCGAGCGTCTGGCCGGTGACCACCTCGATCACCCGGCCGAGCACGTCGATCGACATCGAGTAGTTCCATTCGCTGCCGGGCTGGAACACCAGCGGCAGGCGGGCCAGCGCCGCACACTGCGCAGCGAGGTCGTCGGTGCGCGGCGTGGCGGTGTCGAAGCCGGCGGCCCGGTACATGGCATCGACCGGATGCGCGTGCATGAACCCGTAGGTGAGACCCGAGGTGTGGGTGAGCAGATGCCACAGCAGCATCGGCTCGGTGACGGGTTCGAGACTGGGTGCCGTCGCCGTACCCGACCGCCACACCCGTTGCTCGGCGAACTCGGGCAGGAACCGCGCCACCGGATCCTTCAGTTCGAACAGCCCCTCCTCCCAGAGCATCAGCGCCAGCACCGAGGTGATCGGCTTGGTCATCGAGTAGATCCGCCACACCGTCTCGCCGGTACCTGGGTCGCCGGTGACCGGCGCTCCCTGTTCGCGATCGCGGTGCCCGGCGCTGGCCACGTGGGCGAGGTGGCCACCACGTGCCAGGGCCACCTGCCAACCGGCCAGTTGCCCGCGGTCGACGTAGCCGGTGAACAACCGGTCGAGCCGGCCGAGCCGGGCTGCGTCGAGGCCGACGTCACCCGGGTCGACGGTGGGTTCGAGTGTTGCTGCCATGGCTCGCGTCCTTTCTGTCCGTTGGCGGGACTGTAGGCCCTGGCCGATGCGGTCGGGTCCTTCGTCCCGGTGTGGCGACGAGGCCCGCCGCGTACGATCGGTGCCATGCGATTCAGGTGGCGCGCAATTTCTGGAGTCGTCGTGGGCGGTGTCGTGGCAGCAGGTGTACTGCTCGGACTGGCAGGCTGCGGGGGCGACGATGCCACGCGCGAGTACGTCGGTTACCGGCAATCGCCCGGTCAGCAGGTGGGCGCCGCCTCGCTTCCCGACGCCAGCGCAGAGGGCGCCGAGTTCGCCTTCGCTGCGGAACCCGGACACCTGCTCATCGCCTACTTCGGCTACACCTCGTGCCCCGACGTGTGCCCCACCACCCTGTCGGGGTTGCGCCAAGCCTTGCGCGACCTCGGCGACGATGCGGCCCGGGTCGACCTGGCGATGGTCACCATCGACCCCGCCCGCGACACCGACGACATCCTGGTCGGGTACGTGCAGAGCTTCGTCGACGGCGCTCACGCGCTGCGCACCACCGACGACAGTGCGCTGCGGGCGGTCACCGAGGCATTCGGTGCCTCCTACAGCGTCACCACCGCTGCCGACGGCGCCGTGGAGGTGGCCCACTCCGGCGCGATGTACGTCGTCGATCCCTCCGGTACCGTCACCCTCACGTGGCCGTTCGGGGTCACCTCCGACGACATCCGCGGCGACCTGGCCCAACTGCTCGAGGAGTACCCCTCGTGAACCTGCGTCGCACACGTCTCGATCGGTGGCCGGCCCTCGTCGTGCTGCCGCTGCTGGCCTTCGTGCCGCTGGCGTGCAGCAGCGACGTCGCCGAGCCCGGTCTCAGTGCCGTGCCGGTCACCACCATCGCCGGCCCCTACGACTTCGACTTCACCATTCCTGCCGGCACGGGCGTGCTGCTCGACGCCGGGGCCCGCCCGGCGGTGTTCCCCACGTTTCTCGATGTACGCGTGGGCGACACCATCCGCATCGTGAACGACGACGACCGCGGGCACACGATGGGCACGTTCTACGTGCTCGCGAAGTCGACGCTCACCTACCGCTTCACGACTGCAGGAGTGTTCAAGGGTGAGTGCACGGTGAACCCCGGCCAGGAGTTCGTCCTCACCGTCACGGAGTGACGTCGAACTGCTCGGCCACGAGGTCGAGCAGTTCCGCCTCATCGAGGGCGCCGGAGTGCACCTCGACCGATCCGTCGGCCGCCACGAACAGCGTGGCTGGCAGACCGGTGATGCGCAGTTCGGCGGTGAGGTCGCCGTCGGCGTCGAGGTACTGGGGAAACGTCACGCCGATGTCGGCCAGGTAGGCGGCGGCAGGTGCGGCGTCGTCGCCCTGGTTCACGCCGAGCACCGCAACCCTGCCCTGCAGTTGATCGGCGACCGCTTGGAACGCCGGCAACTCCTTGCGACACGGAGCGCACCAGGTGGCCCACAGGTTCACCACGGCCGGGCCGTCGATGTCGGCTGCCGACAGGGCCTCACCGGCGGCGTCGATCGGCGTGAGGTCGACGGCTGGGAGCGCCGACGGCTGCCCCTCGCCGCTGCACGCAGCGAGGGGAGCAGCCACGAGTGCGGCGGCGACAGCGGCGGCGACAGCGGCGGTCGACCAGCGGTGCCCGATGCGGGTCACGGCGCAGCGTCGCCGACGGTGACGGGCACCTCCACCGAACCGGCCTGCTCGAACGTGAGCGTGATCGTGAAGGTCTGGCCCATCTCGAGCGGGGCGACGAGGTCGAGCAGCATGATGTGATAGCCGCCGGGCTTCAGCTCCACGGCGGTGCCGGCGGGCAGGTCGATCCCATCGACCGGCTGCATCATCATCGTCGGCTCGGTGGTGACCGGCATCGAGCCGCTCGTGTCGCCGGTCATGTCGCCGCCCATGTCGCCGCCCATGTCGCCAGCCATCACCGTCTCGTGCAGTTCCACCGTTGCGGCGATGCCGGCGTCGACGGCCACACCGGTGAGCCGATCGTCGACGCTGCTCGTGAGGGTCATGTAGGCCGCGCCTGCACTGGCCATCATCGGGCTGGTCCGCGCCCAGGCGCCCTCGACGGTGATGCCTGGCTCAGCGGTCGGGCTGGTCGTGTCGGTCGTGTCGGAACTGTCGGAGCCGCAGGCCCCCAGCAGGAGGGCGGTGCCCAGTGCGAGCGAGAACAACGAGCGACGATTCATGTGGGGGTCCTTTCGAATCATGTGTAACTGGAGGTCGTCGGACCGTGGGTTCGAGTTCCCGAGCCGGAGGTACGAGGGTGGGTGTCGATCGGTTCACGGTGACGCGTCGAGGCCGACAGCGAGCAGCCAGTCGACGATCTGGCCGACCTGCTCGTCCGACAGTGACACAGTGGGCATCTGGAGCGTGGCGCCCTGTACCCGCTTGGCGCCCGGCGCCACGATCGACTCGGTGAGATAGGCCCGATCGGCCACGACGGTCGAACCGTCGTCGAGCTCGACGGTCGCCCCGGCGAGGCCGACGAGGGCTGGCGCCACGCCGCCGGTGAAGTCGAGCCCGTGACAACCAGCGCAGCCCGCGTGTTGCGCTTCCTCCAGCCCCAGTCGGGCAGCAGGGGAGAGGTCGCCCATGCTGGTCGAGGCGGAGTCGGTGCCGCACGCCGCCGCGCCCAGCGCCGTTCCCAGCAGCAGGGTCAGGCAGCGAGCGACTGTGCGCGTCACCGCGCCTCGGCGGCCGACAGCGACTGCAGCAGGTCGGCCCTCGCCCTCGCAACGCGTGACCGGATGGTGCCGATCGGGCAGCCGAGCACGTCGGCAGCCTCGTCGTACGACAGGCCGACCAGTTGGGTGAGCACGAACGCCTCGCGTCGGTCGGGGTGCAGGCCATCGATCAACTCGTGCAGGCCGGCGGTGGAGTGCGAGTCGGTGCTCGTTGCGGCAGGAGCCAGTCGGGTGAGGCGCTCGGCCAGGCGGCGCTGCCGCTGGCGGCGGCGGACATGGTCGGCACAGACGTGCCGAGCGATGGCGAGCAGCCAAGCCTGCACCGGGGCCTCACCGCGGTAGCGGTCGGCCGAACGCAGCGCGCGCAGGTAGGTCTCCTGCACCAGGTCGTCTTCCTCGCCCGGCGAGCCGAGGGCGCCGCACAGCCGCCACACGACGGGCTGGGTGCGCTGCACGAGTTCGCGGACGGCGTGGTCGTCGCCTTCGCGTGCAGCGAGAAGCAGAGCCGCCAGCGGATCGATCACGCCACCATCATGACAACCGTGCGTCGCTCCGACCAAGGACTAACGTCCCGCCGATGTCGGGAACTCATCGCCGCCTACCGACGACCTGTCCGTCGTGAGTTGCAGCACCTGGCGCGACGCCATCTCGGCCGAGGCCGACGGGGAGGACCCGGGGATCGAACCCCGGCTCGTCACCGCCCACCTCGACCGGTGCGCCGACTGCCGGGCCTTTGCGG
Organism: Ilumatobacteraceae bacterium; assembly: GCA_044238435.1. GTDB lineage: Bacteria > Actinomycetota > Acidimicrobiia > Acidimicrobiales > Ilumatobacteraceae > VFMC01. The sequence goes on along the minus strand of JBIIDH010000022.1, from coordinate 30,964 downwards.
CATCCATCGAGGGGAGCCGGCGCCGTCTGCTCATGGCGCCGGCTCCCTCGATGCCCGACCTCTCACGCCGTGTCTCCAAACTGAACGCCGTCGCCGACCGGGCCAGTGCCTGGGGTGTGGTGCGGGTGCTGCTGGTGGTGGTGGCGCTGGAGGTGATCGTGCTGTCGCTGCCGGCGCTGCTGCTGGGCGAGGGCGAGGCCAACGCCCACGAGGCACGGCACCTGGGCGCGTTCTCGGTGGCCTACGGCGTGGCCCTGCTGGTGGTTGCGTTCCGGCCTGCCCGCGCACGAACGATCCTGCCGGTGGCCGCAGTGTTGGCCGGCGCCCTGTTCATCACGGCGATCGTCGACCTGGTGAACGGCAACGTGCCGCTGCTCGAGGAGACCAGTCACATCCCGGAACTGATCAGCGTGGTGCTGGTGTGGCTGCTGGCTGCGGCCCCACTGAGGCGTCATGGTCGGTCGCAGCCGTCCTCCGCCTCGGCGCTCCGCCTCGTCGATCCCGACGACGCGCCCGAGCAGTCGGTGGGCTGACCGCTCGCCCCGTTGCAGAGCGCCGTCAGGCGATCTCGCGCCACGCGGCGAGCCGCTCGGCGCTGTCGTCGCCGGGCACCGGCAGTTGGCACACCACGCGCAGACTCGGCCATTCGCTGGGCGTGAGTTGCTGGTACTCGAACACCAACTCGCCGGCACGCGGGTGGTGGTACCGACGCAGCCGGGTCTGGAACTGGGCGACGTCGAGTTGCGGCCACCACTCGGCGAACTCGGGGCTCGTGGCGCGGAGGCGATCGACCAATGACACCACCTGCGGATCGTCGCGCAGGGCTGCTGTGCCGGCACGGAACTCCGCCAAGATGCGGCGGGCCTGTGCAGGCCAGTCGTCGAGCAGCGGCCGCACCGACGGTTCGGCGAACATCGCCCACAGCAGGTTGCGCTCGATCTCGTCGAGGCGTTCGATCACCGGGTACAGGCGGGCCTGCGGGCGGTTCCAGGCGAGGAACTCCCAACGCGGCCCGAGCACGTAGGCCGGTGCCGGTTCCATCGACGTGATGAGTCGGACGAGTGCGTCGGGCACATCGGCCACATCGTCGGCGTGGGCGGTAGGAGCCCGGTCGGCGAGGGTGAGCAGATGCTGGCGCTCGGCGTCGTCGAGGCGCAGCGCACGAGCCAACGCCTCGAGCACGTCGATGGAGACGTTGATCCGCCGACCCTGTTCGAGCCACGTGTACCAGGTGACCGATACACCGGCCAGCATGGCGATCTCTTCGCGACGCAACCCGGGGGTGCGTCGCGACCGTCCAGCGGGCAGGCCCACCTCGGTGGGAGTGAGGGCGTTGCGCCGCGCCCGGAGGAAGGCCGCGAGTTCTTCGCGCTGCGACGAGGTGGCCATCGGCTCAGCCGCCGTTCACCGCCGGGACCCAGTCGCGGCAGGGCTGGGCGCGCAACGCACCACAGGCCGGCGGCGCCGGTTGGGGCAGCGTGGCTCCGGCGACGACCGGAAGGACGAGTTGCGACGGTCGGTCGGCATCGAAGCCGACGGTCACCTGCTCGCCGGCCGAGATGGTCTCGAACACCCACACCGGACGGTTGTTGCCCGGGGCGTCGATGGTGAGACGCAGCCTGCTGCCGGCCCGGAACGCATGGGCCACCGGGAACAGGGCGATGCGCACCGGGGTGAACTCGCCCTCGGGCAGTGGGGCGGCGTCGCCCTCGAGGAACGTCTGCACCGGTTGCAGTGCAGTGCTGGCGTCGTCGTCGAGGGCTCGCTCGCTGGCACGCAGCCAGCCGCTCTGGACGTAGATCTCCGTGCCGTCGGGGCGCACCTCGGTGATGGTCACCTCGAGATCGGTGTCGGGGGTGGTGGCGCTGATCCACAGGTCGACCGAACCGCCGCCGACCACCAGGGTGTCGTCGGCGAGCGGGGCCGAGACGAAGCCCAGACCGGTGCCGTCGGGGAGGGCCTGCCACTCGTACGGAGCGCCTGCTTTCCAGATGTCGGAGCCGCTGCCGCTGTAGTAGGTGGCGGGCAGAGCGGTGGGGTCGGCCGTGTAGGACGCCTCACCGGGCGCGGTGGGTGCTCCGTCGCTGAGCGCGCCGTTGCCGTCGAGCGACCAGGTCGTGGCCACCGCCTCGGGGACGGGCCACTGGTCGTACTCGAGGACCGTGCGCGCCACCGGAGCGCCGGGGGAGTATCCATCGGCCGCGCCCTGCTCGAGCAGCACGCGCACCTGGGGTTCGCCCTCGAAGGCGGCGAGTGCGTCGTCGTACGTCGTCCCCGCGAAGCGGTCGGTGAAGGTGGGCGACTCGGGGCTGGCGAAGATGAGTCCGCCGAGGATGGGGGCCACCTGGTTCGCTCCGGCCATGTCGGGCACCTGCTTGGCGACGTACAACTGCAGGAACTCGACGTAACGCTGCATCACACCGGGGCTCAGCGATTCGGTGTGCCCGCCGTTGACGAGGGTGACGAAGAGGTCCTTCGCGGCGGTGAAGCGGTCGAGCATGGCGGGGAAGTGGCCGCCGGTCTGCTCGTCCTGCCACGCACCCGCCAGGAAGACCGGAGCGGTGATGCGGTCGACGAAGGTGATGGGGGCCAGCGGGTCGCCGAGTTCGGGTGGGTAGTAGGGGTTGTCGCGGATCTCGGCCACCAGGTCGGGGTTCTGCAGGCGCACCTGCTGGTTCGCCTCGCACTCGGTGTCGCCGGCATCGACGCGACCCTGCTCCCAGCCCTGCCCGTAGGGGCGGGCCTGGTCGACGCGGGCCTGGGTCCACTCGACGGCGAAGCCGGTGTTCAGCAGGCCGCCCGGGTACAGGGTGGCGCGGAACGAGTCGTCGAGCACGCTGAGTGGGGTGATGGCGGCGAGGCTCGGGGGGGTGGTGGCGGCTACGAACAGTTGGCTGATGCCGGGGTACGAGATGCCCACCATGCCGACCGCGTTGTCGAGCACCCAGGGCTGGGCGGCGACGGTTTCGATGACGTCGTAGCCGTCGAGGCTCTGCACGGTCTCGAAGAAGCGGAACGAGCCGCCGCTGCAGCCGGTGCCGCGCATGTTCACACCCACGTAGGCGAACCCGAGGGTGGTGTAGATCTGGGCGAAGTCGGCGCTGTCGGGGTCGCTCGGCTGGTAGCCGCTGTATTCGACGACGGTGGGGTAGGGCCCCTGGTCGGCCGGTCCGGGCAGTACGACGTTGGCGCTGAGGGTGGTGCCGTCGCGGGTGGTGATGTAGCCGAAGCCGCCCTCGGGCAGTTTGGGTTGCGAGGCGTACCAGCCTGCGTCGGGGTGGTCGGCCGGGTCGGCGACGGCGAACGGCTCGCTCTGCTCGGTGGCCGATGCGAGGACGTAGCCGTCGCCGGGGGCGAGGCTGCGGAACAGCAGCGAGCCCTGCTCGTCGACCACGCCGGTGGTCGTGGTGCCGTCGGGACCGGCAACGGTGAGTTCCGTGCCAGGTTCGGCATCGAGCACGGTGACCTGCTCGGTGCCGGGGCGAACGGTGAACGACGCCGGGGCGAGCTCGGCCGAGGGGGCGGCCGTGGTCTCGGTGGCGGCAGTTGTCTCGACGACCGCGGGCGCCGTGTCGGCGACGCTGGTGAGGGGGGTGTTACCTGACTCGTCGCCGGCGCAGGCGGCGAGGAGGGCGACACTGGTCAGCAGGGGGAGGATTCGACGAGACGGCACCCGACGAGTCTGGCAGGCAGAATGAGGAAGTGATCGATCTGAACGAGATGCTTGCCGACCTCGAACTCTTGGTGACCACCGAGTCGCCCTCGCACGACGTGGCTGCCATCACCACGTCTGCAGCGGTACTGGCCGCTGTGATGGAGCGTCGCCTCGGTTCGGCGCCCTCCATCGTCGACGGACCGGCCGGGCCCCATGTGCACTGGGTGGGTGGCGGGGTGCCACGGGTGCTGATCGTGGGTCACCACGACACGGTGTTCCCCCTGGGCACGTTGGCGGTACGGCCGTTCATGATCGCCGACGGCAAGGTCACCGGGCCGGGCGTGTTCGACATGAAGGCCGGCATCGTGCAGGCGGTGCACGCCGTGGCGTCGCTCGCCGACGCATCCGGCATCGAGATCCTCATCACCTCCGACGAGGAGGTCGGCTCGGCCACCTCCCGTGCCCTCATCGAGGAGCGGGCCCTGGCCTGCGGAAACGTGCTGGTTTTCGAGCCGAGCGCCGACGGCGGTGCGGTGAAGATCGCCCGCAAGGGGGTGGGCACGTTCGAGGTGATCGTGCACGGAAAGGCGTCGCATGCGGGGCTCGAGCCGGAGAAGGGGGTGAACTCGCTGGTCGCCGCCGCCGAGTTGATCACCACCATCGCTACGTTCGGCGACCCGGCGCGTGGTACCACGGTCACGCCCACCATGGCGTCGGCGGGAACGGCTGAGAACGTGGTGCCGGCGCGCACCCGGGTGCTGGTCGATGTCCGGGTGGTGGAGCCTGACGAGAAGACGCGGATCGAGTCGCTGATGGCTGGTCTGCGCACCACCGTGCCGGGAGCGACCGTCGAGGTGCTCGGGGGGCTGAACCGTCCGCCGATGCACGAGTCGGCGTCGGCGACGCTGTTCCCCGTTGCCGTGCGTGCCGCCGAGCGCGCCGGGTTGCCGACGCTCGTGGGTGTGGCGGTGGGGGGCGGGAGCGACGGCAACCTCACGGCGGCCGTGGGCGTCCCCACGCTCGATGGCCTCGGTGCCGTGGGTGGCGGCGCCCACGCCGATCACGAGCACGTCTTCGTCGACACCATCGTCGATCGTGCTCGCCTCACTGCGGCACTGCTGAGCGACCTCCTCGACCTCTCCGCTCCCTGATCCCGGCCGACCCCGGCCGACCCTGGCTGATCCCGGCTGCGGTGCAGTCCACCCACCCGCCGCCCCACAACCGGCGTTTGTGAGCGGACCCCCGTCCAACACGGTGTTGCTCACAAACGCAAGGGGCCGGGCGGAGCGTTTGTGAGCGGAACCCCGATGGACCCGGCTGCGCTCACAAACGCAGGGGGCGGTGGCGGGATGCCAGGCCAGGCCAGGCCAGGCAAGGCAAGGCAAGGCATGGGGGTGGGCGCAGGCAGGGCGCCCGGTCCCGCAGTGCCTACTCAGGAGGGGTTGGGGGCCTCGAGCGACAGCAGGCCGCCGCTGCCCAGCGTTCCGGTACCCCGGTACACCTCGAGCTTCGCAGTGGTGTCGGCGATGTCGAGGTTGCGCATCGTCAGCTGCCCGATGCGGTCGAGCGGCCCGAACGGGGCGTCCTCGACTCGCTCCATGCTCAACCGCTCGGGTGCGTAGGTGAGGTTCGGACTCACCGTGTCGAGCACCGTGTAGTCGTCGCCACGCCGCAGCCGGAGGGTGACCTCACCGGTGATGGCCGACCCCACCCAGCGCACCAGCGGCTCGCGCAGCATCAGGCTCTGCGGGTCGAACCACCGACCTTCGTACAACAGTCGGCCGAGACGCCGCCCCATCGTGCGGTAGTTCTCGATCGTGTTCTCGTTGTGGATGCCCGACACGAGTCGCTCGTAGGCGATGTGCAGCAGCGCCAGCCCCGGTGCCTCGTAGATGCCGCGGCTCTTGGCCTCGATGATGCGGTTCTCGATCTGGTCGCACATCCCCAGGCCGTGACGACCGCCGATGGCGTTCGCCTCCATCACCAGGTCGACCTGGTTCGCGAACTCCTGCCCGTTGATGGCGACGGGCCACCCCTCGTGGAACCGGACCGACACCTCCTCGGCGGCGATGGTGACGTCGTCGCGGTAGTGCGCCACGCCCATGATGGGCACGACGATGTCCATCGAGGTGCTCAGTTCCTCGAGCAGCTTGGCCTCGTGGGTGGCGCCCCAGATGTTGGCGTCGGTGCTGTACGCCTTCTCCTTGCTGGCCCGGTATGGCAGGTTGCGCTCGGTGAGGAACTCGCTCATCTCGGCGCGGCCGCCCAACTCGGTGACGAACGCGTCGTCTAGCCACGGCTTGTAGATGCGCAGACTCGGGTTCACCAGCAGGCCGTAGCGGTAGAAGCGCTCGATGTCGTTGCCCTTGTAGGTGCTGCCGTCGCCCCAGATGTCGACCCCGTCGGCCTTCATCGCCTGGACGAGCATCGTGCCCGTCACCGCCCGGCCGAGCGGCGTGGTGTTGAAGTACGTCTTGCCGGCGGTGGTGATGTGGAACGCGCCACACTGCAGGGCGACGAGGCCCTCGTGCACCAGTTCGGTGCGACAGTCGACGAGCCGCGCCTCGGCCGCGCCGTACTCCTTGGCGCGATCGGGCACACCGGCCAGGTCGTCCTCGTCGTACTGGCCGAGATCGGCCGTGTAGCAGTAGGGGACAGCGCCCTTCTCGCGCATCCAGGCGACGGCGGCCGACGTGTCGAGACCACCGCTGAATGCGATCCCGACCCGTTCACCGACCGGCAATGACGTGAGCACCTTCGACATGGTGCCCGACGCTATCCGTCAGGGGTGCGTCAGTCGCGTTCGATCCACTGGCCGAGCAGCCAGTGGAAGTGCCGCAACTTCGTCTCCTGGTAGTTGGCCAGGGTGATGTCCTTGCGCAGCGACGAGAGTCCCTTCTGCACCTTCGGCAGGTTGAACGTGTCCTGGTTGAACACGCGGGCCAGCAGGCCGAGCTCTTCGGCGTCGGTCCAGTCCTGATCGACCCCCAGCCAGTGGATGGGCACGGCGGGCGGCTTGGGCTGCGACTCGTCGTAGGGCTCGAGGAACATGCACTCCATGACCGACATGTCGTGACGGTCCTCGTAGGGGCGGAAGCGGTAGACGATCCGGTTGTAGGCCGCCCACGGGTGGAAGTTCGGGAACAGCGTGTAATAGATGCTGTCGGCCAGTTCGGCGTCGCTCAGCCCGTCGGCCTTGTCGCCCAGCACCTCCGCCATCCGGGCCCGACCACCCACGCCCGACACGCCACGCGCCGTCATCCCCTCGGTGAGGGTGACGAACGGCGGCTCGTCGAGGCGCCGGTCGCTCATCGCATCGAACATCTCCTGTTCGGTGGGCTCCCACGACAGGTGCGGGCTCGGCGTGCCGTTCGGTGTGATGGCCCGGCTGAAGTTGCCGCTCCAGTCGTACTGGCTGTTGGCGTCGCCGATGCCGGCGAGCAGTTGCGGGTGGGTGGCCACCACGTGGAAGGCCTCCATGAAGGCCTCCTGCACCACCTTCCAGTTGGTGGGGAAGATGCGGGCGACGTGCACCGACTTGTAGCGCTGCTCGAGCGGCCACTTCTCGAAGTGGCTCGGCAGCTCGCCGAGGAACGACTCGAGCGACTCGCAGTTCGGGTCCATGTTGATGAACACGAAGCCGCCCCACGTGCCCACCTGCACCTCGGGCAGCGCCCACTCGTCGTGCTGCACGTGCGGGAAGTCCCACTCGCAGGGCACCTGCTTCAGCGACCCGTCGAGGTTCCAGCAGAACCCGTGGAAGGGGCAGCGCAGTTCGTGCGTGGGGCCATCGGCCTCGCGCAGTTGGCGACCGCGGTGGAGACAGGCGTTGTAGAAGGCCTGGATGCGGTCGGGTGCCGACCGGACGATGAGGATGGAGACGTCGCAGATGTCGTACACGCAGGTGTCGCCCACCTCGGGCACGTCCTCCTCGCGGCAGGCCATCTGCCACGCCCGCTTCCACACCTTCTCCTTCTCGAGTTCGTGGAACTCGCGGCTGGTGTAGCGGTCGCGCGGCACGTCGGCGTCGCCGAGGTACTCCCAGCGCTGCCAGCGCAGCGCGACGGGCACGTTCTCGGGCCGGGTGTCGTTGTCGAGCAGCTGCTGGTAGCTGGCACCCGGCGAGCGGGCGGCGCCGCGCTCGGAGGTGGGTTCGTTGGTGAGCGTCATGATGGTCCCCTCAGTCGTTCATCGCCGCAGCGGCTTGCTGGAATCGGTTGGGCAACTGCTTGCCGGCGATCCAGAGGCACAGGTGCGGATCGGCCTGGCGGATCTCGCCTTCGGTCCACACGCCCTGCCCGGTGAACAGCCCGGACTTACCGTTCTTCGACACCTGGATGAGACCGTTCGGTGTCAGGTCGTAGAGCGCTCCGGAGAGCGGGTGCTTGATCGTGCGCATCGTGCAGACCCCCAGTGCGGCCCGTCCCTCGGTGCCGCGTCCGCGACGATAATAACCGCGCGATCAATTCGACGGTTCGGAGCGCTCCGGCAGCACCAGCCCGGCCACCGAGGCCAGGCTGAGCAGTGCTCCGGCGCCGGCCACCACCAACTCCACCACGCCGTAGCGCTGGAACGGTTCGAGGTCGGCGACGCCGATGCCGGCGAGCACGGCGGCACTGACCAGGCCCAGCCACGGCAGGAAGCGCAGGTTGCGGAACGCACCCACCACCATGCCGAGCGGCAGCACGAACGGCAGCACCTGCACCACCAGCGGGGAGGGGTCGGCGGGAGGGCCCAGCCACCACGTCGACAGCCCCATCGTCCGCGAGCTGTTCCACACCGCGGCCAGGCACAGCACGATGCCGCTCCAGCCCACACCGAACACGATCCGCCAGGGGGTCGACAACTGGTGCGGGCGCAGGTCCACGGCGCGAGCGTACCGGTGGCCACCGCCAGTAGCCTGTGCAGGGTGACCGCGACGTCCTCCGACACGCTCAGCATCTTCTTCCCCATGTGGAACGAGGAGGCGTACATCGAGCGCACCGTGGCCGCCGCCAAAGAGGTGGCCGACGAGTTGGTTGCGGCGGGCAGCATCGCCGATTACGAGATCATCGTCGTCGACGACGCATCCACCGACAACACACCCAAACTCGCCGACGAACTGGCCGCCGCCGACCGGCACGTGAAGGTGGTGCACCACCCCGTGAACCGCAAGCTCGGCGGGTCGATCAAGACCGGCTTCGCCACTGCGACGGGCGACCTCGTGCTCTACACCGACGCCGACCTGCCGTTCGACATGAGCGAGCTGCACAAGGCCGTGCGGCTGCTGCGCTACTACGACGCCGACATCGTCAGCGCCTACCGCTTCGACCGGGTGGGCGAGGGGCCGTCGCGGGCCATCTACACGTTCTTCTACAACGTGCTCATCCGTCGTCTGTTCGGTGTGCGCATGCGCGACATCAACTTCGCGTTCAAGCTCTGCCGGCGGGAGGTGTTCCAGCAGGTCACGTTGAAGAGCGAAGGTTCGTTCATCGACGCCGAGCTCATCATCCGGGCCCGCAAGTTGGGCTTTCAGGTCATCCAGTTCGGCGTCGACTACTTCCCCCGAACCCGCGGGGTCAGCACGCTCAGCTCGCTCTCGGTCATCAAGCGGATCGTCAGCGAGATGTTCCAACTGCGGCGTGAGCTGCGTGGTCTCACCCCGGTGGCTCGGGGCCTGGGGTCGTCGTGAGTTCGGCGAAGCCCGGTGCCCGCTGGCTCCCGGTGGTCGCTGCCGGCAGTGTGCTGGGTGTCGTCGTCCTCGCCGGTGTGTCCGGCGGTGGCGACAGCGGCAGCTCGGCGGACGTCACCGCAGCGGTGGTGAGCGATGTCCCGGTCGACTCGACGCCGACGACGCCGGTGGTCACCCAGCAGCCGGTGGTGGTCGAGAGCACCGCATCCCCCATCGTGAAGAGCAATCTGGCGGGCACCATCACCATGGGCTCGTACGGCGACGACGTGAAACAGGTGCAGCAGCGCCTCACCGATCTCGGCTTCGCCCCCGGCCCGGTCGACGGCCAGTTCGGCGGCGGCACCCAGCAGGCGGTGTGGGCCTACAAGAAGTTGGTCGGCGGCCTCACGTACCAGCAGCTCGCCGCCAGCGACAACGCCAGCGCGGTCGACAACGAGCTGTGGCAGCAGATGCAGGACGCCATCGTCATCCAGCCCCGGCGGCCGATGGGTGCCGGGCGCCGGCATGTCGAGATCTACCTGCCGCTGCAGGTGATGGTGGTCTTCGCTGACGACAAGCCCACACTCATCGCCCACATCGCCTCCGGAGAACTCGACGAGAACGGTCAGCCGAAGCAGTGGTGCGAGACCACCACCTACGACACCGATGCCGACGGCAGCCCGCTGCCCGAACCGGTGGTGAAGCAGGAGTGCGCCTACTCGAAGACCCCGGGCGGCATCTTCCGCTTCCGTCGCAAGGTGGAGGGCAACCGGGTGGGCCCGCTGGGCGGCATGTACAACCCGGTGTACTTCAACTACGGCATCGCCGTGCACGGCGCCAAGAACGTGCCCAAGGAGCCCGCGTCGCATGGCTGTATCCGCATCAACATGGACATCGCCGAGTACTTCCCCGACCTGGTGAAGGTGGGCGACGCCGTGTACGTGTGGGGCCACGATGGCAAGGAACCCGAGGGCTACACGAAGAAGGAGTCGTTGCCGAGCTTCAACCAGCCCGACCCCAACGCCACCACCACCACGTCGACCACCACCACGGTGAAGTCGACCACCACGGTGCCGGCATCGACCACCACCAAGCCGCCGGCCACCACCACGACGACCACCAAGCCGCCGACCACCACCACGACCACGCCGCCGGCCACCACGACCACCACCACTGCGCCTCCGGCGCCTCCCGGTACCTGAGCGACGGCAGCGGCAGCCCGACCGCACCGTCGCGGTAGCCGACCTGGCAGCATGAGGCCATGGAGCGCATCGCATACGACGAGTTCGGCCTGTTCCACGAGAACGCTGCCGAGTACGGCCTGCCGTTCACGGCACCGCCGGTGGTGCGACGTGTCGACGTGGCGGTGGCCGACGGTCGCACCGTGAGCGCACTCGTCTGGGGCGATGCCCCGGCAGAGGTGGTGTTCATCCACGGCGGATCGCAGAACGCCCACACGTGGGACACGGTGGCGTTGGCGCTCGGCCGCCCGGCGGTGGCGGTCGATCTGCCGGGGCACGGTCACTCGGGATGGCGCGACGACGGCGCCTACACCCCCGCCAACCTGGCCGACGACGTCGCGGTGGCGGTGGCGGCACTCGCTCCCGACGCTGCGCTGGTGGTGGGCATGTCGCTGGGTGGGCTGACGGCCATGGAGCTGACGGTGCGCCACCCGCACCTCGTGCGGCAACTGATGATGGTCGACATCACGCCGGGAGTGAACCAGGCGAAGACCAAGGCCGTCACCGACTTCGTCAACGGGCCGCAGTCGTTCGCCAGCTTCGAGATGCTGCTCGAGCGCACCATGCAGCACAACCCCACCCGCTCGGAGTCGTCGCTGCGGCGCGGCATCCTGCACAACGCCCACCAACTCGCCGACGGCTCGTGGGAGTGGCGCTACGACCGTCGCGGCCACGCCCGCACCGATGCACCGTCGAGCGATGCGTCCGGCGAGAGCGCGGTGACGGCCCCGGATCCGACTGCTGCGGTGCTGTCGCCGCTGTGGGATCACTTCGCCGCCATCACCTGCCCGGTCACGCTGGTACGTGGTGGTGTGTCGCCGGTCGTCGACGACGACGACGTGGCCGAGGCCCGTCGGCGCCAGCCCACGGTGCGGGTGGAGGTGGTCGACGGCGCCGGCCACAGCGTGCAGGGCGACCGACCGCTGGAACTGGCGGCGCTGGTGGCATCGCTGCTGCCGGGCTGACGGAGCGCCTCAGCCGAGGCGGGCCTGGCAGGCGGGCAGGCCGCCGAGCACGCCCTCGCGGAAGGCGTCGATCTTCTCGAATGCGGTACCCAGTACGTCGGTGGTGCTGGCTTCGTCGCCCAGCACGACTGCGGTGACGACGGCTTCGTCGAGGTCGCCGGCCGACAACAGGATCTGCTGGTTCGGGTTGCGGGCCAGCAGATTGCCCTGGGCATCGACCTGCGGGTTGCCGTTGGCGTCGAAGGCGGGGACGATGTCGACGATCCAAGCGCCCACCAGGCAGTCGCTCAGCAGCACACGCGGCTCGCCGGCGAGCGGGCTGCCGATGGAGGTCTGCACCGCATCGCTGTACGCGTTGGCGATGGGGTACGAGAACGCCAGGTCGCCGATGCCGTCGTACAGCTTGGTGGCGAACTCCTGGTCGTAGACGATGGTGTTGCTGTCGGCGCAGAACGTGGCGTTGTTGACGAGTTGCTGCGCGGTGCGGCCGTCGCAGTCGGGTACCGCGCCGGCAGGGTCGAAGGCCTGCAGCGTGGGCGGGGTGAAGGCGACGTTGCTGTTCTGCAGGGTGGGCACCCAGAAGGTGTCGAGTGCCACGGGCAACTCGGCGAGGATCTGGTCGAACGGCAGGTTCCCGCCCGACTGGAACTCCTGCTCGGTGAGGAACTGGAGGTCGATGCGCGGGTTGGGGTCGTCGATGAACCCGGCGCAGCGTTCGACGCCGTTGATGAACCCCTCCTGGAACGCTCCCACCCGGTCGAAGGCCGAGCCGTGCCCGTTCGGGTCGTTGGCCGAGTCGAAGCCCGGTGGGTCGCGCACCTCGATCATGGCCAGCAGACCGGCCTTCACATCGGCGTCGTCGAAGCGGATCGTCTCGCCCTCGCCACGTGCGGCGTGTGCCGCCCAGGCGCCCGCGAAGCAGTCGGCCTGTTGCTCGGTCTCGATGGTGGGTAGGCCGAGGTCGAACACGCCCGCCCGCTGCTGGATGGCGTGCCCGTACTCGTGGGCGGCCACCACGGCGACGGCGGCGGTGCCGTAGCGCTGCACCAGATCGGGCAGCAGCAGGGCGTCGTCGTACATGATGAGGTCGCCACACGAGGTGTAGAACGCATTGCCCTCGACGTCGGCGTAGGTGATGGGGCCTTCGCAACTCTGTGGGTCGTCGCTGCGCTCGGGGTACATCGCGTAGATCCCGGCGACCGGCTCGAACGCGCCGCCGTAGGTGGGCTCGTAGACGTCGTCCCAGTACCGGGTGATGTCGGCGAATGCGGCGTCGAGGTAGGCGTCGTACTCCTTGGCCGGCTTGCCGTCGCCGAAGTCGATGGCCCCGCTGACGGGAGGAATCGGCACGACGTCGGGGTTGCCGTTGTCGGTGACCACCGGGACGGCCGACCCGGTGGGAGCGGGATCGGGAGTCGGATCCGGGGTCGGATCCGGGGAGGGTGCACCGGTCGACACCGGTCCCGCGGCGTTCTCGGAACGCTCGGCGGTGACACTCACCTCGGCCGTGCCGCACGCCGCCAACAGCAGCGCACCAGCAGCCACCAACACACGACGCCCGCGGGACATGACGCGAGCATATGCCCCCGATGACGGCAACGGGCCTCGGCTCTGGTAGGAACCCGACCATGGCTGACTCAGTTGCCGGGGCCGACCGGCCCGACGCTCCCGATCGCGACACCCTGCTCGCGATGTTCGAGATCCAGAGCCGCATCAAGCTGTGCGACGAGCGGTTCCGCTCGATGCTCACCAGCGGCCAGATCCAACTCATCTACTACTCGCCGCGAGGCCAGGAGTGCATCAGCGCCGGGTGGGGGGTGCACCTGCGGTCCGACGACCAGGTCGTCACCATCTACCGCGGCCTGCACGACCACCTCGCCAAGGGTGTGCCGCTGCGCGAGTTGTGGGCCGAGTTCCTCGGCCGCGCAACGGGCACCTGCAAGGGCAAGGGCGGCCCGATGCACATCACCCACCCCGAGTCGGGCCTGATGGTCACCACGGGCATCGTGGGCGCCGGCATCCCCATCGCCACCGGCTTCGGTCTGGCCGCCCAGCTCGACGGCTCGGACCGGGTGTGTGTCGTCAACTTCGGCGACGGCGCTAGCAACATCGGCGCCTTCCACGAGGGCCTCAACCTGGCCGCGGTGTGGAAGCTGCCGGTGGTGTTCGTATGCCAGAACAACCTGTACGGCGAACACACCCCCTACCGGATGGTCACCGGTGTCGACCACATCAGCGACCGCGCCGCCGGCTACGGCATGGCCGGTGTCACCGTCGACGGCAACGACCCGGTGGCCACCTGGAAGGTGATGGGCGAGGCCATCGCCCGGGCCCGTGCCGGCGAGGGCCCCACCCTGGTCGAGGCCCGCACCTACCGCTTCTGGGGTCATCTCATGGGCGACGCCATGGAGTACATGGACAAAGACGAGCGCAAGGCCGCGATGGCCGCCGACCCGGTGCTGCGGTACCGCGAGTGGCTGCTCGCCAACGGCCACGCCACCGAGGAACAGCTGGCCGAGGTCGAACAGACGGTCCTCGCCGCCATCGACGACGCCGTCGAGTTCGCGATGAACAGCCCCTACCCCGATGCGTCCGAGCTCTACACCGACGTCTACGCCACCGTGCCCGGAGGTGCCCAGTCATGACCGACACCGCTGCTCCCGAGATCCCCGTGCTGATGACCGGCCTGGCCATCAACCAGGCGCTCGACATCGCCATGACCATCGACCCGAAGGTCATCATGCTGGGTGAGGACATCGCCGAGCCGTCCGGTGGTGTGTACAAGGTCACCAAGGGCCTGTCCACCAAGCACGGCGCGCACCGCGTGCGCAAGACCCCCATCTCCGAGCAGGCCATCGTCGGTGCTGCCATCGGTGCCGCCATCGCCGGGTACCGCCCCATCGCCGAGATCATGATCATGGACTTCCTCGCGGTGTGCCTCGACCAGGTCAGCAACCACGCCGGCAAGATCCGCTACATGAGCGGAGGCCAGACCACCGTGCCGATGGTCATCCGCACCTCGGCCGGTGCCGGCCGCGGTTTCGGCGCCCAGCACAGCGAGATGCTCGAGGCGTGGGCCGTGCACACGCCCGGTATCAAGGTGGTCGTGCCGTCCACCCCGGCCGACGCGAAGGGCCTGCTGCTCAGCTCGATCTTCGACGACGACCCGGTGCTGTTCGTCGAGCAGATGATGTTGTACTGGAACCCGGCGGTAGCAGGCCCGGTGCCCCCCGGCGACGTGCGCATCCCGCTGGGTGTGGCCGACGTGAAGCGCGAGGGCAGCGATGTCACGATCGTGTCGTACGGCCGCCAGGTGCACGACTGCCTCGCCGTCGCCGCCAAGCTGGCCGACGAGGGCGTGAGCTGCGAGGTGGTCGACCTGCGCACGCTGGTACCGCTCGACGAGGCCACGGTGCTGACCTCGGTGGCCAAGACCAAGCGAGCGGTCATCGTGCACGAGGCGGTGCAGCTGTGCGGCTTCGGCGCCGAACTGTCGAGCCGCATCCACGAGGAACTGTTCGGCGAACTGGCCGGGCCGGTGCGTCGCGTGGGTGGGGCCAACACCCCGGTTCCCTACGCCTCGAACCTCGAGGCCGACTTCATCCCGCAGCAGGCCGACATCGAGGCAGCGGTCCGCAGCACCCTGCGCTAGCTCTGGTTGGGCCTCGCCCTGGTTGGGGCCAGTTCTGGTTGGGCCTAGCTCTGGCTGGCGGCGAGCAGTGTCGTCATCTCGTCGATCTCGCCACGCTGGCCCTTCACCATCGACGCTGCCATCTTCTGCACCTCGTCGGTGCCGGCGTGCATCGCAGCGTGCTCGGCCATATGGATGCCACCCTGGTGATGGGCGGTCATCAGCGTGACGAAGGTCTGATTCGCCTCGGCGCCGGTTGCAGCGCGCAGCACGTCGATATCGGCCGCGGTGGCCAGTCCGGGCATGCGGTCGAGCGCGACTGGTTCGTCCATCCACGCCATGGCCGTGTCGGTCTCGTTCACCTCCGACGCACCGAAGTCGCGGAGCAACTGGATCATCCGGCCGATCTCGATGTTCTGGCCGACGACGATCTCGCGAGCGATGGTCTGCAGCGCAGGGTCGGTGTCGGGGCGGTCGAGGAAGATGAGCGACATCTGCACCGCCTGCTCGTGGTGCACCCGCATGTCCTGCAGGAACCCGGTGTCGGTGGGCGTGGGGTCGGGCAGGGCGCGGTTGTTGCCAACCACCCAACCGAGGGCGCCGGCCAGCACGGCCAGGGCGATGGCTGTCACGACGAGGTTCACCGGGTTGTGCCACCAGGGCAGCACGGTGTCGTCGGGGAAGTCGTCCGGAGGCGCGGCGGGGTCGGGGGCGTGTTCGGGGGTCACGGTTCGTAGCATCCCACGCCGGTCGGGTAAGAAACCCGTCATGGCTACCCCAATCAGCATTCCCAAGCTCGGCGTGTCGATGACCGAAGGCACACTCGTCGAGTGGCTCGTCGCCGATGGGGCCTCGGTGGCGCCGGGCGATCCGCTGTACCGGATCGAGACCGACAAGGTCGAGAACGAGATCGAGGCACCCGTAGCCGGTGTGGTGCGTATCAGCGGCGAAGAAGGTGAGACCTACGAGGTCGGCACCCAGATCGGGAGCATCGAGTAACCGATGGACATCGCTGGTCGGGTCGCGTTGGTCACCGGTGCCGGTACCGGCATCGGACGGGCCACGGCCGTCGCTCTGGCACAGGCCGGTGCTGCGGTGGTGGTGGCCGACATCCATCTCGAGGGGGCTCAGGCCACCGTCGAGGCCATCGTCGCCGCGGGTGGCCGTGCATCGGCCGTACGAGCCGACGTGTCGGACCCCGACGACGTCCGCGCCATGTTCGCCGCCGCCGAGAGCGCCTTCGGCGGTATCGACATCGTGCACAACAATGCAGGTCTCATCTGCGGTGAACCGGTGTGGCCCGAGGCGCCGCTCGAGAAGATCATGGCGGTCATCGGCGTGAACCTCGGTGGGGTGGCGATGGGCACCCAGGAGGGCATCCGCGCGCTGCGTCGGCGCGGCGGCGGCGTCATCGTGAACACGGCATCGGTGGCAGCGTTGGTGCCGATGCCGAACGATCCCGTCTACTCGGCCACCAAGGCCGGCGTCGTGCGCATCACCGAGAGTTGCGCGGGGTTCGCCGCCGAAGGAATCCGGGTGAATGCAGTGCTGCCGGGCATGGTCGACACCGACATGACCCACAAGCACACGGGCGACGGCACGCGGCCGGCACGGTGGCTCGAGCCCATCATCGCGGCCACCCCGCTGCTCAGCGCCGACGACATTGCGGCAGCGGTGCTCGAGCTGGTTCGCGATGACTCCGCTGTCGCCGTGTCGAAGGTGGTGTCGAACCCGAAGCCGTCGCCGTAGCGGCGATTCAGTCCGCCGGAGCGAGCGAGGCGCTGGGCGCACACCGAGGAGGCCGGGTGCGCAGAGCGCACCTACGAAGCGGCATCGTTGGCGTAGTACAGCTGCGTGCCGTGGTTCTCGGCGTCGTGTTCGGCGGCCGACCTGTGAGCCGCCGATGAGGCGGGCAGGTCGATCAGGCCGGCAGAGGCGGCGCCGACGAGCAGGCTGCTCACGGTGACCCGGCGCTGGGCCTCGGCCACCGCCACGATGGCCTCGAGCAGTTGCGACCGCTCGCCCTGTTCGCCGAGGAACTGGGCGATCACGCTCACGTCGTTGCGGCGCAAGGGCAGTGGGTCGTGCTCCGACATCGAGCGCAGCGAGCGCACGAGCGAGAAGTAGGCGGCAACCACCGATGCGGGGTCGTCGGGTTGGAACGGCACCGACCGGCCGCCGGCGCTGATGAGGCCTTCGGGGCTGATGGTGACTCCGTCGCGGCGATCGGGCAGCAACACGGTGACGTCGCAGCCGTAGGCCTTGGCGAGGTCGGCGACGGTGACGGCGTCGAGGGGCAACAGGCCGGCCTCGGCGTCACGGAGGGTTGCCGTGGTGAAACGGCCCTGGCTCTTGCGGGCGATGTACCACAGCGGTCGACGCGATGCCGCCCGCACGGACGCCAGCTGCTCGCCGACCCTCCGGACGAACAACGGGCTCGGGGCCACGATGTGCTTGCCGTCGATCATGCCGTTCACCTCCTCCACGATGTCGTCCTGAACAGGTCGACATCAGAGGTATCGGCCGCAGTGGCCCGGGATTTACCCCTGGTTTGTCAAGACTTCGTGATGCGTTGGGCCTGGCTGAACGGGATGTCCTTGTCGACGCGCGGTTCGGCACCGAGGCCGAGCACCCGCTCGCCGATGATGTTGCGCTGGATCTCGTCGCTGCCACCGGCGATGCGGTAGCCGGGTGCGCCGAGGACGTGCTCGCTCCAGGCGTAGGTGCCCCACTCGCCGGTGTCGGCGACGAGGCGCGGTCCGAGGATCGACGAGATCGCGTCGGACACACGAGCCATGTTGGCGGTCCACATCAACTTGCCGAGCGACCCCTCGGGGCCGGGGGTCTGGCCGGCCTTCAGCCGTGCCGCCGCGCGCCGGTTGGTGTACTGGGCCACCTTGTAGTTGATGAACAGGTCGGCGAGCGTCTGGCGGATGACAGGGTCGGTGGTGAGGCCGAAGTGCTCGGCTGCAGCGAGTACCTGGCGGTACCCGCCGCCCGCATGGCCGCCACCGCCGCCACCGGAGTGGTCGCGTTCGAAACCCAGACAGGTGAGCGCCACCCGCCATCCCTCGCCCACTGGGCCGAGCCGTAGCGAGTCGGGCAGACGCACATCGGTGAGGAACACCTCGTTGAAGTTCGCGCCACCGCTCATCTGCTTGATGGGGCGTACCTCCACGCCCGGCGCATCGAAGGGCACCATGAACGCAGTGAGGCCCTTGTGCTTCGGCACATCCCAGTCGTGGCGCGTGATGGCGAGGCCCCATTGGGCGAACCGGGCGCCCGAGGTCCACACCTTCTGCCCGTTCAGCACCCATTCCTCGCCGTCGAGTGCGGCGCGGGTGGTGAGCGAGGCGAGGTCGCTGCCGGCAGAGGGCTCGCTGAACAACTGACAGCCGTAGATGTCCTGGCGCATCAGCGGGGCGATGAAGCGCTGCTGCTGGTCGGGGGTGCCGAATGCAGCGACGGTGGTGGCGATGAGGCCCATCGAGGTGGGCGGCAGCTCGCCGGCCGACGGCACGTGGAACTTGGCCTCCTCGCTGTTGTAGGCCCGCAGGTAGCTGGTGGGCAGACCGCGGCCACCCACGGCCTCGGGCCAGTTCAACATGGCGTAGCCGGCGTCGAACTTCAGGCGCTGCCAGCGTTGGCAGGCCTCGAGGCGGGCACGCTCTTCGTCTTCGGAGATGTTGTGGAACACGGCCACGTTGTCGCTGCCCTGGCCCCACACGGCGACACTCGCCTCGTCGTCGCCGCTCCCGCCACCGGTGTCGACCTCGGCCAGCGGCTCGGCGTGATCTTCCAGCCAGACACGGGCTTCTTTGCGGAACAGTTCGAGATCGGGGAGTTCAGCAGGCACGGCCCGAACGCTATGGGCATCCGGCCGCAGGTGACGAGTCAGGCCGACCCACTGGCCGATCCTTTATGCCGGCCGAAGAGTGTTCACTCTCCCGTCACCCCTGGGGTAGCCTCCTGGCTCCAGGAGGTCGGTGGTGAGTCTGCTCGAGGTGAGTGAGGTCTCGGTCCGCTTCGGCGGCATCGTGGCGCTCGACGGTCTGTCGTTCGACATCGACGACGGTCAGATCTGTGGCCTCATCGGCCCCAACGGTGCCGGCAAGACGACGATGTTCAACGTCGTCAGCCGCATCTACGACCCGACGGTCGGTCGGGTGACGTTCCGTGGCCACGATCTGTTGCGGGTGCCCCCGCACGGCATCGCCCGGCTCGGTATCGCCCGCACCTTCCAGAACCTCGCCCTGTTCCCCACCATGTCGCTGCTCGAGAACGTGATGGTGGGTGCCCACAGCCACGGCAAGGTCGGTTTCGCGCGGGCGATCTCCCGAATCGGTGTGGCACGCGAGAACCGGCGCACCCGCGATTTCGCGGGCGATCTGCTCACCCAGCTGGGTCTCGGCCCGCTCATGTTCCACCCGGCTGCCGGGTTGCCGTTCGGCACGTTGAAGCGACTCGAGATCGCTCGGGCTCTTGCCGCAAAGCCGACGTTCCTCCTGATGGACGAGCCGGCCAGCGGGCTCACCCACAGCGAGGTCGACGAGCTCGGTGCCACCATCGTGCAGATCCGCGACCAGTTCGCCCTCACGGTGCTGCTGGTCGAGCACCACATGTCGATGGTGATGAGCATCAGCGACAAGGTGGTGGCCATGGAGTTCGGCCGCAAGATCGCCGAGGGCACACCTGCCGAGGTGCAGGCCGACCAGCGCGTGATCGAGGCGTATCTGGGGACCACCGCATGACCGGCGTGCTGCACCTCTCGGGCGTGCGTGCCGGCTACGGCCAGGTGAACGTGCTCGACGATCTCTCGCTCGAGGTCGGCTCGGGCGAGATCGTGGTCATCCTCGGCGCCAACGGTGCGGGCAAGACCACCACCCTGCGGGCTGTCAGCGGCATGATCGGTCGCAGCGGCACCATCGAGTTCGACGGTGTGTCCATCGCGAAGAGCTCGCCCGATGCCATCGTGCGCGCCGGTGTGGCCCAGGTGCCCCAGGGTCGTGGCACGTTCCCCGAGCTGTCGGTCGAAGACAACCTGCGCACGGGTGCGTTCGTGCGCTCCGACCGCGAGATCGGCACCGACATCGACCGCTGGTTCGAGGTGTTCCCGCGTCTGCACGAGCGCCGCACCCAGCGGGCGGGCAGCCTCAGCGGCGGCGAGCAGCAGATGCTCGCCATCGCCCGGGCGCTGATGAGCCGGCCGCGTCTGTTGCTGTGCGACGAGCCCAGCCTGGGCCTCGCCCCGCTCATCACCCAGGAACTGTTCCAGGTCATCACCCGGCTGAATGCCGAGACCGGGTTGTCGGTGCTGCTCGTCGAGCAGAACGCCAACCTCGCCATGCAGATCGCCAGCCGGGTGTATCTGCTCGAGACCGGACGCATCGTGGCCACCGGGTCGGCCGAGGAACTCAGCGCCGACGACTCGGTGCGCAAGGCGTATCTGGGGTTCTGATGGAACTGTTCCTGCAACGACTCTTCGACGGCCTCAGCCAGGGCAGCGTGTACGCGCTCATCGCCCTCGGTCTCGTCATCATCTACCGCGGTACCGGGCACCTCAACTTCGCCCAGGGCGAGATGGCCCTGTTCGCCACCTACGTCGTGTACCAGATGGGCGAATGGGGTTGGTCGATCTATCCGGCTCTCCTGGTGGGTGTGCTCGTCGGCTTCGTGGTCGGCGCGGTGGCCGAGGTGGCGCTCGTGCGTCCGGTCAGCAAGAAGTCGCCGTTCGCGGTGTTCATCGTCACCATCGGCCTGTTCCAGTTCCTGAACTGGCTCGACGGCGCCATCTGGGGTGATCAACTGCTGCCCAACTCGGGGGTGGGCAGCAAGCAGAGCGAGTTCCCCAGCCTGTTCCCCGACAAGCCCGACGACTTCGTGTCCATCTTCGGTGCGGCCATCAAGATCGAGTCGATCTGCGTGTTCCTGTTGGTGCTGGCCATCACCGGCCTGCTGTTCCTGCTGTTCAACAAGACCAAGTTCGGCCTGTCGATGCGGGCCGTGGCCAGCAACATCGAGAGCGCCAAGCTGGTGGGTATTCGCACCAACACGGTGCTCATGGCCAGTTGGGGACTTGCGGCGGCCATCGGCGCCATTGGTGGCGTGGTGTTCGCGGGGATCAACAACAACGTCAACCTCGGGCTGATGTTCACGGTGTTCATCTACGGTTCGGCGGCCGCAACGCTCGGCGGGTTCGACAGCCCGGGTGGCGCCGTCATCGGCGGCCTCGCCATCGGCGTCATCGAGAACATGGTTGCCGGCTACCTGCCCGAGTGGGTCGGCCAGGAGATGAAGATCGCCGTGGCCTTCATCGTCATCGTGGTGGTGCTGCTGTTCAAACCCTCCGGCCTGTTCGGCACGACGAAGGTCGAGCGCGTATGAAGTCGCTGGTCACCATCCGCGAGGGCAGCGCCGGGCACTGGGCGCTCCGTCTGTTCGCCACCGCCATCGTGGTGGGCACGCTCATCTGGGTACCCACCAGGGCTGGCAACGGCACCATCACTTCGGCCACCGAGGCGCTCACCTTGATGTGCGCGGCCATGGCACTGAACCTGGTGCTCGGCTACACCGGGCAGATCTCCATCGGGCACTCGGCGTTCTACGGCATCGGCGCCTACGCCACCGGCATCTGCGTGTCGCGCTGGGGGTGGAGCCCGTGGTGGACCTTCCCGGTCGCCTTCGTCGTGGCGTTCGTCGTGGGTGTGCTCGTGTCGCTGCCCGCGTCGCGGATCAAGGGCGTGTACCTGGCACTGGTCACCCTGTCGCTGGCACTCGTGTTTCCCAACTTCCTGCGGTGGAAGAAGGTCGCCTGGCTCACCGGCGGCGGCCCCGGCCTGCCCAACAAGGACAGTCAGGTGCAGACCACGGGCTTCGACATCGGTCGCAAAGAGGGCCAGATGCGTCGGTTCGAGATCTTCGGCTGGGACCCGTTCGGCGACCTCCGTTCGCTCGAGGCGAAGACGGCGTTCTACTACTGGATCGCCGCCGTGGTGGCGATCGTCGTCTACATCGTGTGTCGCGGCGTGGTGAAGAGCCGTGCCGGCCGAGCACTGGTGGCGGTGCGCGACAACGAGACCGCTGCCGCGGTGATGGGCGTGAACCTGGTGGCCACCAAGGCCTTCGTGTTCGGCATCTCGGCCGGGCTGTGCGCGCTGCCCGGTTCGGTCACCGCCATTCGCATCGGCAGCGTGTCGCCCGACATCGCCAGCCTCACCATCATCGGTTCGCTCACGTTCCTCATCGTCATGGTCATCGGTGGTGCCGGGTCGCTGTGGGGTCCGGTCATCGGCTCGGTGCTGTACGTCTTCGTCACCGATCGCACCGGCTCGTGGGCCGACGACGACAGCGTGCCAGCCCTGCTGCGGCCGTTCTTCGGCTGGTCGAAGATCCCGCCCGGCGCCGGCATCTTCTCGGTGCTGCTCATCGTGCTCATGTTCGTCGCACCACTGGGCCTCGTGGGCCTGTGGAAGCGCCATAGTCCGCGGCTGGTACGCGTGCTGCCCCGCCCAGCGGGAACCGGCACCGTGGCGGCCGTGGGAGGCGCCGATACCCTCGGCGCTCTCGTTCCCGAGACCAACCAACACCACGAGGGGGAGACCTCATGAAGCACCGCGGTACCAAGACCGCCGCTCTGCTCGCCGCCGGCATGCTGCTCGTTGCAGCCTGTGGCAGCGACGACGAGTCGGCGTCCACCACGGCAGCGCCCGAGACCAGCGCCGCAGTAGAGACGTCGGCAGCGCCCGAGACCAGCGCCGCAGTAGAGACCACGGCAGCGCCCGAGACCTCGGCCGCCCCGGAGACCACGGCAGCCCCCGCTGCCTGGGCCGTGAACACCGACGACTGCGTCGACCCCGAGTCGGCCAACGCGCCCATCGAGGGCACCGTGAAGATCGGTTCGGCCATGCCGCTCAGCGGTGGTGTCGCTGCCGCCGCCTTCGCCCCGGTGAAGGACGGCTTCGACGCCTATGTGCAGTTCGCCAACGAAAAGGGTCTGCTGCCCGGCTACACGATCGAACTCACCATCGAAGACGACCAGTACAAC
Source organism: Ilumatobacteraceae bacterium (assembly GCA_044238435.1). Taxonomy (GTDB): domain Bacteria; phylum Actinomycetota; class Acidimicrobiia; order Acidimicrobiales; family Ilumatobacteraceae; genus VFMC01. Next base: position 7,778 of record JBIIDH010000022.1, on the reverse strand, counting down.
GCCGAGCTCACCCCGGGTGCGGTGGCCAAGCAGATCGATGCCGGTGTGAACCTGTTCTCGGGCATCATCGGCTCGCCCAACAACGCGGCAGTGCGCGATGTGCTGAACGACGAGTGCATCCCGCAGCTGAACGCCCTCACCGGTTCGCCGGCGTGGGGTCAGGTGGCCGACTACCCGTGGACCACCGGTCTCCTGGTGCCCTACACCGTCGAGTCCGCCGTGTACGCAGCACAGATCGCTGAACTGTTCCCCGACGGCGCCACCGTGTCGCTGTTCCACGTGAACAACGAGTTCGGCCAGATCTACGCCGACGCGTTCACCGAGGTCGCAGGCGACTACAACCTCGAGATCCTGGGCACGCAGACCATCGAGCCCACCGACTCGAACCCGCCCACCTCGCAGATCACCACCATCGCCGGCGAGAAGCCCGACGTCATCATGGCGGTGCCGCTGGGCGCCGGCTGCATCGGCTTCCTCACCGAGTTGGCCAATGCCAAGGCGCAGAACGCCGGCTGGGACCCGCAGGTGTTCATCACCAACACCTGTGCCAGCAGCCTCATCCTCGGTGCTGCCGGCCCGGCAGCCGACGGCCTGTACACGAGCAACAACCTGCTCGACATCAACGACCCGGCCGTCCAGGCCGAGCCCACCGTTGCCGAGTACATCGCCTTCATGGACGGCCTGGGCAAGAAGGACATCATCACCACGGCTGCTGCCGGTTGGAACACCGGTGAGATCACGGTCGCCATCTTGAAGCAGGCTGCCGAGTCGCCCGAGGGCCTCACCCGGGCCTCGATCATCAACGCTGCCCGCAACTTCGAGTACGCGCCGTCGCTGGCCCGCCCCGGCGTGGTCGACAAGATGGACGGTGAGGCCGATCCGTTCCTCGCCGAGTCGCTCGTCGTCGTGCAGTACGACGCCGACAGCGCGACGTTCACCGACGTGGGTGAACTGATCACCAGCTTCGAGAGCTGACCCCGGCTCACCGAATCGGTTCGACGGCAACGGCCCGCCCCTCGGGGCGGGCCGTTGCCGCGTCTGGGGCCCGGTGAGGGCATGAATTGACCCGCTGGTTAGATTCGGGGCGTCCGTGACACTGGGGCACGGGCGATGGGGGAGCGATGGCGCTGGTAGCAGCACGACGAGCGAGTGAGCAGCCCGACGAGGTGGCCTTGCGCGACGACCGCGTGGCATTGGGCTGGGCCGAGGTGAGCGCAACCCTCGACCGGGTGATCAACGCCCTGCACGCCACGCCGCTCGGGGCTGCTCGGCGGGTGGCCGTGTACGCCGAGAACTCGGCCGAGACCGTCCTCGCCCACCTCGGCGGTCTGCTGGCCGGGGTGAGCACGGTGCCCGTGAACTTCCACCTCACCGCCGACGAGGTGGCGTACATCCTGCGCGACTCGCAGACCGCCGTGCTGTTCGTCGGGCCCGAGAACCTCGAACGCGGCATCGAGGCGGCCGAGCAGGCAGGTGTGCCGCTGGTGGTGGCGTGGCGCAGTCTGGGCGCACCCGTCGAGTGGGAGGCCTGGCTGGCCGCTGCGTCGGCCGACGATCCGCGCACCGACGTGGCGCCGCGGCCCAACCTGATGTACACCAGCGGCACCACCGGCTTTCCCAAAGCGGTCGAACTGCCGCCGCAGATGTTCGCCGGCGGAGCCACCGTGGTCGAGCACGTCGAGGCGCTGGCGAAGGGCCGCTTCGCCCTCTTCGGCACCCACCTGGTGGTTGGGCCGATGTACCACACGGGTCCGCTGTCGGGCATGCGTCTGCTGGCGGCCGGTGTGCCGGTGGTGGTGCTCGGCCGGTTCGACCCCGAGCGGGTACTCGAGGCCATCGCCACCCATCGTGCCGAGACCACGGTGATGGTGCCCACCCACTTCAAGCGCATGCTCGAACTGCCGGCCGAGGTGCGTGCCCGCTACGACGTGTCGAGCATGCAGCTCATCGCCCACACCGGCTCGGCCTGCCCCATCGATGTGAAGCACGAGATGATCCAGTGGTTCGGTCCGGTGTTCTCCGACGCGTACGGCAGCACCGAGGTGGGCACGATCTGTTCGATCAGCAGCCAGGAGTGGCTCGAGCACCCCGGCAGCGTGGGCCGCTGCATCCCGCCGTTCACGCGAGCCGTCGTGGTCGACGAGGCAGGCAACGAGGTGCCGGCCGGTACCGAGGGCCGGCTGTACTTCGAGGACTCGACCGGCCGCGGTGTGGTGTACGCCACCGACCCCGACAAGACCGCCAAGGCGCACCTGCGGCCGGGCGTGTTCACCATCGGCGAGATCGGCTACGTCGACACCGACGGCTACGTGTACATCACCGACCGCTTCAGCGACATGATCGTCGCCGGTGGCGTGAACATCTACCCGGCCGAGGCCGAGGCGGTCATCATCGCCCACCCGAAGGTGGCCGACGTGGCGGTGATCGGTGTGCCCGACGCCGACCTCGGTGAGGCGGTGAAGGCGCTCGTGGTGCCGCTCGACCCGGCCGACCCGCCGTCGGCCGACGAACTGATCGGCGTGTGCCGTCAGCACCTCGCCGGGTACAAGTGCCCGCGCACCGTCGACATCGTCAGCACGGTGGGCCGCAACGCGATGGGCAAGGTGAACAAGCGGGCGCTGCGCGCGCCCTACTGGGAAGGTGGGCGCACCATTGGCTGACCAGGCTGCACCGCTGGTGCTCGTCGACCATCCGGCCGAGGCCGTGTGCCGGCTCACCCTCAACCGACCCACCAAGCGCAACGCGCTGTCGAATGCGCTGCGCACCGAGCTGTTCGCGGCGCTCCGCTCCGCCGACGCCGACCCGGCCGTGCGGGTGATCGTCATCCGCGGTGCAGGTGCCTGCTTCTCGGCCGGATATGACCTGGCGCAAGATCCCGGTGAGCCATTGCCCTGGCCCATCACCAAGGCCGACGGCGGTTGGGCCCGCCACGTGCTGCATGGCTGGTTCGAGATGATGGACCTCGCCACGCCCATCATCGCCCAGGTGCACGGCTACTGCCTCGCCGGTGGCACCGAACTGGCCACTGCGTGCGACCTCGTGTACGTGGCGCACGACGCACAGGTGGGCTACCCGCCGGTGCGGTCGATGAGCTCGCCCGACATGGCCTGGCACGTGTGGCTGATGGGCATGCGCAAAGCGATGGAGGCGATGCTGACGGGCGACTCGATGACCGGCGACGAGGCCGTAGCGGCCGGGTTCGCCAACCGAGCCTTTGCTGCCGACGAACTCGACGAGCGCGTGCTCGAGATCGCCGCCCGCGTGGCCAAGGTGCCGCCCGATCTGCAGGCGCTGAACAAGCGTGTCGTCCACCGGGCCATGGAGGCGATGGGCATGCGCGACGGCATGCGTGCCACCGCCGACATCAACGCCCTCGGTTTCCACCAGCGCAGTTCACGCGAGTACTTCGCCCGGTTCGCCCAGGGTGTCACCACGGCGCTCAGCGAACGCGACGAGCAGTTCGGCGACTACCGCACCGCAACCCCTCACGACCCTTCTCGACAGGACGGTGAACGATGAGCGACATCACCCAGCAGATCCTCGTCAGCCCCGAGGTGCTCGAATGTCCCTACCCGTTCTTCGAGCGGGTGCGCAACGAAGCCCCGGTGCACCAGACGCCCCTGGGTTTCTGGCTCGTCAGCCGCTACGACGACGTGATGGCGGTGGTGCGCGACACCGAGCGGTTCAGCAGCAACATGCGCAACTCGTTCACCGCGCCGCCGCCGTCGGACGAGTTGCGCGCCATCCAGGCCGAGGCCTACCCGTCGGTGAACACGCTGCTCACCAACGACCCGCCCAGCCACACCCAGTTCCGTGCGCTGGTGAACAAGGCCTTCACGCCCAAGCGCGTCGCCCAACTCGAGGGCGAGATCCGTCAGATCGCCAACGACCTCATCGACCGCTGGGCCGACACCGGACGCGTCGAGCTGGTGAGCGAGTTCGCCGTCGGCCTGCCGCTCACCGTCATCGCCGACGCGCTCGGTGTCGACCGGGCCGACATGCCGGCCTTCAAGCGGTGGAGCGATGATTCGGTGGCCCCGCTGTCGGGACTGCTCAGCCCCGAGCGTCAGCTCGAGTGCGCACGCAGCAGGGTGGAGATGCAGCGCTACATGGCCGAGCGCTGCCGCGAACGCGAAACCGACCCCCGCGACGACCTGCTCAGCGACCTGGTGCAGGCCCGCTTCGACTCGGGTGAACGCGCCGGTGAACAGCTGTCGATGCCCGAACTGCTGAACGTGATCGAGCAGTTGCTGGTGGCGGGCAACGAGACCACCACCAAGCTCATCGCCGCCGGCATGCTGGCCCTGCTCGAGCACCCGGCGCAGATGGCAGCCGTGCTGGCCGACCGCAGCCTCATCCCCAACCTGGTGGAGGAGGCGCTGCGTTACGAGTCGCCGGTGCAGATGCTGCCCCGCGTGGCCAAGGTGGATGTGGAGGTGGGAGGTGTGGCCGTTCCCGCCGGGTCGATCTTGATGATGATGTACGGCTGCGCCAACCGCGACGACGCCAAGTACCCGGGCGCCGCGGCGTTCGACATCACCCGCGACAACGCGCGCACCCACCTCGCGTTCGGTCAGGGTCCGCACTTCTGCCCCGGCGCCGCCCTGGCGCGTAGCGAGGCGCGCATCGCGTTCGAGTTGCTGTTCGACCGGTGCGCCGATTGGGCGCTCGACACCTCGGTCGATGCACCCACCCACCGCGAGTTGTCGATGACCCTGCGCGGGCTGTCGGCGCTGCATCTCACCTGTACTCCCGCCCAACATTCAGGAGCCCCAGCATGAGCGTGTCGCTCGACGCCCTCCAGACCATCCGCTACGACGTCGTCGAGCCCGGCCCCAACGGCATCGCCGTGGTCACCCTCGACCGGCCCGACAGCCGCAACGCGCAGAACAAGCGGATGACCTACGAGATGAACGCCGCGTTCGACGACGCGGCGCGGCGCAGCGACGTGAAGGTCATCGTGCTGCAGGCCGACGGCCCGCACTTCTCGAGCGGGCACGACCTGCGCGACACCGAGAGCCACCGCGACTTCGACCTCGTCTCCACCCACGGCGGTTACGGCCGCGAGGGCCAGGAGGGGCACATGGCCTGGGAGGAGGAGGTCTACTTCCAGATGTGCTGGCGGTGGCGCAACATCCCCAAGCCGCTCATCGCCGCGGCGCAGGGCAAGACCATCGCCGGTGGCCTGATGCTGTTGTGGGTGGCCGACGTCATCATCGCTGCCGACGACGCGGTGTTCAGCGACCCGGTGGTGGGCATGGGTGTGAACGGCGTCGAGTACTTCGCCCACCCGTGGGAGTTCGGCGCCCGCAAGGCCAAGGAGCTGTTGTTCACGGGCGACTGGGTGACGGCCGAGGAGGCCCACCGGCTGGGCATGGTGAACCACGTCGTGCCGTCGGCCGACCTGCGCTCGTTCACCATGTCGATGGCCGGACGCATCGCCCAGCGGCCCAGCTTCGCCCTGAAGTTGGCGAAGGAGAGCGTGAACCAGACGCTCGAGGCGCAGGGTCAGTGGACGGCGCTTCGGGCTGCGTTCACCAACCAGCACCTCGCCCACGCCCACAACAGGGTGAAGTTCGGCATCCCGGTCGACCCGGGGCCGAAGAAGTCGAGCTGACCGATGTCTGCAGCCCCTCAGCCCGTGCCGACATCCGGCCGGCGGCTGGGTCGACCGAAGGACGTCGCCTCGGCCGAGACACACGAGCGGTTGCTCGATGTGGCCCGCGGCCTGTTCGCCCGCGACGGCTTCGACGCCACCACCAACAAGCGCATCGCTGCCGCAGCGGGCATCACCAGCGGAGCGATCTACCACTACTACCCCTCGAAGGCCGAGCTCTACGCGGCCGTCTACGAGCAGGTGCAAGCCATCGTCTACGGCTCGTTCGAGAAGGCGGTCGTCGGGCACGACACGCTGCGCGACCGCTTCGGCGCAGTGCTCGACGCCGCGGTCGAGACCAACCGCATCGATCCCTCCATCGCTGCGTTCGTGGTGGGTGTGGCGGGCGAAGCCCAGCGACATCCCGAGTTACGCGCGCTGCTCGCCCCCGTGCGAGCCCAGCACCACCGTTTCCTGCACCACCTGGCGGCCGATGCGGCCGACCGCGGCGAACTGGCGAACGGTGTGTCGCCCGATGCCCTGGGCGACCTGCTCACCGCCGTGCTCTCCGGCCTGGCCCGCTTCAGCGACCAGACCGGAGACGCTCGACGTCATGCCGATGCCGTAGCCATGCTGCGACGCATGATCGACGGCACCCTGCTGCGCTGACTCAGCTGCCGGTGAGGCAGGCCATCACATCGGTCATCAGGGCCTCGCCCGACGAACTGCTCGGATCGCCTTCCGACTCGCCCAACTCGATCAGTGCGTCGGTGTCGAGCTTGTCGAGTGCTGCACGGATGCACTCCGGATCGGCGCCGGGCACGTCGCCGATCTCTTCCATCATCATGTCGACGAGGGCATCTTTGTCGGCGCAGCCGATCACCTGCATCCCGAGGGCAGCGCCTTCGTCGCTCAGCTGATCGAGGTCGAAGTCCTCGTTGTCGAGGTTGTCGACGAGCATCGCGGTGTCGGCGTCGTTGAACTTCTCGGCCAACTTCGTGACGCACGACTTGTCGAGATCCATGCCCTCGTCCTTCGCCGACGTCATGATCTTGTCGGCGATCTTGGCTGCATCGCCGCTGCCGCCGTCGCTGCCGCCACAGGATGCGCCGAGCAGGGCCAGGGTGGCGATGGCTGCGGCGAGAGTCTTCTTGGTCACGGGTGGATCCTCCTAGGTGTCACTGCAGACATCGGCAGGACTGCCCCGCTGCTGGAGCACAGTCTTGTCAAGATCGCGTGTGATGGTGCGTCATCCACCACAGCAGGGCGGTGAGCGACAGGCCGTCGAGCACCCGGCCCGCGGCCATCTCGGCGCGCACCTGGTCGAGCGTGAGCCACTCCACGCGCTCGCTCTCCGATGCGTCGGGTGGGTCGCCCACGTAGGTGGCGCCGTCGGCGACGAACAGGTGGAACGTGGCGTCGCTCGACCCGTTGTGGGGGTGATAGGTGGTGAGCAGCGTCAACGGCCCGGGCTGCCAGCCGGTCTCTTCGTAGGCCTCGCGAGCTGCGGCTTCGATGGGCGTCTCGCCCTCGTCGACACGCCCGGCCGGCACTTCCCAGCCCCAGGTGTCGGTGGTGAAGCGGTGCCGCCACAGCAGCAGCACACCGCGCATGGGGTCGACCACCACGGTGCCCGCGGCCTCGGCGGGCATGCGCACCACATGGTGCTCGAAGCGGGACCCACCCGGGATCTCGACATCGGTGAGCGCCAGGCGCACCCAGGGGCTGTCGTAGATGACCCGTTCGCCGTGCACCGTCCACTTCATCGCGCAGGCAGCCTACGTGCGACGATGACGACGTGTCCGAACAGATCGCTGTCACCGAAGGTGTGTTCACCTGGCCCGCCGACGACCCCCGGTTGATCGGCAGCTACTTCCCCGAGAGCGGCGTGACGGTGTTCCCGCAGGCCACCTCGTGCCCGAAGACCTCGTCGCGGGTGGTCGAGCAGGTGCTGCTGCCCCGGCGCGGCACGCTGTGGAGCTGGACCATCCAGGGCTTCCTACCGAAGAACCCGCCCTACGCCGGCACCGAGTCGGCGAAGGAGTTCGTGCCGTACGGCGTGGGCTACGTGCAGTTGGGCGACCAGGTCATCGTCGAGAGCCGGCTCACCATCAACGATCCCGAGCAGATGCGCATCGGCATGGAGATGGAGATGGTCATCGTGCCGTTCGCCGTCGACACC
>JBIIDH010000193.1:0-3461 GCA_044238435.1 Ilumatobacteraceae bacterium | reverse complement strand
AGGTGTTCTCCAGCGAGATGTGCCAGTTCGTCACCGACGAGGCCATCCAGATCCTGGGCGGCATGGGCCTGATGGACGAACTGCCGCTCGAACGGATGTGGCGCGACACCCGCGTCGACCGCATCTGGGACGGCACCTCGGAGATCCAGCGGCACATCATCAGCCGCGCCATGCTGCGCCCCTACGGCGGCTGAGCCATGGCCGATCTGCGTCGTCTGCTGTCGCCCCGATCGATCGCCGTGGTAGGCGGTGCACCCGCCGAGCGGGTGGTGGCGCAGTGCCTGAAGCTGGGCTTCGAGGGGCCCATCTGGCCGGTGCACCCGCGCCGCGCCGATCTGGCCGGAGTGCCCACGGTGCCCACCCTGGCCGACCTGCCCGGTGTGCCCGACGCAGTGTTCCTGGGCGTGAACCGCCACCTCACGGTGGAGGCCATGCGAGTGCTCAGCGACATCGGTGCCGGTGGCGCCGTGTGCTACGGCTCGGGCTTTGCCGAGACCGGCGACGGCGACCTGCAGACCGAACTGCTCGACGCTGCGGGCGACGTGCCGTTCTTCGGCCCCAACTGCTACGGCTTCGTGAACACCTTCGACCGGGTGGCGCTGTGGCCCGACGAGCACGGTTGCGGCCGCTTCGAGCGGGGCGTGGCCATCGTGTCGCAGAGCGGCAACGTTGGTGTGAACCTCACGTTCCAGCAGCGCGGCCTGCGGCTGGGCAGCATGATCACGGTGGGCAACCAGGCCAGCCTGGGCAGCGAGGACGCCATCGAGGCACTGCTCGACGACCCGCGCATCACTGCCATCGGCATGTTCCTCGAAGCCGTGCGCAACCCGCAGCACTTCGCCCGCGTGGCCGCTCGCGCCCACGCGCAGGGCGTGCCGCTGGTGGCGCTGCAGACCGGCCGTTCGGCCGCCGGGGCCGCCATCGCCACCTCGCACACCGGCTCGATGGCCGGTCGCGCCGCCGCCTACGACGCGATGTTCGAGCGCTACGGCGTGGCCACGGTGCGCACGCCCGCCGAGCTGCTCGAGACCCTGAAGCTGCTCGACACCGGCGGCCGCCTGGGCGGGCCGCGGGTGGTGTCGCTCAGCTGCTCGGGTGGCGAGGCATCGCTGGTGGCCGACCGTGCCGAGGGCACCGGTCTCCGCTTCGAGCCCTTCGCCGACGAGCAGCGCGAACGCATCGAGAGCACCCTCACCGAGTTGGTCAGCGTGAGCAACCCGTTCGACTACCACACGTTCATGTGGGGCGACCGGGCTGCCATGGCCGCCTGTTTCACCGCCGTGATGGACGGCCCGCACGACGCCACCATGCTGGTGCTCGACGGCCCGCCGTCGCCCGACAACGACCCGTCGAGCTGGTACGTGGCCGCCGACGCACTGGCCGACGCCGCCGACACAACCGGCCGACGTGCCGTGGTGGTGGCCACCCTGGCGGAGTGCCTGAACGAACCGTTCCGCCAGCACATCGCCGCCCGCGGCCTCACCCCGATGCTGGGCCTGGGCGAGGCGCTCACCGCCCTCGACGCCGCGGCCACGGTGGGCCGCCGCTGCAACGCGCCGCACGCCGATGTGGTGGCGCCCGGTTCGACCCGGTTGGTGAACGAGGCCGACGCCAAGCAGCGTCTGCGCGGCCTGGGCCTCCCTGTTCCGGTGGGCGAAGTGGTTGCACGCGACGCCGTGCTGGCCGCCGCCCAGCGGGTGGGCTATCCGGTCACCCTGAAGGCCCTCGGCCACGCCCACAAGAGCGAGGCCGGCGCAGTGAAGGTGGGTCTGCGCGACGAGGCCGCACTGGCCGCAGCGCTCGACGCTATGCCCGGCACCGACGCCGGGTTCCTCGTTGAGGCCACCGTCACCGATGTGGTGGCCGAGGTGCTCGTCACCGTGCGGCGCGACGCGCCCGTCGGCTGGCTGGTGTCGATCGGGCATGGTGGGGTGACCACCGAACTGTGGAGCGACGTCACCCACCTGCTCGCCCCGGTCACGCACGCCGAGGTGGCCACCGCCCTCACCCGCCTGCGCTCGTACCCGTTGCTCACCGGGTTCCGCGGTCGACCGGCCGCCGATGTCGACGCCCTCGTCGACCTCGTCGTGCGCCTCACCGACGCCGTTGTGGCGACCGACGTCGTCGAAGTCGAGCTCAATCCCGTGCTGGTGGGCATCCGTGGTGCCACTGCCGTCGACGCCCTGCTCATCGTGGAGGACCGCTCATGACCGATACACCGCATCCTGGTTTCCACGTGTCGGTGGTCGACGGGGTGGCCACGCTCACCATCGACCGGCCGAAGGCCAACGCCATCGACGCCCCCACCAGCCAGGGCATGGGCCACGCGTTCGTCGGTTTCGAGGCCGACCCCGCTGTGCGGGTGGTGATCGTCACCGGTGCGGGCGAACGGTTCTTCTCGGCCGGGTGGGACCTCGGTGCCGCCGCCGAGGGCGAGGCGTTCGACAGCGACTACGGCCCGGGTGGCTTCGGCGGGTTCCCCGAACTCCCCAACCGCACCAAGCCCGTCATCGCCGCCGTGAACGGCATGGCCGTGGGCGGCGGGTTCGAGATCGCGATGTCGGCCGACCTCATCGTGGCCGCCGAGCACGCCCAGTTCTTCCTGCCCGAGGCGGGCCTGGGCATCCTGCCCGACAACGGTGCCGTGCGCCTGCCGCAACTGCTGCCCGGACCACTGGCCCGCGAGCTGCTGCTCACCGGCCGCCGCATGGGCGCCGACGAAGCCGCCCGCTGGGGACTGGTGAACCGGGTGGTGCCTGCCGCCGACCTGCTGGCCACCGCCACCGCCCTCGCCCACGACGTGATGTGGGCCGCCCCACTCAGCGTCGCCGCCATCTTGGACATCGGCCGCCGCACCGTGCACCTCGACCCGATCGAGGCGATGCGCGAGATCAAGACCTACCCCAGCTATCGCGCCGCGGTCGACAGCGACGATGCCACAGAAGGCAATGACGCCTTCATCGAGAAGCGCCCGCCCGTCTGGAAGGGCCGCTGACCCGCACACGCAGACGCACGCACGGAAAAGATGCGTGTGCGCACGGATGACACGGAATGACGGAATCCAGAAGATGGCTCCATGCGCCAATTCCTCGGATTCCGTCGAACATCTCCCGCCACTGATCGCTCCATCACACGTCGTTTCTCACGGCGGGTGATGGCATCAGCACAGGCTGCGGCACTTGTCGCCACTGGGCTGGTGATCTCGCTCGTCCCGACGTCGGTGGCGGCCGCTGCAGTCGGCGACATCATCAGCATCGCCGGTAGTGGCACCAGCGGCGACGGCGGCGACGGCGGCCCAGCAACCACCGCCCAGCTCAACGGCCCGTTCGGGGCCGCGGTCGACGCAGCCGGCAACATCTACATCGCCGACTCCTACAACCACCGCATCCGCAAAGTCACCGCCACAACCGGCATCATCACCACCATCGCCGGCACCGGCACCAGCGGCTACAGCGGCGACG
>JBIIDH010000099.1:0-12281 GCA_044238435.1 Ilumatobacteraceae bacterium | reverse complement strand
CACGTCGCGTCGCGAGCTCGCCCGGAATCCGCGCTTCGAGCAGGTGTCGCCCGAGGTGGGCGAACTCGACGAGGCGGCGGTCGACGAGGCGATGGCCGATGACCCCGATGAGACGATGGCGATGCTGGCCGATCTCACCGGCGCCACCGACCAAGGGTTGCGCGAGTTGGCCCGTCGCCTCGCCGGTCGATTGTTCCTCGACATCAGCCGCCGTGGACCGAGCCGCCCGCGTGGCGTCGGTCGGTTGGAGGAGCGCCCGTACCGGCCCGATGCCGGCGACATCGACATCGACGCCAGCCTCGATGCGCTGGTCGATGCCGGTGGCAGCGGCGGCGTGGTCGACCCCGAGCGGTTGCGGGTGCGCGGTTGGGTGCAGCCGGGTACGGCGCTGTGCCTGTTGGTGGATCGAAGCGGTTCGATGGGCGGCAAGCCGCTGGCCACCTCGGCGGTGGCGGCAGCGTCGGTGGCCTGGCGGTCGCCGGCCGACTACAGCGTCATCGCGTTCGGCAAGGACGTGGTGGTGGCCAAGAGCCAGGACGTGCCCAAGGCCAGCGACCGAGTGGTGAACGATGTGCTGGCGCTGCGCGGGTTCGGCACCACCGACCTGGCCGGTGCGCTGCTGGGCGCTGCCGACCAGCTGCGCCGCAGTCGTGCGGGCCGCAAGGTGACCATCCTGCTGAGCGACTGCCGGGCCACGGTCGACGGCGACCCGTTGGCCGCTGCCGGCGGACTCGACGAACTGGTGGTGATCGCCCCCGAGGGTGACAGTGACGAGGCCGAGGCCTTCGCCCGCCGTACCGGTGCCCGGCTCACGACGGCAGCGGGCCCGTCGAGTGTGGCCGACGCGATCGGCCGCGTGCTCGAGGGTTGAGTCGGCGCTGGCGCCTGCTCAGACCCCTGCTCAGACCCCTGCTCAGCAGCTGTAGTCGCGGGGCGGAACGACGCCCTTGGCGTTCTCTTCCGGGGCGACCGTCGTGGCGGGCAGAGTGGTGGGCAGAGTGGTGGGTGCCACGGTCGTGGTGGTGCTCGTCGTGGTGGTGGTGCGCGGCGTGCTGGTGGTGGTGGCACCGGCGATGGTGGTACCCGGCTTGGTGGTGGCCGTCGGCTTCACCGTGGTGCTGGTCGTGCTCGTGCTCGTGGTACTGGTCGTGGTGGTGGTCTCGAACACCTGCTCGGGAGCACCGGCCAGCGGGGCCTCGCCACGGAAGATGGCGAGGATGGCGCGCATGTTGTCGCCCTTGATTCGTGGGATGAGCACCGATTGGCCCGAGATCATCGCACCCTCGGACTCGATCTGGTACGAGCTGATGGAGTCGGGGTCGAGGTTGCGCAGCACCCCGGCGAACTCGAGCATCCGGCTGACGCTCAGTTCGTCGTCGGTGACGACGTTGTTCTGGGCTGTCTCGATGAGGCCGCGGGCGACGCTGGGGTTGGTGATGCCCTTGTCGAGTGCGGCGCTGAGCGCACGGCGGATGAAGTCCTGCTGACGCGAGACGCGGCCGAGGTCGCTCAGGCCGTCCTTCACCCACTTGCCGTCCTTGTAGTACTGGTAGTACCGCGAGCGCACATACGCGAGGGCGTGGTCGCCGGTGAAGGTGAAACACCCGGTGGTGGGCACGTCGAGGCCCGAATGGGTGTCGCGCGCCGGATACTCGAACGGCACTGCAACGCCGCCCACTGCATCGACGATGTTCTTGAAGGCGCAGAAGTCGACCTGGATGAAGTGGTCGACCCCGACGCCGAAGTTCTGGTAGATCGTGTCGATCAGCCGCTGCGGCTCGTCCTTCACGTAGGCGATGTTGATGCGGTTCTTGTTCTGGCGGCCGGCGATCTGCACCCACAGGTCGCGGGGGAACGACAGCACCGCGGCACGGTTCGTCGACGGGTCGACGCGCATCAGCATGATGGTGTCGCTGCGCTCACCCATCTCGGCCCGGTCGCCGAACGCCGACGCATAGGGCGAGTTCGGGTCGACGCACGCGTTGTTGTCGGCACCGGTGATGAGGAAGTTCTTCGCGGCGGGGTCGGCAGCGGGGAAGGTCTCGGTTGGGCCGGTGCTCTCGGGTGCGACGGAGGTGGCTGGGTCGCCCGCCACGGTGGTGACCGCCTGTCCGTCGGTGGGCCCGGCGACGGTGGTGCCGGTGGACGGGTCGGCGAGTTCGACCTTGCCGATGCTGTTCGACACGTTGCGGGCGACGAGCAGGCCGATGGCGCCCGCGAAACAGGCCACGACGACGATGCAGTTGACGACGAGCAACGCGCGTTGGGGCCAGGTCCGCTTCATGACCCGACGAATCTACCGGGCTGTGGCCCACGGCCGGGGTCGGGTCAGGCGCGGTCCCGCACCGGGATGGGAGCCCTGCTCGAAGCGTCAGTCGTAGACGACGACGCCGCGGATGTTCTCGCCCTGGCGCATCGCTTCGTAGCCGTCGTTGATCTGCGCGAGCGAGTAGCGACGGGTGATCAGCTCGTCGAGCTTCAACTGGCCCTCGCGGTACATGCCGAGCAGCTTCGGGATGTCGGCCCGCGGGTTGAGCGAACCGAAGATCGTGCCCTTGATCTCCTTGTTCCACATCGCCAGTTGGAACAGGTTCACTGCGGCCTGGGTCTGTTCCATCGGCGCCACGGCGGTGACCACGCAGGTGCCGCCCTTGCCGGTGAGGGTGAGGCCCAGTTCCATCAGGTCGCCGTACATCACGCCGGGGGTCATGATGACCTTCTCGGCCATCTGGCCCTCGGTCATCTCCATCACCGGCCCGAGTGCTTCCTCCATCGACGAGAACGTGTGGGTGGCGCCGAACTCCATCGCCTTCTCGCGCTTGAACTCCACCGGGTCGACGGCGACGACATGCTTGGCGCCGGCCATCTTGGCGCCCTGTACCGCGTTGATGCCGATCCCGCCGATGCCCACCACCACGACGGTGTCGCCCGGGGCGACTGCGGCGCGGTTGGTGGCCGAGCCCCAGCCGGTGGCCACGCCACACGACACGAGCGCGACGCAGTCGAGCGGCAGGTCGTTGTCGACCTTGATGAGCGAGTTCTCCGATACGCAGGCGTGATTCGAGAACGTGCCCAGCTTGGCGAACAGGCCGACGTGCTGGTCGCCGACGAAGTGGCGGTGGGTGCCATCGGTGATCATGCCGCCGCCGAAGGTGCCCCGGCCGTTGTCGCACAGGTTCTGGCGGCCGGTCGAGCACGGCTTGCAGCGGCCGCACGACGGCACGAAACTGGCCGACACGTGGTCGCCAGGCTTCACCGTGGTGACCCCGGCGCCCACCTCCAGCACGATGCCAGCGCCCTCGTGGCCGCCGATCATCGGGAACAGCGAGTCGATGCCCATCATCGACAGGGCCTCGGGCGGCGGCACCATGTCGCCGGTGACGAGATGCTCGTCGCTGTGGCACAGACCGGCCACCTTCCACTCGACGATCACCTCACCCGCGCGTGGCGGGTCGATGCGAACGGTCTCGATCTGCCACTGCTGATCCTTGCCCCAGAGGACTGCTGCGCGTGTTTCCATGTCGCGTTTGTAGCAGGCGCGCCGGCCCCGCCGGTTCAGGGTCCGGGCTCAGGGGCCCGGCTTCAGGGAACGACGACCACCACCGTGCCGATGCTCGCCCAGTTCCAGGTGACGATCGCATCGGCAGTGGCTTGTCGGACGCATCCACCCGACAGCGGTCGGCCCAGTTGGGCGTCGGGCTGCATCGGCACCCCGTTGCGTTTGGGGATCTCGTGGAAGCCGATGTTGTCGCCGCGGCGGCTCCAGGCGAAGCGCACCATCCACCGCATGCAGATGTCGCTGTGCGCCCTGCTGCACGTGTACTCGCTGCGCGACCGGACGACGTACGTGCCGTAGTCGGGCTGGTCCATGCGGCCCGACACCCGGTGGGTGCCGAACACCGTGCCGTCGTCCTCGATCAGCCAGATGCGCTGGATGCCCTTCGAATAGACGATGCGGCGACCCTCGCCCGACCCGGCGGGCACGTCGAGCGAATCGCCGGGCTCGAGCACCGGCACCGGCGGTGGTGGCAGGGTCTCGGTCACCTGTACTGCGGCACCACGTCGGGCCGTGTCGGTGGCCTGGGCGCTGACGGTTTCGCCGGTTTCGCCGGTTTCGCCGTGGACCACGTGCGCGCCGACGCCAACCGAGATGACGGCCATCAGTCCGGCCATCAGGGCCGTCACGCGATGGGGTAGGTGTGTCGCGCGCCGCACGGACGCCACCGTAGTCAGTCGGCTACAGGGGCGAGATCGACGACGCACCTGAGTTCGTCGGCGACGACGAACTCGATGGCCCGGATGGAACCTGCTTCGCGGAGATCGCCGACCGCGCGCTGCACGGCCTCGTGCGCATCGACCGGGCCGTGCACGACGAGTCGTTCGATCTCGGCGCGCTGGCTCACCTTCGCCTCGGTCTTGGCGCGGCGCACTGCGGCGAGCACCTCACCGAGCGGCTCGAGCCAGGCCGGGTCGACGAGGCCGGTGCCGGCAACGGTGGCGAGTTCGGCGCTGGTGGGCCAGGTGGTGGCGTGCACCGAACCGGTCTGCCACCAGCTCCACACCTCGTCGGTGACGAACGGCAGGAAGGGGGCGAGCAGTCGCTGCATCGACGACAATGCGATGCGCAGCGCGGCGCGTGCCGACTGGGTGAGCGCCGCGCGTGACCCCGACTGCGAGCCCGTCGGATCGTCGCCGTACGCACGGCTCTTCACCAGTTCGACGTAGTCGTCGCAGAACCACCAGAAGAACGCCTCGGTGCGCTCGAGGGCGCGGGCGTAGTCGTAGCCGTCGAACGCGCCGGTGGCGTCGTCGGCCACCGCGGCGAGCCGGGCGAGCATCGCCAGATCGACGGCCTCGGTGGGTGCTGCGCCGGCATCGGGTTCGCCGAAGGTGAGCACGAACTTGGTGACGTTCAGCAGCTTGGTGGCCAACTTGCGGCCGATCTTCATCTGGCTCTCGTCGAACGCCGTGTCGACACCGGGCCGACCGCTGGCCGCCCAGTACCGCACCGCGTCGGTGCCGTACTGCTCGAGCAGGTGCATCGGGGTGACGACGTTGCCCTTGCTCTTCGACATCTTCTTGCGGTCGGGGTCGAGGATCCACCCGCTGAGGGCGGCGTTGCGCCACGGCGGGGTGCCGTGCTCGTGGTGGCTGCGCACCATGGTGGCGAACAGCCAGGTGCGGATGATGTCGTGGCCCTGTGGGCGCACGTCCATCGGGAACACCCGGTCGAACAGGTCGCTGTCGGGCTCGGTCCACTCGCCCGCGATCTGCGGGGTGAGCGACGACGTGGCCCAGGTGTCCATCACGTCGGGGTCGCCGATGAAGCCACCGGGCACGCCGCGCTGATCGGGCGTGAACCCTGGCGGGCAGTCGGTGCTGGGGTCGACGGGCAGCGCCTCGTCGGCGGGGACGAGCACGTCGTCGTAGATGGGGTTGGCGTCGGCGTCGAGGCGGTACCACACCGGAACCGGCACACCGAAGTAGCGCTGGCGGCTGATGAGCCAGTCGCCGTTCAGGCCGCCCACCCAGTTGTCGTACCGGTGCTGCATGTAGCTGGGGTGCCAGGTGAGCTCGTTGCCGCGTTCGAGCAGGTCGGTGCGCAACTGCTGGTCGCGACCGCCGTTGCGGATGTACCACTGGCGGGTGGCGACGATCTCGAGCGGGCGGCTGCCGCGCTCGTAGAACTTCACCGGGTGGGTGATCGGCTCGGGGTCGCCCACCATCTCGCCGGTGGCGGTGAGCATCTCGACCACCCGCTTCTGCGCCTGCTTCGGCGACAGGCCGGCGATCTGCATGTAGGCCTCGCAGCCCATGTCGGTGGCGATCCACTCGGGCACCTCGGCGGCGAAGCGGCCGTCGAAGCCGATGAGCGCACGCGACGGCAGGTTCAGTTCGCGCCACCAGACCACGTCGGTGACGTCGCCGAAGGTGCAGATCATCGCGATGCCGGTGCCCTTCTCGGGATCGGCGAGGGGGTGGGCGAGGATGGGCACGTCGACGCCGAACAGCGGGGTGCTCACCATCGTGCCGAACAGTGGCTGGTAACGCGGGTCGTCGGGGTGAGCCACCATCGCAACGCAACTGGGCAGCAGTTCGGGGCGGGTGGTGGCGATGAACACGTCGCCGCCGCCGTCGAGGCGGTGGAACGCCACCTTGTGGTACGCGCCCGGCATCTCGCGGTCTTCCATCTCGGCCTGGGCCACGGCGGTGCGCTCGTCGATGTCGTACAGCGTGGGCGCGTCCTGCTGGTAGGCCTCGCCGCGGGCGAGGTTGCGCAGGAACGCCCGCTGGCTCACCCGCCGGGCACGGTCGCCGATGGTGGTGTAGAGCAGCGACCAGTCGACGCTGAGGCCGAGCCGGCGGAACAGCGCCTCGAAGGCCTGCTCGTCGATGTGGGTGATCTCGCGGCACAGGTCGACGAAGTTCGGTCGGCTCACCGGCACGGCGCGGTGATCCTTCGGCACGTCGCCGTTGTAGGGAGCACGGAACTCGGGGTCGAACGGCAGCGACGGGTCGCAGCGCACACCGGTGACGTTCTGCACGCGGCGCTCGGTGGCCAGGCCGTTGTCGTCCCAGCCGAGGGGGTAGAACACCTGCCGGCCGCGCATGCGCTGGTAGCGGGCGATCGTGTCGGTGTGGGTGTAGCTGAACACGTGGCCGATGTGCAGCGACCCGCTCACCGTGGGCGGCGGGGTGTCGATGGCGAATACCTCGTCGCGGCTGGCGGATCGGTCGAAGCGGTAGGTGCCGTCGGCTTCCCACCGTTCGATCAAACGGGCCTCGATGCCGTCGAGCGACGGCTTGTCCGGGATGGCCGGGTTGTTCGTCATAGCGGCAGCGAGCCTACCGGCCGCCCGCGACAGCGCCCGGTCCCTTCCTGGCGGAACCGGGCGCTCTCGTGTTGGGGGGAGGGGTTGGGGTGAGGGGTTGGGGGGGGATTGGGGGAGGGCTCGAAGGGCGGGGCGACTCAGAGGTCGATCGGACGCAGCACCCGGTCGATACCGTGGATGTAGCCGTTGGCGAGGACGCCGCCGACGCTGATGCGGTTCAGCGAGGGATCGGGCGAGTTCGGGTCGTTGTCGGTGAACTGGACGAAGGTGACCTTCGGGTTGCGCACCCGGACGGTGACCGAAGCGCCGTCGAGCAGCGTCGCCACCTGCACCTTGTTGCTCGCCAGCACGTCGGCAGGGCCGAGCTTCGCCGGGATGATGTGGTAGAGCAGCACGTTCTTCACCGTGTCGGTGCCGAGACCGGCGACGGCGGCGAACACATCGGCTTCCGAACGGAAGTGCTTCTTGGTGAGGTCCGACGCGAGGCGGCGGAACGCCTGGTCGTTGGGGGCGAGCACCGTGAGGCTGGCATTCGGGTCGCTGACTGCGGCGACGAGGTCGGGGAACAGCAGTACCGCCTGGGTGACGATGTCGTAGTCGTGCCAGTTCCTGTCGAAGCCCTGGGCGTTGTCCTTGGCCGAGTCGCTGAGGACGACGTCGGCGATGGTGGCGGGGGCTGCCCCGGCGGGCGATGCCGGCGACGCGGCAGTGAACGCGGCGGCGGTGAGGGCGATGCCCAGGCCGAGGCCGATGCGGGCAGTGGTGGAACGCTTGGTCTTCATGGATGTCTCCGAGTCTGTGAAGGGGTGTGTGAAGGGGTGTGTGAAGGGATGACTGTGGTTGTTCGGGTGGTGCACTCCTGATCGGGAGTGACCGGATTCGGATGACATCGGCCGGTGTCGTCGGATCTACGGAGCACCGGGCAATCCGGATGACGGCTGCTGCACGCCGCTCGTAGGCTGGGCGCATGCTGCATCTGTACGACACCGCCACTCGTGAGGTGCGCGAGCTCCGGCTGCGCGAACCGGGAACGGTCAGCATCTATCTGTGCGGCCCGACGGTGTACGGGCCGCCGCACCTCGGCCACGGCCGGGCCACGCTCGTGTACGACGTGCTGCGCCGCTACCTCGAGTGGAGCGGTGTGCGGGTGCGACTCGCCAGCAACATCACCGACATCGACGACAAGATCATCGACCGCGCGAACCGCGAGCAGCGGCCGTGGCAGGACATCACCCACAAGTGCGAAGACGTGTGGTTCACGGCGATGGGTCGCCTCGGGGTCGAGCGCCCCACCGACGTGCCCCACGCCACCGAATGGGTCGACGAGATGGTGGCGATGATCGGCGACCTGGTCGCGACCGACCGTGCCTACGTCACCGACGACGGGGTGTACCTCAGCGTGGAGACGGTGCCCGACTACGGCCTGCTCGCCAACCAGAGCCTCGACGACCTGCTCGCCGGTGGTGGCGAACGCGAGGTGTTCGGTGCCGATGCCAAGCGTCATCCGGCCGACTTCGCGCTCTGGAAGTTCACCAAGCCCGGCGAGCCCGCCTGGCCGTCGCCGTGGGGTGAGGGCCGGCCCGGTTGGCACAGCGAGTGCGTGGTGATGAGCCTCGGTCTGCTCGGTGAAGGCTTCGATCTCCACTGCGGTGGGATGGACCTGAAGTTCCCGCACCACGAGAACGAGCGCGCCCAGGCCGTGGCGCTGGGCAAGCAGTTCGCCAACCACTGGATGCACAACGGGTTCGTCGTCGACGCCGAGGGCGAGAAGATGTCGAAGAGCCTCGGCAACGTCGCCAACCTGCTCGACCTGCTCGATCACTACGACCCGCGCGCCTACCGGATGCTGCTGTTGCAGTCGCACTACCGCGGACCGGTGAGCGTCACCCAGGACAACATCGACGCGTCGGTGAAGGCACTTGCCGGTCTCGATGCCTTCGCCCACCGCACCGGCGATGTGACCTCGATCGAGCCCGACGCCGACGTGATGGGTCAGTTCAGGGCCCGGATGGACGACGACCTCGACACCCCGTCGGCTACGGCGCTGTTGTTCGACACTGTGCGCCGCGCCAATGCCGCGCTCGACGCCGGCACCGCCGACGCAGCCGCCCTGGCCGCCGCGGTACGGGCCATCTGCGATGCCGTGGGCCTCACCCTGAAGGTGGCCGATGAGGTACCCGCCGACGCTGCTGCCAAGGCGGCCGCGCTCGACGCCGCCCGCGCGGCGAAGGACTTCGCCGCTGCCGACGCCCTGCGCGCCGAACTGCAGGCCGACGGCTGGACGGTCGAGACCACCAAGGCCGGCACCACCCTGCGCCGCTGACCCCGGTCCCGGCGGCAGCGTCGGACTCGTCTTCGACGCCCCGTCTCGTCGCCGTCGCACGCACCTGGCTCAGGCCGCCAGCGTCAGACGCCCTCACCCCACGCCAGACGAGCCGGGTCGATGGCGATGAACGTCGCCGTGGCGCGCACGCACACCGTGCCGTCGGCGGTGGCGAGTTCTCCGGTCATGAACAGCTTGCGCCCCTGCCGCTCGGCCAACCGGACTCGACACGTGAGCGGCACGTGCAACGGGGTACCTGCCTCGTAGCGAATACCCAGTTCGCCGGTGAAGCCCGGTGTCTGGTGGATGGTGAGCACGAAGCCGAAGACATCGTCGAAGAGTGCTGCCACCACGCCGCCGTGGCTGCGGGCCGGGGCTCCCTCGTGCGCGGCGCGCAGGGTGACCGTGGCGACCACCTCGTCGCCCTCGCGGCGGATGTCGGGGTCGAGGCTGTAGGGCGATGATCGGCCGCTCACCGGGCGGTCGTCGTGGGTGGTCTGGAACGCCTCACCGTCGCCGGGAGGCGACCAGTCGGCACCCCGCTGGAAGTTGTGTGCCGGCCGTTGCCGCCTGCCGCCGGTGGCGAGGTGTGCCGTCAGCGCCTCGAGTTGTTCGGCGACGACCACGAGGGTGTCGACGTCGGCCTGGTGCCCCACCAGCGCATGCCCCAGATCGCGCACCGCTCTGCCGGCCCGGATGCGGAGGTCGGCCTCGGTGTAGTGGGCGTCGGCATGGCTGGCATCGGTCACGACGGGCGATGGTACGTTGCGAGACATCGCATTCGTGAACCGATGGGGGTCGATCATGGGAGCAATCGCCGGGCCGGAAGTGGGCCAGCCACACAACATCACCGAGGTGGATGCGCCCTGGCTCACCGCCGTACTGCGCACCAGCGGAGCCATCGACGAGGCCACGGCCGTGTCGTCGCTCGACATCGAACCGTTCGCCGTAGGGGCCGGTCTGCTGAGCCTGCTGTACCGGGCCCGGCTGGCGTACTCGGGCGGTGACGGCCCGGCCTCGGTGATCGTGAAGTTCCCGATCGATCATCCGCACCAGCGCGGCCTCGCCGACAGCCTCGGCTTCTACCCACGCGAGATCCGCTTCTACACCGAGGTGGCTCCGAAGTCGAACCTGCGCACCCCGGTGGTGCACGCCGCGATGATGGCGACCGACAGCACCGACTTCGTCGTGGTGATGGAGGACCTCAGCACCCGTGGTGCGGCCGACCAGCGGGTGGGTGCCACCTGGGAGCAGGCACTCGCCAGCATCGACGCCATGGCCGCGCTGCATGCCGGCTGGCACCAGCACCCCGACCTCGCCGACCTCGCCGACACCTTCCCGCCGATGCTGAACCCGGGTTACCTCTACGGCCTGCCGCAGATCTTCGCCGCCGGCTGGCCCGCCACCCAGCACCACGCCGCCGACCTGCTGACCCCGGAACTCATCGCCTTCGGTGACCGCTACGGCGAGTTGATGGAGTTCATGCTCACCACCTCGAACGAGCCCGCCACATTCGTGCACGGCGACTGGCGACTCGACAACCTGTTCTTCGACGGCGACGACGTGATCGCGATCGACTTCCAGATCTCGGGCCTGGCCAGCGGCACCTACGACCTCGGGTACTTCGTGAGCCAGTCGATCGAGCGCTCGGTGCGCGCCGGCCGAGAGGACGAGCTGATCGATCGCTACGTAGCCGGACTCGCCGCTCACGGGGTGCACCGCGACAAGGCCGAAGTGACCCGGCAGTTCAAGATCGCCGTGGCCCAGTGTTTCATCTACGGGGTGTCGTCGTTCCCGTCGTACACCGAACTGCCCGAGCGCAGCCAGCAGTTGATCCGTCTCCTGCTCGGCCGTGCCGCACAGGCCATCGTCGACTTCGACGCCCTCGCCGAACTTCCGCTCTGACCGGACCGGACCGGCACGCTGGACGGCAGGACCACCGCCCCAGTTCGGAGGAGCTGGGTGGCCCACCTCATGCCCATTGCTGTGCGGGTGGGCCGGTGGTCATGAGGAGGGTTCCGTCGCGTGCGCGCACGGTGATAGCCCGGTCGGTTCCCATCGCGAGTTGCCATCGTTCGGCGTGCAGTCGGTCGTGGTGATGCCTGCAGAGCGGTAGCAGGTTGGCGAGGTCGGTGTGTCCGCCGTGTTCCCAGTAGTGGATGTGGTGGGCTTCGGTGATGGACACGTGCCGTGCGCATCCGGGGACGGCACACGTCCGGTACATCGCCCGTAAGGCGCGCCGTTGTCGGACGCTCGCATGCCGCCGACTGCGGCCGTGGTCGAGCGCGACCGGTCGTGTGAGTGACTGGACGATTTGGTCGTAGCTGGGCACCGGGTCGCCCTGCACGAGCACGACACCGTCGCGGTCGACGACGACCGGCACGAACCGTGCCCGGCCGGCGATGCCACGGATGGTGTCGATCGGGAGGTCGATGCCCGGCCCGGCGTCGACCTTCGACTGTGCGTGCCGTCCGTGTTCGAAGGTCTGCTGGTCGATGACCACGATCACCTCTGGTTTGCCGATCGGGCCGCCTGCACCCTTGACCAGGTCCATGAAGGCGTGGGCGCGTAGCCAGTCCATCGCGTCGAGCGGGTCGGTGGGGCATTCGGGTGGCCGCGGCAGGGCGAGGCGGGCTTGGAGTTGTTCGTGGAGCAGATGCTGGAAGGTGGCGCCGATCTCCGGGTCGAGCGCCAGATTCGCTTTCACCATCCCCGAGTTCGGATCGACCCACACCCGGCACCGGCTGTCGCGCTTCTGACGCTCCAACCGCCGCTTGCCGTCGTCGGCTTCGATGAGCCGGATCTCGCGCTGCAACCAGCCACGGAACTGCTCGACCGTCGCCCGCTGCACCACAGCGCGGGCGACGAGGTCAGCTTCCAACGCCCGCAACGCAGGCTGCAACCGCGACTCCAGCGAGCGGACCGCCGCGGTGAACGCATCGAGATGCTCACCTGACAACCGCCCCTCGTCCATCGACGCCTTGACCTCAGGCGCGAACGCAGCCTGCTCCGCGCGCTCGAGCGCTCGTCCCGCCCCGCCAGCCGAGCGACCAGTCGCACGTGCGTTGATCGCCGCGGGATCCACCCCGGGACACTGTGCGGCGAGCTGCCGTAGCCGCTGATTC
>JBIIDH010000098.1:0-12341 GCA_044238435.1 Ilumatobacteraceae bacterium | reverse complement strand
AGGGGGTCTGCCTGCGGTTGAGGCTGTCGGGCAGGCGTTCTGCGGCTGTGGCATCCACCACCTCGCGCGGCGCGCTCGGTACGGTTCACGCCGATGACTCGCCAGTGTTCCCGCACCGGATGCGCCTCGCCGGCCGTCGCCACCCTCGCCTATCAGTACGGTCGGGCGATCGTGTGGATCGACGACCTCGCCGACGAGCGCGATCCCCACAGTTACGACCTGTGCGAGCGGCATGCCGCCCGCCTCTCGGTGCCCAACGGGTGGCGCCTCGACGATCGCCGCGGCACCCGTCAACTGGTGCAGGCCGGCGCCTCGCGCCTGGCCGGCTGACGCCGCAGCGCACACGCGCCTCGGTACCATCGCCACCCATGCACACGGCGGATCGGCGCGCAGGGGTTCCGTTCGGCGTGGCCGCTGCCACCTGGGCGGCGTGCTGGTTCGTGGGCAACATCGTCGGATCGGCCATCGTGGGTGCGGCCAGGTCCGACGCGGCCGACACCGGCAGCACTGTCGGACCCATCTGGGCCACGCTCATCGCTGCGGCGGCCCTGTGGTCGGCGCTCGTCGCCGGGCTGGTGTGGGTGAGCGGCAAGTACGGCACCGGATCGCTCACCGCCGACCTCGGCCTGCGGTTCGCGCCGATCGACCTCGTCGGCATCCCGCTCGGTGTGATCTGTCAACTGGTGCTGCTGCGCGTCGTGTACTGGCCGCTGCGCAGCATCTGGCCGACCACGTTCGACGAAGGCCGCATCGAGAGCTCGGCGCGCGACCTGTACGACAGCGCCCAGGGGGCGTGGTTGGTGGGCCTGGTGCTGCTGGTGGTGGTGGGGGCGCCGCTCGTGGAGGAACTGGTCTACCGCGGCCTGCTGCAGCGCTCGGCGGCACAGCGCGTGTCGGGTCCCATCGCAGTCGTGCTGGTGGCCGCCTGGTTCGCCCTCATCCACTTCCGACCCGTCGAGTACCCCGGACTGTTCGCCTTCGGCCTCGTGCTCGGCGCCATGGCCTTGCTCACCCGCCGCCTCGGCATGGGGGTGCTGGCCCACTGCGCATTCAACGCCGCTGGTCTGCTGTGGGTGGCTCGGCGATGACGGCACCGACTCGACAGGGAATGCGAGGATTCACCCCATGAGCGACGAGCCGCCCATCGACGCCGTGCCACCGATCGCGACAGCCGACCAACCGTCGGACCTCGCGCCCGGCTCGGCACCCGAACCCGGTCCGGTCGCCCCCGCCCAACCGGCGGTCGTCAGTCGGGTGATGCGGCGCGTCGTGCGTCGCCCCGTTGCATGGTTCGACGCGCCCTGGACCACCGAGCGCATCATCCGACTGATGGTCGCCATCGTCGTGGTGGGCGGTAGCACCTGGGCGGCCATGAAGGTGGTCCAGCCCTCACTGGTGCTCAGCGACAACACGCCCACCGGCGGCGACATGGGGGCCCACGTGATGGGCCCGGCATTCCTCCGCGACGAACTCCTGGCGAACGGCCAGCTGTCGGGCTGGAGCAACTACTGGTACTCGGGTCTGCCGATGTACCGCTTCTACATGGTCATCCCGGCGCTGATGATCGTGGCGCTGAACGTGGTGCTGCCCTACGGCATCGCCTTCAAGATCGTGGTGGTCAGCGGCATCATCACCTTGCCGCTCTGCTGCTTCGCGTTCGGCCGTCTCGCCCGGTTCCGCTACCCGATGCCCGAGCTGTTCGCCCTCGGCGGCATGTTGTTCCTGTTCGACGAGAGCTTCTCCATCTACGGCGGCAACGTGAAGAGCACGATGGCGGGCGAGTTCTCGTTCTCCATCGCCCTGTCGCTCGGCATGCTCGGCCTGGGCCTACTGGCCCGGGGGCTCGAGACCGGCAAGTACCGCTCCTGGGCGGCCATTGTCATCGCGCTGGCCTGCCTGTCGCACGGCATCGTGCTCATCTTCGTGGCGCTCGGCGCCATCTTGCTGTGCCTGGTGTGGATCGACCGCACCCGCTTCTGGTTCGGCGCCACCGTGGGCGTGACCGTGCTGTTGCTGTCGGCGTTCTGGGTGCTGCCGTTCCTGCTGAACCACGCCTCCATGACCGACATGAAGTACGGCTACCGACCGCAGGGTGCCGACGACTCGTTCTGGGACATGTTCTTCCCGCTCACGACGTTCTTCGACATCTTCATCACCGGCTTCGCCATCGTCGGCTTCGTCGCGTCCATCGTGCGGCGCAGTCTGAACGGAGCCTGGCTCGGCATCTGCAGCCTTGCGCTGGTGGCGCTGGTGTACCTCACCCGCGACAGCCTGCCGCTCATCGGGCTGCTGTGGAACCCCCGTCTGCTGCCGTTCCTCTACCTGCTGCGGTACCTGCTGATGATGGTGGGCATCGTCGAGACGGCGTTGCTCGTCGCCCGGGGTGTGAAGGGTGTGCGCGAGCTGTCACCGGGCACGACGCTGGTGGTGGGCACCGCCACGGCCGGTGTGGTGGCGCTCGGGGTGCTGGTGATCGAGCTGTTCTTCTTCCGCATGATGCCGGGCGCCGGCTACCAGACCCACAACGGCAAGTCGGTGTACCAGTGGGGTCCCATCTCGCTCACTGCCACGTCCACCGACGCGCTGAGCGACGCCTGGCCCCGCTACAACTTCACCGGCTACGAGGGTAAGCCCGCCTACGGCGAGTACCGGGCGCTGGTCACCGCGATGGACGAGCTCGGTGCCGATCCGCAGTACGGCTGCGGACGTGCCCTGTGGGAGAACAACGGCGAGACCGGCAAGTACGGCACCACGATGGCGCTGATGCTGCTGCCGCACTGGACCGATGGCTGCATCCCCAGCATGGAGGGCCTCTTCTTCGAGGCCTCGGGCACCACGCCGTATCACTTCATCAGCGCGGCGGCGATGAGCCAGCAGAGCTCGAACCCGGTTCGCCAGTTGCGCTACGACAACAACGATGCGGCCAAGGGTGTGCCATACCTGCAGTCGCTCGGAGTGAAGTACGTGATGGTGTTCACCGAGGCTGCTCGCGCCCAGGCCGACGCCCAGCCCGAGCTCACCAAGGTGCGCAGCGTCGGGCCGTGGAACATCTACACCGTGGCGGGCAGCGACATCGTCGAGCCACTCGCGATGCAGCCGGTGGTGGTGAACCGGCGCGACGGAGACCAGCGCGAACGCAATCTCGAACTGGGCATGAGCTGGTTCCAGCACCGCGACGAATGGGCTGCCATGCCGGCCGACGACGGACCGGCAGCATGGCAGCGCATCGACGTGCTGCCCGATGTGAACCGCCGCCAGGACGACCGGGTCGACATCGTGCAGCCGGCCCAGCCCATCACTGCCGTACCGCTCGACCCGGTCGCGATCAGCGATGTGCAACTCGGCGAGCAGGATCTGCGGTTCACGGTCGACCAAGTGGGCGTGCCTGTGCTGGTGAAGATCAGCTACTTCCCGAACTGGGAGGTCTCCGGCGCGGAGGGCCCGTACCGCATCGCGCCGAACATGATGGTGGTGGTGCCCACCTCCACCGACGTACACCTCCGGTTCGGCCGCTCGAACGTCGACCTGTTCGCGTATCTGCTGACGGCGCTCGGCATCGTGCTGCTGGTGGTGTGGCGGCGCATCGGCGACGTGCAGCACCGCACGGCCAGTCCGCTCGAGCCTTGGGTCGGCCCCGGGGTCGATCGAGAGGTCGATGACGACATGTCGTTCGACCCGATCGACGACCCATTGGTCACGTCCGAGCGGGCTGAACCCACCGCTAGCGTGTGACCACCATGGCGCTCACCGACCCCACTCTGCACGGTGCCGGCACCGGCGATCTCGACGCGATCGTAAAGGCCTACGACATCAGAGGCACTGTGCCCGACCAGTTCAATGCCGATGTCGCCTATGCGCTCGGCGTTGCGTTCGCCCGCTTCACCGGTGCGCCCCTGCTGCTCGTCGGCCGCGACATGCGCCCCTCGGGTCCGGCACTCGTCGACGCGTTCGCCCGTGGTGCCATGGAGCAGGGCGCCGACGTCGTCGATCTCGGCCTGGTCAGCACCGACCTGCTCTACTTCGCCGCCGGCACCCTCGACGCGCCGGGTGCCGTGTTCACTGCGTCGCACAACCCGGCCCAGTACAACGGCGTGAAGTTCTGCCTGGCCGGCGCACGCCCGGTGGGCCTCGAGAGCGGTCTGGCCGAGGTGCGCGACATAGCCCGCACCGTGCTGCAGGGCGACGCCCCGACCCCGGCGCCGCGTGCTGGTACTCGTTCGTCGCGCGATCTGCTCGACGCGTTCGCCGACCACGTCGTGTCGTTCGTCGACACCGCGGCCCTGCGGCCGATGCGCGTGGTGGCCGACACGGCCAACGGCATGGGTGGGCTGGTGGTGCCGGCCGTGTTCGCCCGCATCCCGCAGATCACCCTCGAGGTGATGTACGGCGAACTCGATGGCACGTTCCCCAACCATCCGGCCGACCCGTTGCAGCCCGCAAACCAACGCGACCTGCAGGCCCGGGTGGTCGCCGGCGGGTTCGACATCGGCCTCGCGTTCGACGGCGACGCCGACCGGGTGTTCGTGGTCGACGAGACCGGTCGTGGTCTGAGCGGTTCCACCACCACGGCCATCCTCGCCGGCACGGTGCTGCGCAACCATCCCGGTGCCACCATCCTGCACAACCTCATCTGCTCGCGGGCAGTGCCCGAGGTGGTGCGCGAACGCGGCGGTGTGCCGGTGCGCACCAAGGTGGGCCACTCGTACATCAAGCAGGTCATGGCCGAGACCGGCGCCGTGTTCGGTGGCGAGCACTCGGCGCACTACTACTTCCTCGACAACTTCCGTGCCGACAGCGGTCTCATCGCCAGCATGTTCGTGCTGGCCGAACTGAGCCGTTCGGGTCAGCCGCTGTCGACGATGCGCAAGCCGTTCGAGCGCTACGCCTCGAGTGGTGAGATCAACACCCAGGTCGCCTCACCGCTCGATGTCATCGAGCGGGTCGCTGCCGCATACGCGGACGCAGCCCAGGACCGGCTCGACGGCCTCACCGTCGACTGCGGCGCCTGGTGGTTCAACCTGCGTCCCTCGAACACCGAGCCCCTGCTCCGCCTGAACCTCGAGGCACCCGACCGCGACGAGTGCGACCGCCGTGTCGCCGAAGTGCTCGCGCTCGTGGCCGCCGGCTGATCCGTCCCGACCGTCCGCACCTGTTCGTACCCATCCGAGAAAGAGGCACCTCATGTCGCTCGACACCCGTCTCCTGGCCGTGCTGGCCTGCCCCGACGACAAGGGCCCGCTCTACTACCTCGGCGACTCCGAGGGGCTGTACAACCCACGCCTGCACCGCCGGTACGAGGTCCGCGACGGCATTCCGGTGATGCTCGTCGACGAGGCCGTCACGGTCGACGAGGCGACCCACGCGCGCCTCATGGAGCGCATCGCTGCCGAGCACATCGCACCCACCTTCGGCGACGCCAACGCGTAGCCGGCATCGGCAATACTGACGCCATGACCTCGCCGCGACACGCCCTGCGCTGGGCCGTCTGCGCGCTGGTGGCCGCCACTGCGGTGGTGGCGCCATCGCCCACCTCGCCGGTCGCCTCGGTGCAGGCCGCCCCCGGGTTGGGTGCCGGCGGCGAGTTCTTCCCGCTCGCGCCCACCCGTATCTACGACTCGCGAGTCGAGTCTCCGGTGAACGAGCCGGCGCCAGGCCCGAAGGCTGCCACGCCCAGCCAGCCCACGTTCGACATCCCGCTCCTGGGCCAGGGCGGGGTGCCCGCCGACAGTTCGCGGGTGCTGGCCGTGGTGGCGAACATCACGGTCACGTCGCCCACGGCAGAGGGCTGGCTGAACGCCTTCGCCGCCGGGTCGCCGCCGGCCACCGCCACGTCGATCATCAACTTCAAGAAGGCCAAGACCGTGCCCAACCTGGCCATCGTGCGCCCAGGCGCCGACGGCAAGTTGTCGATCCGGTTGTTCAGCACCGAGGGGGCCGGCACCGCCCAAGTCATCGTCGACGTCTTCGGCTGGATCGCCACGAGCGCCAACCCCGACCGCGGTGCGCGTCTGGTGCCTGTCACGCCGGGCCGTATCTACGACTCGCGCAACGTGGGTGGCGGCATCGGGCAGGGGCAGTCGATCGAGCTGCCCATCCGTGGCGCCGCGGTTGGCGCGATCACGGTGCCGAACACCACCGATGTCGTCGGTGTGGTGCTGAACGTGACGGGGATCAACGACGTGTCCGGCAGTGCCGACACCTTCGTGTCGGTGGTACCCGATCCCGTTGTGGCCACGCCCCGGACATCGAACCTGAACCTGTCGAGGGGTCTCGTCAAACCGAACCTCGTCGTGGTGCCGGTGAACGCTGACGACGGCAAGGTGCGCCTCTTCAACAACACCGGAACCACGCACCTGGCGGTCGATGTGGTGGGCTACCTCGAACGTCGCCCCGACGAGACGCGTGCCGGACGCATCGTGCCGCTCAGCGCCCCGTTCCGTGTGTTCGATACCCGCGAGGCAGCGTTCGGCAACGTGGAGCTCGGCCCGGGTCAGGCCGAGCCGTGGAGCTTCGCCGACTTCGTCGCCTCGGTGAACATCGGTGGCGTGGCGGTGGGCAACCAGATGGCGGTCATCGGCAACCTCACCTCGGCCAGCCTGCGCCGCCAGTACGCGAGCCAGCCGACGGCGAGCTATGTGAGCGTGTTCCCCGATCAGCTGCCCGCCGGGCAGGCGCCCGGTACCTCCAACCTCAACACGGTCGAGAACGTCCCCGTGCCCAACCTCGCCGTGGTGAAGTACGGGGCGTCGTCCACGGCCTGGGTGTACAACTTCCGGGGCTACGCGCACTACGTGTTCGACGCGTCTGCCGTCGTGCTCGCCGACTGAGCGGTACACTTCGGGCGCTTCGCGCGAGCGACCTTCCTGCTCTGCGCCCGAAAGGAACCCCTGTGTCGTCTTCGCCCGCCCAGCGCCGTGACTTCCGCGTTGCCGATCTGTCGCTCGCCCCGTTCGGTCGCAAGGAGATCCACCTCGCCGAGCACGAGATGCCCGGTCTGCGCGCCCTGCGCAAGGAGTACGGTCCCAGCAAGCCGCTGGCCGGCGCGCGCATCTCGGGGTCGCTGCACATGACCATCCAGACGGCGGTGCTCATCGAGACCCTCGTCGAACTCGGCGCCGAGGTGCGCTGGGCCAGCTGCAACATCTTCTCCACGCAAGATCATGCCGCGGCCGCCGTGGCGGTGGGCCCCAACGGCACCCCCGACGACCCCCAGGGCATCCCGGTGTTCGCCTGGAAGGGTGAGACGCTCGAGGAGTACTGGTGGTGCACCGAGCAGATGATGAGCTGGCCCGCCGGGCCCAACGGCGAAGACGGCCCGAACATGATTCTCGACGACGGCGGCGATGCCACCCTGCTGCTGCACAAGGGCGTCGAGTTCGAGGCGTCGGGCGAGGTGCCCGACCCCACCACGGCGTCGAACGCCGAGTTCGCCATCGTGCTGGGCCTGCTGCAGCGGTCGCTGAAGACCGATCCCACCAAGTGGACGCGCATGGCCAACGGCGTGAAGGGTGTCACCGAGGAGACCACCACCGGTGTGATGCGTCTGTACAAGATGCACGAGCGCGGCGAGCTGCTGTTCCCGGCCATCAACGTGAACGACTCGGTCACCAAGAGCAAGTTCGACAACCTCTATGGCTGCCGCCATTCGCTCATCGACGCCATCTGCCGCGCCACCGACGTGATGATCGCCGGCAAGGTTGCGGTGGTGTGCGGCTACGGCGATGTGGGCAAGGGTTGCGCCCAGGCGCTCACCGGCCAGGGTGCCCGCGTCATCGTCACCGAGATCGACCCCATCAACGCCCTGCAGGCGGCGATGGAGGGGTACCAGGTCACCACGCTCGACGAGATCGTCGGCTCGGTCGACATCTTCGTGTCGGCCACCGGCAACGACCACATCATCACGGTCGAGCACATGGCGAAGATGAAGCACAACGCCATCGTGTGCAACATCGGCCACTTCGACAGCGAGATCGACATGGCCGGCCTGGCCCGCAGCGGTGCAACCCGCGACGAACTGAAGCCCGGCACCGACCTGTGGACCTTCGACGACGGCCACTCGGTCATCGTGCTGGCCGAGGGCCGACTGGTGAACCTGGGCTGCGCCACCGGCCACCCCAGCTTCGTGATGAGCTGCTCGTTCAGCAACCAGGTCATCGCCCAGATGGAGCTGTTCAACCACCTCGAGAACTACCCGACGGGCGTGTACGTGCTGCCCAAGCGGCTCGACGAGAAGGTGGCGGCGCTGCACCTCGATGCGCTGGGTGTGAAGCTGACCAAGCTCACCGACGAGCAGGCCGAATACCTCGGCGTCGACCCGAGCGGCCCGTTCAAGGCCGAGCACTACCGTTACTGAGATTCGGCGCTACTGCGTGGGGGCAGGCTGAGGCGGGGCAGGAAGAACTGCACCATCGGACCGATGGTCAGCATGAACGCCACGGTACCCACGCCGATCGAGCCGCCGAGCAGCCAGCCCAGCACGAGCACCGTCGCCTCCACAACGGTGCGGGCCAGGCGCACACTGATCCCGCGCTGGCTGAGACCGAGCATGATGCCGTCGCGCGGTCCAGGACCGAGGCCCGCACCGATGTAGAGGCCCGAGCCGATACCCATCAGCACGATGCCGCCCGCGAGGTAGACGACGCGCACGACGATGCTCGCGGCGTCGGGGATGAGTGGCTCGACGAGGTCGACCACGAAACCGATCTCGAGCGCGTTCAAGATGGTGCCCACCCCGGGGCGCTGGCGCAGCGGGATCCACAGCAGCAGCAGTGCCAGACCGGTGAGGACGATCACCTTGCCCACCGAGATGCCGGTGAGTTCGCTGACGCCCTGGTGGAACGCGTCCCACGGCGCTGCGCCGAGGTGGGCCTCGAGGATGAACGCGATGCCGGCACCGAACAGGAACAGTCCGGCAATGCACCGCGACAATCGGATCGCCCAGTCGGCAGCCACCGACGACGGGGCGTAGGCGCGGCTGCTGGTGATCTCGGTGATGGGCACGGGCGGCGACCTTACCGTGCCACACCCCTCGGGCAGGCTGCGATCCATGACCTCGCTGCCCGTCTTCCTCCACCGCTGCGCCAGCTGCCACCAACCCGGCCCCGACCTGTGCCGGGCCTGTCGCTTCTCACTGGCGGCCACGCGTGCCGTGTTCGACCCCCAGGGCATCGCGGCCGCCATGCCGTTCGACGGCACGGCGCGCAGCACCCTGCTGGCGCTGAAGTACCGCAACCGACGCTCGGTCGCCCGGCATGTTGCCCGCCTCATGGTGCGCCGGCTCGGTCTGGCCCAGGTGCCGGTCGACGTGGTCACCTGGGCACCTACCAGCCGGGCCCGCCTGGCGCACCGTGGGTTCGACCAGGCCGAACTGTTGGCTCGGGCGGTCGGTCGCGAGTTGGGGGTGCCGTGCCGTCGCCTGCTCTACCGCACCCACGGCGCCGCGCAGACCGGGCGCAGTCGAGCCGAACGGCTCGACGGGCCGCAGTTCCGCTCGCGTCAGGCGGTGCGTCCGCTCACCGTGCTGCTCATCGACGACGTGGTCACCACCGGCGCCACGCTGCTGGCGGCGCAGCAGGCGCTGCAGGCGGCTGGTGTGGCCGAGGTGCACCTGGTGGCCGCCGCTGCCACACCCGCTCAGCCGCGGCTCAGTCCCACCAGGGCGCGTACCATCGCCACCGCGGGCAGCGGGTCGTCGTCCACCAGCACGCCCACCATGCCCACCCGTGTGGCTGCGTCCACATTGGTCGCCACATCGTCGAGAAATGCCGTGCGCTCGGCTGCGGCGCCCAGTCTGCCCAAGGCGAGCTGATAGATCGCCGGGTCGGGTTTGCGCAGGCCCACCTCGTGGCTGTCGACGATGTCGTCGAACCAGTCGTCGAAGGGCAGGAGGTCCCACCACAGCGGGCGGAACTCGCGCACATTGTTGGTCAGCACCCCCAGGCGCACCCCGTGGGTGCGCAGGTCGCGCACCAAGTCCACCACCGGGGCGTTGGGCTCGAAGCGCATCCGTGGCGCGCCCGGCGTCGGTGCCGGCAGGGGCTCGATGCCGGCCGCGGTGAGCAGCGCGCTGGTGAGCTCGCGATGCTCGGCCAGGCTGATCTCGCCGCGCTCGAGGCGGTGCCAGGGGTGGTCGGTGTCGGTGCCGTAGTCGCCCATCAGGACTCGCATCACCGTGTCGGGGTGATGGTCGGGGTATCGCTTGGCGATGTCCTTCGGTCGACCGTTGCGCGACAGCACGCCGCCGAGGTCGAAGATCACCGTGTCGACCGCTGCAGACGCCATCGGCACAGTCTTGCTGCCCGGGGACGGCCGGATCGATTCCGGTAGGATTCGACCTCGCATGAAACTCCTCGACCGAGTCCTCCGCGCTGGCGAGGGCAAGAAGCTCAAGGCGCTCCAGGGCCTCGTGCCCCACGTGAACGATCTCGAGCCGGCCATGAAGGCACTCAGCGACGACGCGCTGCAGGCCAAGACGGCCGAGTTCCGCACCCGCCTCGACCGTGGCGAGAGCCTCGACGACCTGCTGGTCGAGTCGTTCGCCGTGGTGCGCGAGGCCGCCTTCCGCGTGATCGGGCAGCGTCACTTCGATGTGCAGATCATGGGCGGCGCCGCCTTGCACTTCGGCTGGGTGGCCGAGATGAAGACCGGCGAGGGCAAGACCCTCGTCAGCAGCCTGCCCGCCTACCTCAACGGTGTGGGTGGCAAGGGTGTGCACCTGGTGACGGTGAACGACTACCTGGCCCGCCTCGGTGGCGAGAACATGGGCCGCATCCACCGCTGGCTGGGCCTCAGCGTGGGCCTCGTGGTGCCCGGCTTCCAGGAGAAGCCGGCCGAGAAGCGGCTCAACTACGGCTGCGACATCACCTACGGCACCAACAACGAGTTCGGCTTCGACTACCTGCGCGACAACATGGCGGGCACGCTGGCCGACAAGGTGCAGCGCGGTCACAACTTCGCCATCGTCGACGAGGTCGACTCCATCCTCATCGACGAGGCCCGTACCCCGCTCATCATCAGCGGCCGCCTCGCCGACGCCGCCAAGCTCTACTACCGCTTCGCCAGTGTGGTGCGGTCGCTGCGCCGCGACGTCGACTACGAGGTGGAAGAGGACAAGCGCGTCGTCGTGCCGCTCGAGGCCGGTATCGAGAAAGTCGAGCAGGCGCTCGGCATCGACAACCTCTACGACGAGGTGCAGCAGAACCTGGTGCACCAGTTGGTGGTGGCCCTGAAGGCCAAAGAGTTGTACCGCCGCGACAAGGACTACATCGTCCAGAACGGCGAGGTGAAGATCGTCGACGAGTTCACCGGCCGCGTGCTCGAGGGCCGCCGCTGGAGCGAGGGCATCCACCAGGCCGTCGAGGCCAAAGAGGGTGTGAAGATCAAAGAGGAGAACCAGACCCTCGCCACGATCACCCTGCAGAACTACTTCCGCATGTACGACAAGCTCGCCGGCATGACGGGTACGGCGCAGACCGAGGCTGCCGAACTGTCCAGCACCTACAACCTGTCGGTGGTGCCCATCCCCACCAACCGTCCGGTGGCGCGTGTCGACCAGCCCGACCTCATCTACAAGAGCGAGAGCGCCAAGTTCGGTGCCGTGGCCGACGACATCGCCACCCGCTACGAGCTCGGTCAGCCCGTGCTGGTGGGCACGGTCAGCGTCGAAAAGAGCGAGCGGCTGTCGAAGTTGCTGGCCAAGCGCGGCATCGAGCACGAGGTGCTGAACGCCAAGCAGCACAGCCGTGAGGCGCTGGTGGTGGCCCAGGCGGGTCGCCTGCACGCCGTCACCGTGGCCACCAACATGGCCGGCCGTGGTGTCGACATCATGCTCGGCGGCAATCCCGAGGGCATGGCCCATCACGAGGTGCTGAAGGAAGGGTTCCCGGCCGAGGTGCTGGTCGATGCGTTCGCGCTGCCGGCCGAGACCACCCCCGAGTTCGACGAGGCCCGTCGGGCCGCGCTGGCCCGGTACGACGAACTGCTCGTCGAGTTCAAGGCGCAGTGCGCCGTCGACGGCCAGCAGGTGAAAGAGCTCGGTGGCCTCTACGTGCTGGGCACCGAGCGCCACGAGAGCCGCCGCATCGACAACCAGTTGCGTGGCCGCTCGGGCCGCCAGGGCGACCCCGGCGAGAGCCGCTTCTACCTCAGCCTCGACGACGAACTGATGCGCCTGTTCGCCACGGGTGCGCTCAGTTGGGTGATGGGCCGTGCCCTACCCGACGACGAGGCCATCGAGGCGAAGATGGTCACCAAGGCCATCGAGCGGGCGCAGAGCACCGTCGAGCAGCGCAACGGCGAGATCCGCAAGAACGTGCTGAAGTACGACGAGGTGATGAACGAGC
>JBIIDH010000097.1:0-12365 GCA_044238435.1 Ilumatobacteraceae bacterium | reverse complement strand
CGCGCCGAGGGCAGCGAGCTGCTCGACCTCAACGTCTGACAGCGGCGCGGCCATGACCGACCGCGCCCGCGTGATGCACACCCACGACTCGTCGCTCGAGGTGCTCACCCAGGCGGTGCTGCGCTACTCGGTCGACCGCATGCGGCTCGACCCACCGCCGCTCGACCAGCCCCGCTCCGTCGCGGAACTGCGCGCCATGGCGGGCCGCACGGTCACTTCCGGTGGCCTGGGTGGTCTCGAGGCGCTGCGGGTGTTCGGCGACGTGCTCGCCCCAGCCTGCATCAGCGTCGACCACCCGCGCTTTCTCAGCTTCGTGCCGGCGGCACCCACCGAGGCGTCGATCCTGTTCGACCTCGTGGTGGGTGCGTCGAGCATCTACGCGGGGAGTTGGCTCGAGGGTGCGGGCGCGGCGTTCGCAGAGAACGAGGCGCTGCGCTGGCTGGCCGGTCTGGCCGGCATGCCCGCCGAGGCGGGTGGCGTCTTCGTCAGCGGTGGCACGGCCGGAAATCTGTCGGCGCTCATCGCCGCGCGCTGGCGCTGGCGCCACCGCGCCGAGGGCCGCTTCGATCGCACCCGGGGTCTGATGCTGGCGTCGAGCGGCGCTCACTCCAGCATCGCCGCTGCGGGCCGGGCGATGGATGCCGATGTGGTGATGGTTCCCGCCGATGCCCGTGGGCGGATGGACGGCGCTGCGCTCGCGGCCACGGTCGAGGGCCTCGACCCGGTCGATCGCGAGCGACTGTTCGCCATCGTCACCACGTGCGGCACCACCAACGCCGGCGTCATCGACGACCTGCAGGGTGCGGCCGATGTGGCCGAGCGGTTGGGTGTGTGGTTCCACGTCGACGGCGCCTATGGCGGTGCCGGGCTGGCAGCACCCAGTGTGCGGGCGCGGTACACCGGCATCGAGCGGGCCGACAGCTACATCGTCGATCCGCACAAGTGGCTGTTCGCGCCGTTCGACTGCTGTGCGTTGCTGTACCGCGATCCGGCCGAGGCCAAGCAGGCACACACCCAGCACGCCGAGTACCTCGATGTGCTCCATGGCGACGGCGACGCCGAGTGGAACCCCAGCGACTACGCCCACCACCTGTCGCGTCGTGCCCGCGGTCTGCCGCTGTGGTTCAGCCTCGCCACCCACGGCACCGACGCCTACCGCGATGCGGTGGAGGAGACGTTGCGCGTGGCCCACGCCGGGGCGGCGCTCATCGCAGCGGCGCCGCACCTCGAACTCGTCATGGAGCCCGACCTCAGCGTCGTGCTCTTCCGCCGTGTGGGCTGGGACGCAGCGCAGTACCAGGCCTGGAGCGATCGCCTGCTCGACGCGGGCATCGCCTTCGTCACCCCCACCGGATGGCAGGGTGAGACGCTGTTGCGCATCTGCGTCGTCAACC
Source organism: Ilumatobacteraceae bacterium (assembly GCA_044238435.1). Taxonomy (GTDB): domain Bacteria; phylum Actinomycetota; class Acidimicrobiia; order Acidimicrobiales; family Ilumatobacteraceae; genus VFMC01. The sequence goes on along the minus strand of JBIIDH010000097.1, from coordinate 10,971 downwards.
CGCGCACCACCGTCGACGACATCGCCCTGCTCGTCGACTCCCTCGCCTGAACGGAGGCACCATGGCCGATCTCCTCATCCGCAACGCCCGCCTGCTCGCCACGATGGACGCCGCCCGGCGCGAACTCGCCGGCGGCTGGGTGGCCATCACGGGCGGATTCGTCGAGGCTGTCGGCGCGTCCACCGACCCCGAACCCGCCGCCACGCGGGTCATCGACGCCACCGACTGCCTGGTCACGCCGGGTCTCGTCAACACCCACCACCACATCTTCCAGAACCTCACCCGCGCCTATCCGCCGATGACCGACAAGCCGTTGTTCGGCTGGTTGCAGAGCCTGTACCCGCTGTGGAAGGCCATCGATGAAGAGGCCGTCTTCGCCAGCACCTGGATCGGTCTGGCCGAGTTGGCGCTGAGCGGCTGCACCACGTCCACCGACCACCACTACCTCCACCCGCGCGGCGCGGGCGACCTGTTGGGCGCCGAGATCACCGCAGCGCGCGAACTGGGGGTGCGCTTCCATCCCACCCGCGGCTCGATGAGCCTGTCGGAGAAGGACGGCGGTCTGCCGCCCGACGTGCTCGTGCAGGACGACGACACCATCCTCGCCGCCAGCGAGGAGGCCGTGGCCCGACACCACGACCGCTCGCACGGGGCGATGATCCGCATCGCCCTCGCGCCGTGCAGCCCGTTCACCGTCACCGAGGAGCTGATGGTGCGCTCGGCCGAACTGGCCGAGCGGCTCGACGTGCGCCTGCACACCCACTTCGCCGAGAACGTGGAGGACGACGACTTCTCGCTCGAGATGTTCGGATGCCGCCCGATGGAGTACCTCGAGCGCACCGGCTGGTGCAGCGACCGCACCTGGGTGGCGCACTGTGTGATGCCGAATCCCGACGAGGTGCGCCGCCTCGGCGCTGCCGGCATCGGTGTGGCGCACTGCCCGAACAGCAACCTCATCCTCGCGTCGGGCATCTCGCCCACGGTCGACCTGCGCGCCGCCGGGGTGAAGGTGGGCCTGGGGGTCGACGGGTCGTCGTCGGCCGATGCGGCGTCGCTGTGGCTCGAGGCGCGTCAGGCGATGCTGGTGGCGAAGCTGCGCAGTGGCGCCCATGCGGGCACGGCGCGCATGGCCCTCGAGATGGCCACCGTCGGTGGCGCCGGCTGCCTGGGCCGCGAGGGCGAACTCGGCGTGCTGGCCCCGGGAGCGGTGGGCGATGTGGCGGTGTGGCGCCTCGACGGCCCCACGTTCGCCGGTGCCCTGGCCGACCCGATCGAGGCCTGGCTGCGCTGCGGTCCCACTTCGGCCTGGCACACCATCGTGCACGGCCGGTCGATCGTCGACGAGGGCCGCCTCACCCACCCCGCCCTGCCCGAGCGTCTGGCCCTGCACACCCGCCACGCTCGCCGCATCCAACTCCTCGACCGCTGACCCCCCACCGCCCCGGCCGCGATGAGCAACCTGCGCACCAACTGCGCAACTCGCTCATCGCACTCGGCAACCGACCGGGGGTGACGGGGGGCGAGGGCAGCGGGCGGGCAGACTGGGGGTGTGGATCAGGCCCCCCCGAGCATCCGCTACTACGACACGCGCCCCCGGAGGCGCTGGTTCGGCGTGCTCGGCATCGGCCTCTTGCTGACCGCCGCCCTGGCGGTGGGTGTGGTGCTGGGGATGCGCTGGTGGGACCGCAGTTCGGCGAGTGCCGACGTGGCGGTGCTCGTGCCCCGGCTACCGGCAGGTGCACCGGTGTTCGCCGCCGATGCGGCGACCGATCCCGCCAGTTCCGGGCAGGCCGACCTCGGCGAGACCGACGCAGTGCACGTGGCGATGATCGGCGACTCCATCACCAACGGCTCGCGGGCCGAGATCGAGTACGTGCTCGCCGCGCAGGGTGTGGAGGAGGTGTCGATCGAGGCCGAGGACGGCCGGCGGATCGAGCTCGGCGACGGCACCGGATCGCCGCTGTCGGGTCAGCGAGCGCTCTACACGATGCTGGCCGACGGGGTGAGCCCCGACGTGTGGGTGATCGCCCTCGGCACCAACGACGCCGGCCAGTACGCCGACCAGGCCGACTATGCACGGCTGGTGCAACTCCTCGTCGACATGCTGCCCGACGACGTGCCGTTGGTGTGGGTCGATGCCTATCGTGGCGACCAGCCCGAGGGGTCGCAAGAGTTCGACGACGCCCTGCGTGCCACGCTGGCGGGTCGTCCCGACACCGTGGTGGTGCCGTGGTCGGCCATCGCCGCCGACCCCACTCGCGACGTACTGCGCAGCGACGACGTGCACCCGAACGAGGGCGGCCGCGCCGTGTTCGCCACGGTGGTGGCCCAGGGTGTGGCCGAGGTGAGCTGACGCCGACGGTTCGCGGCGTGGGTCAGTTGCCCCAGCGACCCTGGCCGAAGCGGTAGCCCACCGAGCGCACGGTCTGGATGAGGTTGGCGTGCTCTTCGCCCAACTTCGCGCGCAGGCGCCGCACGTGTACGTCGACGGTGCGGGCGCCGCCGTAGTACTCGTAGCCCCACACCCGCGACAGCAGGGTCTCGCGGGTGAACACCTTGCCCGGGTTCTGGGCGAGGAACTTCAACAGCTCGTACTCCATGTAGGTGAGGTCGAGCGGACGACCGGCGAACGATGCCTGGTAGGTCTCGAGATTCAGTACCAACCCGCTGTGCTCGACGAGTTCGGGCCGCACGCCCTCGCCTGCGCGCCAGAACAGGTGCTTCAAGCGGGCCTCGACCTCGACCGGGTGGAACGGGGTGAGGCAGAAGTCGTCGAACAGGTCGCTGCGCAGTTCGAGGTCGGCGAGTTGCGAGCCGTTCACCAGCACCAACAGCGGTGCCACCAGACGGTCGCGCTTGCGCAGGGCGCGACACAGCGCCCACGCGCCCTCGGGGTCGGTGTCGCACGCCACCACCGCGCCCGACCAGCCACCGGCCGGTTCGTTGCGGGTCGCCTCGTCGGCCGACGCGACTGCCTTCCAGCGGTAGCCGCCCAGATCGAGCGTGCGCGCCAGATCGGGCGGTGGCGGATCGGGGAAGACGGCGAGCAGATCCATCGTCACAGGGCCCGCAGGTACCGGTCGACCTCGAACGCGCTGACGTGGGTCTTGTAGGCGCGCCACTCGATGCGCTTGTTGCGCAGGAACCACTCGAAGATGTGCTCGCCCAACGCCTCTTGCACGAGCGTGGAGCGCTCCATCACCTTCAGCGAGTCGCTGAGCGACTGGGGCAACTGCTCGATGCCCAACTTGCCGAGGTCGGCGTCACCCATCTCGAACAAGTTGGCGTCGGCCTCGGGCGGCAGTTCGTAGCCCTCCTCCACACCGCGCATGCCGGCGGCGAGCAGCACGGCGAAGGCGAGGTACGGGTTGCACGCCGGGTCGGGCGAGCGGTACTCGATGCGGGTGGCGCTGGGATTGCCGCGCTTGGGAATGGGCACCCGGATGAGTCCGCTGCGGTTGTTGCGCGCCCAGCTGACGTGCACCGGCGCCTCGAAGCCCGGCACGAGACGCTTGTAGCTGTTGACGGTTTGGTTGGTGACGGCGGTGATCTCGGCGGCGTGACGAAGCAGGCCCGCCATGAAGCACTTCGCCACCGGCGACAGGTTGTACGGGTCGTCGGCGTCGTAGAACGCGTTCTCGTCGCCCTGGAACAGCGAGAGGTGCACGTGCATGCCGCTGCCCTGCACGCCTTCGAGCGGCTTGGGCATGAAGGTGGCGTGCACGCCCTGGGCGGCCGCCACCTCCTTCACCACCATGCGGAACGTCATGATGCTGTCGGCCATGGTGAGCGCGTCGGTGTGGCGCAGGTCGATCTCGTGCTGGCTCGGCGCATCCTCGTGGAACGAGTACTCGACCGGGATGCTCATCGTCTCGAGCGTGCGGATGGTCTGCTTGCGCAGCGACCCCGACAGGTCGGTGGTGGTGAGGTCGAAGAAGCCGCCCTCGTCGAGGGGCACCGGAGCCGCGCCGCGCTCGGGCGGGGCGAAGTAGAAGAACTCGATGTCGGGGGCGACGAAGAACGTGTAGCCGTGGGCGCGGGCGGCGTCGAGTTGGCGGCGCAGCACCTGGCGCGGGTCGCCGTCGAACGCCGAGCCGTCGAGCTGACGCACATCGCAGAACACGCGGGCCTCGGTGCTCTTCGGGTCGCTCCAGGGCAGCACCTCGAACGTGTTCGGGTCGGGCATCGCCAACACGTCGCTCTCCTGGATTCGGCTGAACCCGTCGATCGACGAACCATCGAACGTCATGCCGTCCTCGAGAGCATTCTCGAGCTCGGCCGGACTGATCGCGAAGCTCTTCAGGTTGCCGAGCACGTCGGTGAACCACAGCCGGATCAGACGCACGCCGCGTTCTTCCACGGTGCGCAGCACATAGTCACGTTGCTGGTCGAGCACGCTCATCTCCTCAGTCTGCTGCCTTGCGGCAACGGTTGAAAACACGAACGGGGGACCGGCGAACCGGCCCCCCGTTCAGGTTCGAGTGCTGTGGGTCAGCCGCAGACGGCGTCGAGCAGGAGACGGGTGACGGTGTACGGGTCGCAGTTGGCGTTCGGGCGACGATCCTCGGCGTAGCCCTTGCGGTCGCGGGCGACCTGCCACGGGATGCGGATACTGGCGCCACGGTTCGACACGCCGTAGCTGAACTTGTTGTACGGGGCGGTCTCGTGCGCACCGGTGAGGCGGCTCTCGATGTCGTGGCCGTAGCCCTTGATGTGCAGATCGACGCGCTTGCCGATGGCCTTGCAGGCCGCCTCGATCGCCTCGTAGTTCTCGCGCATCGCCTTGGTCGAGAAGTTGGTGTGCGCACCGGCGCCGTTCCAGTCGCCCTTCATCGGCTTGGCGTCGAACGACACCACGATGTCGAAGTCCTCGGCGATGCGGTGGAGCAGCCAGCGGGCGACGTACATGTGGTCGCTCACGGTGAGTGCGTCGGCGGCGCCGATCTGGAACTCCCACTGGCCGGGCATCACCTCTGCGTTGGTGCCCTCGATCATCAGGCCGGCGTCGATGCACGCCTGGGTGTGGATCTCGATGACCTCGCGAGCGGTGACGCGGCCGGCGCCGACGCCGCAGTAGTACGGGCCCTGGGGCCCGGGGAAGCCGCCCTTGGGGAAGCCGTAGGGCGTGCCGTCGAGCTTCAAGAAGGTGTACTCCTGCTCGATGCCGAAGATCATCTCGTCCTTGGCGAACTTCTTCGCAGCCTTGGCGGCGGCGGCGCGGGTGTTGGTGGGGTGCGGCTTGTCGGTAGCGGCGAGGTACACCTCGCACAGCACGAGCACGTTGTTGCCGCCGCGGATGGGGTCGGGGCAGGTGAAGACGGGCTTCAGCATGCAGTCGCTCGACTCGCCGGTGGCCTGGTTGGTGGACGAGCCGTCGAAGCCCCAGATCGGGGGCTCCTTGCCGTCGGCGAGGATCTTGGTCTTGGAGCGGAGCAGCGGGGTGGGCTCGGTGCCGTCGATCCAGATGTATTCAGCTTGGTAGGCCACGGGTATTCCTTTGGTGGAGGGCTTCAGGGGCGGGCGAACTCTCGCAGCGAGCGATTACGCACTTGTTCGCGGATTGTGAACGCTGTGTGAACCCCGGCCGGTCCATCCTCGATTGCGGACCGGTGGGCATTCGCCGGGAACCACGGACGGGTCACCTAACGTCAGAGGTGCATGAACGTGAACACCCCCCGCCCCGAGCCGTTGGTCGCCAGCCCGTTGAGCCGCCGGTCGCTGCTCGTATCGCTCCTGGCCATCCCCGCCCTCGGCGGTGTGCTGGCAGCGTGCGGCAGCGACGACGACTCGGCCGGTACCACGCCCGACGACACCACGCCCGACACCACCGCCCCGGCAACCGGTATCGCCCACCCCACCGAGGCAACCGCTGCCGTCATCCGGCTCGGCTACGTGGGCGGCATGTTGCCCCCCGACTATGCCTTCGCGCAGTTGCCCACCGTGCTCGTCGCCGGCGATGGAACGGTCTACGCCCCCGGGGTGATGACGATGCAGTATCCCGGTCCGCTGGTGCAGCCGGTGATGTCGCGCACCATCACCGAGGCCGGCATCCAGACGCTGCTCGCCAAGGCCGACAGCCTGGGCCTGCTCACCTCGCCCACGCCCGACTACACACCGTCGGGCGACATCATGATCGCCGACGCCCCGAACACCGAGGTGGTGCTGTCGGCGAAGGGTTCGTCGTTCTCGCACAGCGCCTATGCGCTCGGGATGATGACGCCCGGCGGCGACGGCACCGAGGACAACACGCCTGCCCGCCAGGCGCTGCTCGACTTCTCGCTCGCGCTGCAGGACCTCACCGCCACCGTCGGCGCCGACAACCTCGGCGCCGAGGGCCCGTTCACGCCGGCCGCCTACCGCATCCGCGCCCGCGCTGCCGAGCAGAGCGAACTCGACGCCATCACGCCCACCCCCACAGTGGTCGAGTGGCCGGCGTCCACCGGCGTGAAGCTGGCAGATGCCACCAACTGCGTCACGCTCACCGCCGAACAGGCGGGCACGGTGCTGGCCGATGCCAAGCAGGACACCTACTTCACGGACGGCGACTCGCTGTTCTTCGTCGCCGCCGCAGTGCTGCTGCCCGGCGACCCCGCCTGCTGACCCGGCCTGCTGGCCCGGCCTGCTGCCCCGCCGGGCTTCGTGAGCGTGGACCCGGTTGTGCCGTGTCTCCGCGCACGGAGCCCTGGTATCGGTGAGCCTTGACCGGCTCGACGGCGGTATCCGCTCACGGATGGGGAGGGCACGGGGCCAAGTAGCCTCGTGGCGTGGCCCGCCTGCGCATCGCCCTCGCCCAGATCAACCCCACCGTCGGCGACCTCGACGGCAACGTGGCGCTCATCAAGGCCGCCTACGACGAGGCCGAGGCAGCGGGCTGCGACATCGTGGCCTTCCCCGAGCTGGCCATCACCGGCTATCCGCCCGAAGACCTGGTTCTGAAGCCGGGCTTCGTGGCCGACAACAAGCACGCGCTCGCGTCCATCGCCGCGCACACGGGGCACTGCGCCGCCGTCGTGGGCTTCGTCGACGCCGACCGCGACCTTTACAACGCTGCCGCGATGTGTGTGAACGGCGCGGTGGTGGGCACGTACCGCAAGCGGGTGCTGCCCAACTACGCCGTGTTCGACGAGGCCCGTTACTTCACGCCGGGCGATGCCAACGACCCGTACGAGCTGTACGTCATCGGCGGGGTGAAGGTGGCGATGAGCATCTGCGAAGACGTGTGGAGCCCGACGGGTCCGCTCGCCCAGCAGGCCGCCGGCGGCGCCGAGTTGAACATCAACATCAACGGTTCTCCGTTCCACAACGGCAAGGCGCACGCCCGTGAGCGCATGCTCGCCACCCGCGCGGCCGATGCCAGCTGCGCGCTCGTGTACGTGAACCAGGTGTGCGGCCAGGACGAGCTGGTCTTCGACGGTGGCTCGATGGTGTTCGACAACGAGGGCACGCTCGTGGCGCGGGCGGCGCAGTTCGACACCGAGTTGCTCGTCACCGATGTCGTCGTCGAGCCGGTGTACCGCAAGCGGCTCATCGATCCGCGCGGCCGAGCCACTGTCGAGCACCTGCCGCTCGTCACCATCAGCGAGCAGCCGCGTCTCGCCGCCGGCATCGTCGAGCCGCGTCTGGTCGAGCCGCTCTCGTCCGACGCCGAGCTGTACTCGGCGCTGGTGCTCGGCACCCGCGACTACGTGCGCAAGAACGGCTTCACCGATGTGGTCATCGGCCTGTCGGGCGGCATCGACTCGACGCTCGTGGCCTGCGTGGCCGTCGACGCGCTGGGCGCCCAGCACGTGCACGGCGTCAGCATGCCCAGCCGTTACTCCAGCGACCACAGCCGCACCGACGCTGCCGACCTCGCCCACCGCCTCGGCATCGACTACCGCACGGTGGCCATCGAGCCGGCCTTCGCGGCCTACCTGGACATGCTCACTCCGTCGTTCGACGGTCGCCCGGCCGACCTCACCGAGGAGAACCTGCAGAGCCGCATCCGCGGCACCACGCTGATGGCGCTGTCGAACAAGTTCGGCTGGATGGTGCTCGCCACCGGCAACAAGAGCGAGATGGCCGTCGGCTACTTCACCATCTACGGCGACTCGGTGGGCGGCTACGCCGTCATCAAGGACGTACTGAAGACCCGTGTGTACGACCTGTGCCGCTACGTGAACGCGCATGCCGGCCGCGCCATCATCAACGAGAGCGTCATCACCAAGCCGCCGTCGGCCGAACTGCGCCCCGACCAGCGCGACGACCAGAGCCTGCCGCCGTACGAGGTGCTCGACCCCATCCTCCAGTTGTACGTCGAGGACGACCGCACGGCTGCCGAGATCATCGAACTGGGTCACGACGAGGCGCTGGTGCGCCGCATCACCCGGTTGGTCGACGTGAACGAGTACAAGCGGCGGCAGTGCCCGCCCGGGGTGCGGGTGAGCCTGAAGGCGTTCGGCAAAGATCGGCGTCTTCCCATCACCAACCGGTATCGGGGCTGAAGTCCCTGTTCCCGGTTCTGGGAACCTGCAAGGCTGCGCGCACGTCGAAACGATGTGGCCGCAGTAGCGCGGCCACTCAGCGAAGGAGCGTTCGATGCGAACTCTGGCAGTGATGGTGATGATGGTGGCCGTGCTCGGAGGGTGCGGGAGCAAGGACGAGGGATCCGGCGGTACCGCGGCAGCGGGTGAGGTGACGGTCACGGCCTCGGGCCCGGCGGCGGTGAAGGTCGGCCAGACCCTGGTGATCACGCTCGCCTCGAACCCGTCGACGGGCTACAGCTGGACCGTCAGCGGCGTGCCCGACAGCGCCGTGCTCAGCCAGGACGGCGACATCACCTACGCGGCCACCAACCCCGATGTGGTGATGCCCGGTTCGGGCGGCTCCGAGACGGTGCGCTTCACGGCCACGGCTGCCGGCACCACGACGATCGTGCTCGACTACCGGCGACCGTGGGAGACCGACGTGCCGCCGGTCGAGACGGTCACCATCGACGTCACTGTCACCGCCTGACACCCGCCCGAACCCGCCGCGATGAGCAACATGCGCACCTGGCGCACCGGTTGCTCATCGCGTTGGGGAGTGGGCCACCCGCGATGAGCGATGTGCGCACCTGGCGCACCGGTTGCTCATCGCGCTGGGAGGGGGATGGCGTCGGGACGGGTGCGGTGCAGGACGATGGCGGCCAGCAGGGTGGCCGCTGCCAGCACGGCCGACATCGCTGCCGGCCAGGCGATGCCGTGGTCGGCGTACAGCCGGGTGGCGGGGATGGAGGTGATGGCCCGGCCCAGGGTGCCGCCGGCCAGCATCAGGCTCATCCCGAGCGCAGGCGAACCCGGAACCAGGGTGGTGCCGATCGCCACCGAGCTGACGATCCCGAACTCGAAGCTCAGCACCGCGATCGCCAGCAGCGGCAGGCCGATCCAGAGGTGGTCGTGAACGAACACCAACCCGAGTGCGGCCGGCACCATCAACGCGGCCCCCAGGGCGATGCTGCGCTCCTTGCCCCAGGCGTCGGTGCGACGCGACGAGGTGATCGACGCGCCCAACTCGCCCAGGCCCAGCGCGAATGCGACGGCCGCCAACATGGCAGCGGTGAAGTCGAACGAGTCCTCGAGCCAGCTGCCGAAGGTGACGAACAGGAACTGCACCGACCCCATCAGCGAGCCCGAGATGAACATCGCCAGCAGTGCCCGCGAGCCGAGTCGCGAGCGACGGCCTCGGTCGCCCGCCACCTCGCGAGCCGACACCTCGGTGTGGTGCGGTTCGCGGGGCAGCCGCCGGGCCACCACGCCCGCGAACATCAGCACAGCGATGGCTCCCGTGGCATAGCCCGCCCGCCAGCCGAGTGCGCCCGTGACCAGCCCCATCGCGCTCACACCCAGCAGCAGGCCACCGGCCCAGGCGATCTCGGTGACGCCAACCACCCGGCTGCGGGTCTCGTACGGCACATGGTCGGACACCCACGACCCCAACCCGAGGTCGAAGGTGACCTTGCTCTGCGCCATCACGATCAGCCCGATGGCGAACAGCACCATGCCCTGACTCGATGCGGCCAGCACGGTGCCGGCGACTACGCCGAGCAGGCCGAGCACCATGGCGGAACGGCGCGGCATCCGGTCGACCAACCGGGCGTTCAGCGGCGACAGCAGCCCGGCGAGTTCGGCCGCAGCGAGGGCCACGCCGATGTCGTCGAGCGACACCCCGGTGCCACGGGCGATGGTGGCGAGGAACGGTGGCGCATAGCGGAAACAGGCGTTGGCACACAGGCGTGCCGCCGTGAGCGTGCCGATGCGACGGCGCACTTCGGCGGGGCAGTCGTCGCCCAACAGCGAATCGAGAGGGCGGGCGAGCATCAGGGGGAGACGGTATCCTCTGGAACCCGTGGCCCTCATCGTCCAGAAGTACGGCGGAACATCCGTCGCCGACCCCGACCGGATGCGCGCGGTCGCCGAGAACGTGGCGTTCACGCGCCGCCGTGGCGACCAGGTAGTGGTGGTGGTGAGCGCGATGGGCAAGAGCACCGACAACCTCATCGCCCTCGCCAACAGCGTGTCGAAGACCCAACCCGGCCGCGAGATGGACATGCTGCTCACCACCGGCGAGCGCGTGTCGATGGCGCTGGTGTCGATGGCGCTGGCCGACATCGGCGTGCCGGCCGTCAGCTTCACCGGCAGCCAGGTGGGCATCGTCACCGACACGGCGCACGGCAAGGCGAAGATCCTCGAGGTGAAGGGCGACCGGGTGCGCGAGGCCCTCGCCGAGGGCAAGGTGTGCGTGGTGGCCGGCTTCCAGGGCATCAGCACCGACCGCGAGATCACCACGCTCGGCCGTGGTGGCAGCGACACCACCGCCGTCGCCCTGGCGGCCGCGTTGCAGGCCGACAGCTGCGAGATCTACACCGACGTCACCGGCGTGTTCAGCGCCGACCCGCGTGTGGTGCCCCAGGCCCGCAAGCTCGCCCACATCAACTTCGACGAGATGCTCGAG
>JBIIDH010000021.1:0-38948 GCA_044238435.1 Ilumatobacteraceae bacterium | reverse complement strand
ACACCGAACGCACCGTCAGCGTGTCGTTCGCGTTGGGGTGGATCATGTCGTAGAGGTCGGCCACCTTGCGCTCGGGGTCGCCGATCATCGGGAAGTTCACGGCCGTGCCCTGGGTCTCGGCGATGTCCTCCTCCCACTTCACATGGCTGTCGACCGGGTCGACCGACAGGCCGATCACCTTCACGTTGCGCTTGTCGAACTCGGGCTTGATGCGGGCCACGTAGCCCAGTTCGGTGGTGCACACCGGGGTGAAGTCCTTCGGGTGGCTGAACAGCACGCCCCACGAATCGCCGAGCCACTCGTGGAAGTGGATCTCGCCCTGGGTGGTGGGGGCGGTGAAGTCGGGGGCGATGTCGCCGAGACGGACGGCCATGGTGTGCTCCTTGGTGGCGGTGAACAGGTGTGATGTCGAGGGACGTAACGCTACCGAATATCCGACTATTCCAGTCAAGATTCGTTCGGCCCTGCCGTCGGGTACCTTCTGGGCATGAGCGACGTCGAGATCGGGCCGCGCGAACACCGCCGCCTGGCCATCACCGCCAACAACTCCACCTGGGAGATTGTCGAGGCCGAGCGCACGCCGGCCGACGACGAGGAGATGCTTCGCCGGGCCTACGCAGCCGCCTATCACTGGCAGCGCGCCGAGGGCTACGGACCGGCGAACGAGGCCCGCGCGGTGTGGCTGCTGGCGAAGGTGCAGTTGCTCGCCGGCCATCCCGAGGCATCGCTGCGTTACGCCGATGCGTGCATGGCGCAGTGTCGCGACCACGGCCTGGTCGACTTCGACCTCGCCTACGCGTACGAGTCGCGGGCCCGCGCACTGGCAGCGCTCGGACGGCTCGACGAGGCGGCCGCCGACTGGGCCGCGGCGAAGGCCGTGCCCATCGCCGACGACGACGACCGTGCCCTGGTGGAATCCGACCTCGCCGTCGGCCCCTGAGCCGTCCGGCGCGTAGTGTTCGCCCCCATGACGATCGATCGCGCTGCCGCCGACAAACTCCTCACCACCACCCGCTCGGTGCGCAAGCGCCTCGACCTCACCCGACCCGTGCCGTCGCATCTCATCGACGAGTGCATCGAGGTGGCGATGCAGGCGCCCACCGGCACCAACGCCCAGAACTGGGCGTTCGTGGTGGTCACCGACCAGGCGAAGAAGACGGCGCTCGCCGATCTCTACCGGCAGGGCATGGAGGTGATGGCCGGGTCGGGCTATCCGCCGCCGCTGCCCGAGGGCGACCCGCGCGAGCACGTGATGCCGAAGGTGATGGACAGCGCGATGTACCTCACCGAGATCCTCGACCAGGTGCCGGTGTTCGTCATCCCGTGCGTGCAGGGCCGCATGGAGAAGGTGCCGATGATCGCAGCCCAGGCGTCGACCTATGGCTCGATCCTGCCTGCTGCATGGAGCTTCATGCTCGCCGCCCGCGCCCGTGGCCTGGGCACGGCGTGGACCACCATCCACCTGTTCTTCCACGACCAGGCCAGCGAGCTGCTGGGCATCCCGCCGGAGTGGACCCAGACGGCACTGTTCCCCGTGGCGTACTACACGGGCGACGACTTCAAGCCCGCCCACCGCCTGCCCGCCGGCGGGATGATCCACCGGGAGTCGTGGGGCGCGCACTGATGCCGGCCGACGCCGACGGCACGTGGCCCGGGGCCACGCTGCTCGACGTCGTCGCGTCGGTGCGAACCGACAACGAGCGACCGTTCCTGCTCGACGCCGACGGCGCCGTGCTGCTCGCCTACGGCGACGCGGCACGGCGGTCGGCGCAGGTGGCGCACGCCCTGCGGGCACAGGGCCTGCAGCCCGGTGATCGCGTGGCGATGCAGGTGGAGAAGCGGGTCGACGCGCTGCTGGTGTACCTGGCCTGCATCCGGTCGGGAGTGGCGCTGCTGCCGATGAACACCGGCTACACGGCTGCCGAGGTGGCGCACCTGGTGGCCGACGCCGAACCGGGCCTGGTGCTGCGCGATGCCGATCTCGACGACCTGGTCGCCGCTGCGTCGGGGTTCGCCACCGAGTTCGAGAACCACCCCAGCGGGCCCGACGACCTCGCCGCGATCCTCTACACCAGTGGCACCACGGGCAAGCCGAAGGGGGCGATGCTCAGCCATCGCAACCTGGCGGCCAACTGCCTCACGCTGGCCGGACTGTGGGGGTTCGGTGGCGACGACGTGCTGCTGCACGCACTGCCCATCTTCCACACCCACGGGCTGTTCGTCGCCACCAACTGCGCGCTCATCGCCGGGGCACCGATGGTGTTCCTCACGAAGTTCGAACCCGACGCGGTGCTGCGTGCCCTGCCTCGTTGCACGGTGATGATGGGCGTGCCCACCTTCTACACACGGCTGCTCGCCGAACCGCGCTTCGACGCCACGGCGTGCGGGTCGATGCGGCTGTTCATCAGCGGGTCGGCCCCGCTGCTGGCCAGCGTGCACGACGAGTTCCACGCCCGGGTGGGTCACGCCATCCTCGAGCGGTACGGGATGACCGAGACCACGATGCTCACCTCGAACCCGCTCGACGGCGAGCGGCGAGCCGGCACGGTGGGCATGCCGCTGCCCGGGGTGGACGTGCGAGTGGTGGGCGACGACGGCCGGGAGTTGCCGACGGGCGAGGTGGGCGGCATCGAGGTGCGCGGCCCCAACGTGTTCGCCGGGTACTGGCGGCGGCCCGACCTGGCGGCCACCGAGTTCACGGCCGACGGGTTCTTCCGCACGGGCGACGTCGGCAGGTTCGACGACGACGGCTACCTGCACATCGTCGGGCGTTCGAAAGACCTCATCATCACCGGTGGTCTGAACGTGTACCCGGTGGAGGTGGAGGCCGTGCTCGACGACCTGCCCGGGGTGCTCGAGACGGCGGTCATCGGTGTGCCCGACGCCGACTTCGGTGAGGCGGTGGTGGCGGTGGTGGTGCCGCAACCCGGTACCTCGCTCGACCCGGTGGCGTTGCGCAGCGCCACACGCGAACACCTGGCCGGATTCAAGGTGCCCAAGCAGGTGCATGTGGTGGAGGCCCTGCCGCGCAATGCGATGGGCAAGGTGGAGAAGGCGGTGCTGCGGCGCACCTACGGCACGATCGAGGGTCGATGAGCGACGAGTTGTGGCAGCGCCGTGCCGTCGACCTGGCCGCAATGCTGGCTGCTGGGGAGGTGTCGGCGCGCGAGGTGCTCGACGCCCACATCGCCCGCATCGACGCGGTGAATCCGGTGGTGAACGCCATCGTCACGCTGGCGATCGACCGGGCACACGACGATGCTGCCCGGGCCGATGCCGCCCACGCCCGCGGCGAACTGCTCGGTGCGCTGCACGGCCTGCCCATCGCCCACAAGGACCTCGCCGCGACCGCGGGCATCCGCACCACGAAGGGTTCGCCCCTGCTGGCCGACCACGTGCCCGATACCGACGACCTGGTGGTGGCCCGCATGCGCGCGGCCGGCTGCGTCACCGTGGGCAAGACCAACACCCCCGAGTTCGGGGCCGGGTCGCACACGTTCAACCCGGTGTTCGGCACCACTCGCAACCCGTACCACCTCGGCAGGTCGGCCGGGGGCAGCAGTGGGGGTGCGGCGGCCGCAGTGGCGGCCGGCATGGTGCCGCTCGCCGATGGCAGCGACCTCGGCGGGTCGCTGCGCAACCCGGCGTCGTTCTGCAACGTCGTCGGCCTGCGCCCGTCGCCCGGCACCGTGCCCGACTGGCCCAGCCTCGACCCGTGGGAGTCGCTGTCGACCGAGGGACCGATGGGTCGCTGCGCCGCGGATGTGGCGCTGCTGTTGGGTGTCATGGCCGGCTCCCATCCGCACGTGCCGTTGCGCAGTGTGAGCGGTCCGTTCGTGCCGCTCGACAGGTCGCTGCAGGGACTGCGTGTGGGGTTCAGCCCCACCGGTGGTGGGCTGCCCGTTGCCGCCGCCGTGCAACGCGTGCTGGCAGGTGTGCCCCAGCGGTTGAGTGCGCACGGGATGACGGTGGCCGACGAGTTCCCCGACCTCGGCGGGGCGAGCGACATCTTCCAGACGCTGCGGGCCGTGCTGTTCGAGGCCAACCTCGGCGAGGTGTACGACCGGCTCGGCGACCGACGCGACACCCTGCTGAAGGACACGGTGCGGTGGAACGTCGAACTGGCCCGTCGGCTGTCGGCGGCCGATGTGGGCCGAGCCGTGCGCGGCCGGGGCGCTCTGCAGGAACGGGTGCGCCTGTTCTTCGAGCGGTTCGACCTCATCGCGCTGCCCACCGTGCAGGTGCTGCCGTTCCCGGTCGACTTCGACTGGGTGCGCGAGATCGACGGTGTGCTGATGAGCAACTACCTCGAGTGGATGCGCAGCTGCACCGACATCACCGTCACCGGATGCCCGGCCATCTCGGTGCCGTTCGGGTTCGCGCCTGTTGGCGATGGTGCGGGCGCGGGAGCGGGCGACTCTGTCGAGGTGCCGGTGGGCCTGCAGTTGGTGGCCGCGCCGGGGCGCGAGCTGTTGCTGCTGCAGGTGGCGCACGCGCTCGACGGCGACGGCTGGCTGGGCCGGCGCGCACCGATCGGTACGCTGCCGGCATGAGCATTGCCGTGCCCCTCGACGAGTTGGCCGAGGCGCTGGCGCAGCGACCGTGGGGCTATCTGCTCACCGTGCGCGACGACGGCCGGGCGCAGACGCTGGCGCTGCCCACGGTGTGGCGCGACGGCGCGCTGGTTGGCGAGGTGGGTCGCAGCACCGCGGCAAACGTGCTGGCCCGGCCCACTGTCACCTGGGTGTTCCCCGGCGCATCGGGCGAGGAGTTCAGCCTGATCGTCGACGGCGATGCGTCGGTGGTGGGCGAGTCGGTGGAGGTGCGCCCCACGTGGGCGGTGCTGCACCGCCCGGCGATCCGACCCGCCTGAACGGGTCACACGGTCACAGGGCGCGCAGGTCGATGCCGAACTTGGCGGCGAAGTCGTCGTAGTAGGCGTCGTCGTCGGTGTGGCCGCCGAGCGCGACCCAGTCGGCGTCGGTCATCTCCGAGCGCCCGGCCACGATCTCGGGCCCGCCCCAGCTCACTGCGTACCGCAACTGCGGCTCGTCGGTGGTGACGGCGTGGTGGATGAGCGCCGCCACCTCCATCGGGTCGGTGGCGTGGGCCAGGCCGGCGGCGTAGAACTGGAACAGCCGCCGGTACGCAGCGTCGTAGGCGCCGCTCTGGTTGGGGGCGTCGATGTTCTTGGCGAAGATTGCGCTCTTGGTGACGCCGGGCTCGATGATGGCCACGCGGATGCCGAACGGTGCCAACTCCTGGGCGAGGCCCTCGCTCAGTCCTTCGAACGCCCATTTCGAGGCCACGTATGGCGACTGGGCGATTGCGGCGATACGGCCGGCCACCGAGGTGATGTTCACGATCGCGCCGCGTCGACGGGCGCGCATACCCGGCAGCACCTGCTGCAGGCAGCGCACCGCGCCGCAGAGGTTCACGTTCATCACGTCGAGGTACAGCGAGGTGGGGCACTCCTCGGCGACCGCATTGCCGCCGACCCCGGCATTGTTCACCAGCACGTCGACCACGCCATCGGTTGCTGCGAGGATGCGGGCGAACCCGTCGCGCACCGAGTCGTCGTCGGCGATGTCGAGTTCGACCAGCTCCAGTTCCACGCCCAGGTCGGCGGCCATGGCGTGCAGCTTGCCTGCCTTGTCGAGGCTGCGCACGGTTCCGAAGACACGGTGGCCCTGGGTCGCGAGGTGGAGGGCGGTGGCGCGGCCGATTCCGCTGTTGGCGCCGGTGACGACCGAGATGATCGGGTTGCTCATGGTCGATCATCGTACGTCGCGAGTCACTCGTCCTCGAACGGCTCGTCCTCGAACGGCTCGAGCCAGATCGGGTCGGGGTCGCAGGCGAACGCCAGGCTCTGCACGGCGTCGCCGTCGGTGAGCACGATGTCGAGCAGGGTCAGGCCCTGCGTCATGTGGATCCTCCGCAGCGAGTGGTAGCCGGCGCGGTGTCGTTCGTCGGGGGGAGCGTTCTCGACGTGGTCGGTGACGACGATCGACAGCGTGTGGCTGAAGGGCACGTCGAGGCCGGGGATGTCGGCGCGGCCGATGACCACACCGAGGGGCGGCGGAGGATCGATGAGCAGCGCCGTCATCCGCCGGCGGTGGTCGAGCAGCACCATCACCTCCCGCTCGACCGGGAGATCGGCCATCTCGAGCGCGAACGAGACCGCATCGGCGAACGAGGCGAGGACGATCGGTTCGTCGGGCTGGGGCAGCCAGAGCCGGAACTCGTCGCCCTCCGATCCGAGGGCGAGTTCGTCGAGCGACGACCGGGAGATCGAGTGCGTGGCGAGTTGCGTCTGGGTCGACGCGGCGCTGTGGCGCGACAGGCCGCGGCGGCGCAGGGCGCGCGCCGCGTGTTGACGGTGTGCGGACATGGTTCCTCCCGAACGGGTGAGGACAGCTGAGTTCGGGGGAAGTGATGCGGTGGAGGCCGGTGAACGGCCTCGACGAGTCAGATCAGTTCGGCGATCGATGCGGCGATCTGCTCAGGGGTGGTCATCGGGTTGAACCGGGCCACCACCTGCCCATCGCGGTTCACGAGGAACTTCTCGAAGTTCCACGTGATGGCGTCGGAATCGCCGTCGCCCGGCTGCTCGGTGCGCAGCCAACGGTAGAGGTCGCAGGCGTTGTCGCCGTTCACCTCGATCTTGGAGAACATCGGGAACGTGGCGTCGTACTTCGACGTGGCGAACTCGAGGATCTCGGCGTCGGTGCCCGGCTCTTGGGCGCCGAACTGGTTGCAGGGGAACGCGAGCACGCTGAACCCCTGAGCCTTCATGTCTTCGTGGAGCGTACGCAGACCTGCGTACTGACCGGTGAGGCCTCAATAACTGGCGACGTTGACGATCAGGAGCACCTGACCGCGATAGCTGCCGAGATCGACCGATTCACCGGTGATCGACGGCATCGTGATGTCGTAGAGGTGTGACATGGCGCCACTGTACCGGGTCAGTCGATGCGCGAGACCCGGATGTGCTCGGCCACCCGGCTGCCGAGCACGAGCAGCGGATACGCGACCACGACGAACACGGCGGCGAGTCCGTAGGCCCAGGCCTCGGTGACGGGCAGTTCGAACAGGTCACGTGTCCATGGCATCAGGAACGCCAACGCGAACAGCGACACCATGGCGATGACCAGCACCTTGCGCAACAGCGAGAGCGGCCGTGCCACTCGGGCGAGGTTGATCAGCGCCACCGAGCCGGCCACCAGCACCGCCACCGAGCGGGCGTGGTCGGCGTCGATGGCGTCGTCGAGTTGCACCAGTTGGAAGACCGCCACCGTCGCCAGGGCGATGACGGCGCCGGCGGGGATGGCCCGACCGAGCACCCGGCTGAGGAAGCCCGTGCTCACCCGGTCGGCGTTGGGTTCGAGCGCCATGAAGAACGCCGGGATGCCGATGGTGACCCACGACAGGATCGTCAGGTGGATGGGTCGCAGCGGGTAGGCGAGCGCGAACACGCCGGTGAGCAGCGACAAGATGACCGAGTAGATCGTCTTCGCCAGGAACAGGCTGGCCACCCGCTCGATGTTGTTGATGACCCGCCGCCCCTCGGCCACCACCGGGGGCAGCGCCGAGAAGTTCGAGTCGAGCAGCACCAGCTGCGCCACGCCGCGGGTGGCCTCGCTGCCCGATGCCATGGCGATGCCGCAGTTGGCGTCCTTCAACGCCAGCACGTCGTTCACGCCGTCGCCGGTCATCGCCACCGTGTGGCCGCGGGCCTGCAGCGCACGTACCATCGCCCGCTTCTGGTGAGGCGTCACCCGACCGAACACGGTGCTCTGCTCGACGGCGTCGGCGAACTCGGGGCTCTCGACGTCGGCGGGCAGCGTGGTGGCGTTCACGTTGTCGGCCCAGCCCGCCAGTCCGGCTCGTCGGGCGACGGCGCCGACGGTGACGTTGTTGTCGCCGGAGATGACCTTCAGGGTGACCCCCTGCTCGGCGAAGTAGGCGAGGGTGGCAGGTGCGTCGTGACGAACGACGTCCTCCAGCAGCACCAGCGCGGCGGGTGCCACCTCGGGGAGTTCGGCCTCGGCGGCATCGGGCATGTCGACGGCCGCCTTGGCGAGCACGAGCACCCGGCGCCCATTTGCGGCCTGTTCCTCGACCAGTCGGCGCACCTCACCCGCGTACTGCGCGGCGAGCACGTTCTCTGGGGCGCCGAGCACGAAACTGCCGTGGTCGGCGAAGGTCATCGCGCTCCACTTGCGGCCCGACGAGAAGGGCACGCGGCCGGTGGTGCGCCAGTCGGTGGCGCCGCTGTAGTGCTGGCGCACTGCGAGCAGGGTGGCGTTCGGGTCGGGGTCGAGCTGGCCGATGGCGGTGAGCGCCGCGTCGACGGTGGCGGCATCGACCGGGGCGTCGGCGAGCACCAGCACCTCGGCCAACTCCATCGTGCCCTCGGTGATGGTGCCGGTCTTGTCGGCGCACAGCACGTCGACCCGGGCGAGCACCTCGATGGCCGGCAGTTCCTGCACCAGGCAGCGCCGCTGGGCGAGGCGCACCACGCCCACGGCGAAGGCCACGCTGGTGAGCAGGACGAGGCCTTCGGGCACCATGCCCACCAGTCCGGCGACGGTGCTGATGACGGCGTCCTGCCAGCTGTCGTCGCGGCGGAGGAACTGGCTGCTGGCCAACAGCAGGCCCACCGGGATGATGAGGATGCCCACCCACGACACGATGCGGTTGATGTCGTTGCGCAGCGGCGAGTCGACCAGGGTGAAGCGGCGGGCCTCCTCGGCGAGTTTGGCGGCGTAGTTCTCGGCGCCCACCTTGGTGACCTGCACCCGGCCGGTGCCGGCCACGACGGCGCTGCCGGAGAGCACCTCGTCGCCGTCGGACTTCACGATGGCATCGGCCTCGCCGGTGAGGAGCGACTCGTCGATCTCGAGGTTGTCGTGGGTGAGCACCACGGCATCGGCCACCACCTGCGCGCCGGCGCGGAGTTCCACGACGTCGTCGAGTACCAGTTCGTGCACGGCGATGTCGAACACGTCGCCGTCGCGCACCACATGGGCCTTGGGGGCGCTGACGACGCTGAGCGAGTCGAGCACCCGTTTGGCGCGCAGTTCCTGCACGATGCCGATGAGGCTGTTGAACACGATCACGCCGGCGAAGAGAGCGTTCTTCGGTGAGCCGGCGATCAGCACCAGCGCGGCCAGGACAGCGATGACCAGGTTGATGGGTGTGACCACATTGGCCCGGATGATCTGGCTGACGGTGCGGGTAGGGGCAGCGGGCACGGCGTTCACCAGACCGCGGGCAACACGGTCGGCGACGTCCGCGCTCGACAGCCCGACGGAGGGGTCGGTCGTCGTCACGCCGTCGACGGTAGCCGCTCGGCCGCATCGCTAACCTCGCCCCATGGCCACGACCGGTATCCACGACGCCCTGACCGGTGAGACCGTCGAGCTGCTGCAGACGATGATCCGCAACCGCTGCGTGAACGACGGCACGGCCACATCGGGGCACGAGACCCGTAACGCCGACCTGCTGCGCTCGTTCCTCGGGGCCACCGGCCTCGACCTGCAGCAGTACGAGGCGGCGCCTGGCCGCGGGTCGCTGGTGGCACGCATCGAGGGCACCGACCCCGGCGCGCCGAGCCTGTGCCTGATGGGCCACACCGACGTGGTGCCGGTGAACGAGAGCGGGTGGAGCCGCGACCCGTTCGGTGGCGAGTTGGTGGACGGCGAGGTGTGGGGCCGCGGGGCCGTCGACATGCTGAACCTCACCGCTTCGATGGCGGTGGCGTTCCGTCACCTCGCCTCGAGCGGATTCCGGCCGCGTGGCGATCTCATCTTCCTGGCGGTCGCCGACGAGGAATCGGGTAGCCGCTACGGCATGCAGTGGATGGCCGACCATGCCGCCGACGCGGTGCGTGCCGACTATGTACTCACCGAGAACGGCGGCCTGCACTCGGGCCCGGCCGAGGCGCCCTACGTGGGCATCAACGTGGGCGAGAAGGGCGTGGCCTGGCGCCGCCTGAGGGTGCGGGGCGTGCCGGGGCACGGGTCGATGCCGTTCCGCTCCGACAACGCGCTGGTGAAGGCGGCCCGCGTGGTGCAGCGCCTGGCCGACTACCGGCCGGCGCCGCGCCTGCACGAGTTGTGGCGCGAGCGGGTGAGCACCCTCGGGGTCGACGAGGAGACGCAGCGGCTGCTGCTCGACCCGGTTGCGCTCGACGAGTTGCTCGATTCGATGCCTGCCCGCAGTGGGGCGCCGCATCTGCACGCCTGCACGCACACGACGTTCTCGTGCAACGTGGTACAGGGCTCGGCCACCACGCCGATGAAGACCAACGTCATCCCCGATCTGGTCGAGATCGAGGTGGATGTGCGCACCCTGCCGGGCGAGACGGCCGACGACGTACAGGCTCACCTGGTGGCCGCCCTCGGCGATCTGGCGGCCGAGGTGGAGGTGGAGGTGCTGATGAACGATCCGGCGACGATCAGCCCCATCGGCACACCGCTGTGGGACAGCCTGCAGCGGGCCGTGGCCCGGCCGTTCCCCACCTCGCGGCTCACGCCCCAGTTGGTCGTCGGCTTCACCGATGCGCGGATCTACCGCCAGATGGGGGCGGTGGCGTACGGCGCCGGGCTGTTCAGCCCCACGCTGAACGCCGGTGATTTCTCGAGTCGCTTCCACGGCAACGACGAGCGCATCGACGTCGAGTCGCTCGCCCTCACCGCCCAGTTGTGGCTCGACGTCAGCCGCGACCTGCTCGATCGCCACGGCAGCCTGGGGCGATGACCCGCCGGTAGCGTTCGGGCCATGAGCACGCCCGACATCGCCTCGCACCGCTACGTGTCCATCACCACCCGCAAGCGCGACGGCTCCACCGTGTCGTCGCCGGTGTGGATCGCCCCGCTGGGCGACGGCACCGCCGGCTTCACCACGGGCAGCGACTCGGGCAAGGTGAAGCGCATCCGCAACTTCGCCGACGTCACCCTGCGCCCGTGCGATTCCCGGGGCCGTGTGGCCGCCGGGGCACCCGAGGTGCGGGCGACGGCCAGCGTGGTCGAGGGCCTCGATGCCGCGCCGGTGACGTCGGCCGTGAAGCAGAAGTACGGCTGGCAGTTCACGCTCATCGAGGTGGGCGGCACCGTGCGCGGCTGGTTCAAGAAGTCAGCCGCGGCCGACTGCGCCATCGTCGTCCGCGTCGATACGCCGTCCGTCTGAGGTTCCGCTCGGCGCGCCGCTCGTCTAGTGCGAGCGGGGGAGGCCGAGGACGTGCTCGGCCACGTAGGCGAGCACGAGTTCCTGGCTGATGGGGGCCAGGCGCGGCAGGCGGGCCTCGCGGAAGTAGCGCTCGACGTGGTACTCGGTGGCGTAGCCGAAGCCGCCGTGCGTCTGCACCGCCCGGTCGGCGGCGAAGAACCCCGCCTCGGCCGCGAGGTACTTGGCCAGGTTGGCCTCTTCGCCGCACGGCAGACCGGCATCGATGAGACGGGCGGCCTCGCGCACCATCAGCTCGGCGGCGCGGAGCCGGGCGTGTGCCTCGGCCAGCGGGAAAGCGATGCCCTGGTTCTTGCCGATGGGGCGGCCGAACACGACACGCTCGTTCGCGTACTGCACGGCGCGGCGCAGCGCAGCGCGGCCGATGCCGATCGCCTCGGCGGCGATGAGGATGCGCTCGGCGTTCAGTCCGCCGAGCAGGTACTGGAAGCCGCGGCCCTCGTCGCCCACCCGATCGGCCAGCGGCACGACCACGTCGTCGTAGGTGGTCTCGCAACTGGCCACGGCGTTGCGACCCATCTTCGGGATGGCCGCCGCGTGCACCCCTGGTGCGTGACGGTCGACGAGGAACAGGGTCATCCCGTCGGTGGGCTTGGTGCACTCCGCGAGCGGGGTGGTGCGGGTGAGCAGCAGGATGCGGTCGCACTCGAGCGCCTTGGTGGTCCACACCTTGCGGCCGGTGATCACGTACTGCTCGCCGTCGCGCACGGCCCGGGTGGTGATGCGCGTCGTGTCGGTGCCGGCGTCGGGTTCGGTGACGCCGAACGCGACGTGCAGCGAGCCGTCGGCCACCTTCGGCAGGAAGCGCTGCTTCATCTCGTCGCTTCCGTGCATCACCACCGGGTGCATACCGAAGATCGACAGGTGCACGGCCGAGGCGCCGTTCATGCAGGCGCCTGATGCGGCCACCTCCTCGAGCACGGCGGCCGCCATACCGATGCCCTGGCCGCCACCGCCGTACTGCTCGGGGATGGCCACACCGATCCAGCCGGCCTCGGCCATGGCCCGGTAGAACTCCCACGGGAAGCGGTGGTCGGCCTCGCAGTCGGCCCAGTACTCGTCGGGGTAATGGGCACACAGCAGGGCGACGGCATCGCGCACGTCGCGGTACTCGCCGGTCATCGGTCCTCCTCGAACAACACGCCGGGGTTCAGTACACCATCGGGGTCGAGTGCGTGCTTGATGGCGCGCATCGTGGCGATCTCGTCGGGGCTGCGGTCGAGGTGCAGCCAGGGTGCCTTCAGCACGCCGATGCCGTGCTCGGCGCTGATGCAGCCGCCCAGCGCGACGACCCGTTCCAGCACCACTCGTTCCAGTGCGTGCACCTGCGCAGCGTCGTCGGCGTGGTGGCCGGTGATGTTCACGTGCAGGTTGCCGTCGGCGACGTGGCCGAACAGCCAGGTGTGCGCCCCCGGCTCGACGGCGCTCACGGCGGCGGGTAGGTCGGTCATGAACGCGCCGATGGCGTGCAGCGGCACGGTGACGTCGAGCTTCACCGTGGGTCCGAGGCCGCGCAGCGCGAGGGTGTGCTGCTCGCGGTAGCGCCACAGCGCGTCGCGGCGTGCCGAGCCGTTGGCCATCGTGGCCACCGCCACGTCGCCGAGTTCGGCGAGGTGCGCCAGCGCGACGGCCAGTTCGTCGGCGGGGTCGTGGTCGGCGGCTGCCTCGAACAGCACATACGCCGGCCACGACCGTGCGAACGGGCCGGGCCAGTCGAAGCTGCGGCACACCAGGTCGACACCGTCGGCCAGGACGATCTCGGCGGCTTCGAGCGATGCCACCCGGTCGCGCACCGCCACCACGGCAGCCACCGCGTCGTCGATGCCGCCCAGACCCACCAGGGCCGTCACCCGTTCGGCGTGCCGTGGCACCAGGCGCAGGCGGGCGCGGGTGATCACCCCGAGGGTGCCCTCGCTGCCGCACAGCAGGCCGGGCAGGTGGTACCCGGTGTTGTCCTTCAGCAGCCCGCCCAGGCGGCTGACCACGGCGCCGGTGCCGAGCACGGCCTCGATGCCCACCACCTGCTCGCGGGTGCCACCGAAGCGCAGCAGGTTGATGCCGCCGGCGTTGGTGGCGATGGAGCCGCCCACCGTGGCGGTGTCGCGCGCCCCGAAATCGACCGCGTAGCGCAGCCCTGCAGCAGCAGCGGCGCGCTGGAGGTCGGCCAGGCGCACACCGGCCCCTACTGTCACCTGGCGGGCCGCCACGTCGACCGGCTCGATCGTGTCGAAGCGGCGCAGGTCGAGCACCACCTCGCCGTGGCGCGGTACACCGGCCCCCACCAGGCCGGTGTTGCCACCCTGGGCGACGAGGCCCACCCGGTGCGCCCGGCACACAGCCACCACGGCGGCCACCTCGGCAACCGTGCCAGGCCGCACCACGGCGGCGGCCGTACCGTGGAACCGGCCGGTCCAGTCGGTCTCGTGCACGGCGCGCGACACCGGGTCGGTGACCACCCACTCGGCACCCACGGCGTGCCCGAGCGCACGGAGCAGATCGTCGGTCATCGCCGCACAGATTCGCACACTGGCCTGTTGGCGGCGCCGATCGGCGTAGTAGAACAAGACGAACACATGGGGGTGTGAGATGACGACGATCGACGATCCGAACACGGTGCCGGCATTCGATCCGGATGCCCTGCGCGACCGCTACCGCGCCGAGCGCGACAAGCGCCTGCGCGCCGACGGCAACGAGCAGTACGTCGAGATCGCCGGCCGCTTCGCCCACTACCTCGACGATCCGTATGTGGCGCCCATCGAGCGCGAGCCGCTGTTCGACGAGGTCACCGTCGCCATCATCGGCGGCGGCTTCGGCGGCCAGTTGGCCGGTGCCCGCCTGCGCGAGGCGGGCGTGAACGACCTGCGCATCATCGAAAAGGGCGGCGACTTCGGCGGCACCTGGTACTGGAACCGCTATCCGGGCGCGATGTGCGACATCGAGAGCTACATCTACCTGCCGCTGCTCGAGGAGATCGGCTACGTCCCGCGCGAGAAGTACACGCGGGCACCCGAGATCCTCGCCCACAGTCGGGCCATCGGCGAGCACTTCCGCCTCTACGACAACGCCTGTTTCCAGACCGAGGTCACCGAGGTGCGGTGGGACGACCGGGCGTGCCGGTGGATCATCCACACCAACCGCGGCGACGCGATGCGCGCCCAGTACGTGGTGATGGCCAACGGCCCGCTGCACCGGCCGAAGCTGCCGGGTATTCCCGGTGTCGAGACCTACGCAGGCCACTCGTTCCACACCAGCCGCTGGGACTACGGCTACACCGGCGGCACCTCCGATGGCGGGCTCACCGGGTTGGCGGGCAAGCGGGTGGGCATCATCGGCACCGGCGCCACGGCCGTGCAGTGCATCCCGCACCTCGGCGCGGCGGCCGAGCACCTGTACGTGTTCCAGCGCACCCCGTCGTCGATCGACGTGCGCAACAACCGTCCCACCGACCCCGAGTGGGCGCAGTCGCTGCAGGCCGGCTGGCAGAAGCGGCGGATGGAGAACTTCAACAACCTCGTGTCGGGCGTGCTCGAGCCCGAGGACCTGGTGAACGACGGCTGGACCGACATCATCGGCAAGCTGCTGATCATGGCCCGCCGGGGCGACGGCGACTTCACGAGCGCCGACGGCATCGCCAACACGATGGAGTTGGCCGACTTCGAGAAGATGGAGCAGATCCGCGCCCGGGTCGACGCGCTGGTGGCCGACCCGGTCACCGCCGAGCTGCTGAAGCCGTACTACCGCCAGTTCTGCAAGCGGCCGTGCTTCCACGACGAGTACCTCGACACCTACAACCGCTCCAACGTCACCCTGGTCGACACCGACGGCAAGGGCGTCGACCGCATCACCGAGCGCGGCGTGGTGGTGGGCGACACCGAATACGAACTCGACTGCCTCATCTACGCCACCGGGTTCGAGGTGGGCACCGACTACACCCGTCGGGCGGGCTACGAGGTGTACGGCCGCAACGGGGTGACGCTGACCGAGAAGTGGAGCGAGGGTGCGGCCACCCTGCACGGCATGCACAGCCGCGGCTTCCCGAACTGCTTCATCTTCAGCCCAACCCAGGCCGGGTTCACGGCCAACTTCCCGCACCTGCTCGACGAGCAGAGCCGGCACCTCGCCTACATCCTCGGCCACGCCACCGAGCAGGGGGTGGAGGTGATCGAAGCATCGCAGCAGGCCGAGGACGACTGGGTGCAGCGCATCATCGACATGGCCCAGTTCAACCTGCGCTTCCTCGAGAACTGCACCCCGGGCTACTACAACAACGAGGGCAAGCCGGCCGAGCGCAGCATCCGCAACTCCAGCTACGGGGCCGGGTCGATCGCGTTCTTCAAGGTGCTCGCCGACTGGCGCGACGAAGGCAGTCTGGCCGGGCTCGAACTGAGTTGATGCGCAGCTGCGCGCCGGCTCAGCGGGAGCGCAGCGGCGCCATGACCTGTTCGGCGAACCGCAGGATCGGTTCGGTGCTGCGCGGGTTGCCGAAGTCCATCAGCACGTGCTGCACGCCGCGGTCGGCCTTGTGGGCGATCTCCTCGAGCAGTTTCGCCGAGTCGGCGTCGCTCTCGGGCAACGGCCGCTCCAGCGTGGTGCTCACCTCGATCGCGTCGGGGTCGCGGCCGGCGCGCTCGGCCGAGGCGCGCACGATGCCGAGTTTGCGGGCGAAGTCGTCGTCGCTGCGGTACCAGCCGTTCCAGCGGTCGGCGAGGCGGCCCACCAGCGGCAGGCCGATCTGCTCGCCCGAGGCACCGATGCACACCGGCGGCACCCGGTCGGGCCGGGGCGGTGCAGCGGCGCCGTCGATGTGGAAGTACCGGCCGGTGAACGACGGTTCGTCCTCGGTCCACATCAGCCGGCAGATGGTGATCACTTCCTCGAGTTGCTCGAAGCGCTCCTTGGTGGAGGGGAAGTCGTATCCGTAGGCGCGGTACTCGTCGTCGCGCCAGCCGGCGCCGATGCCCAGCACGAACCGTCCGCCCGACAGCACCTGCAGGGTGGCGGCCATCTTCGCGGTGAGCGCCGGCGGGCGGTAGCCGTGGCCGAGCACGTGGTGGCACAACTCCACGTCGGGGTGCCGGGCAGCGAGCCAGGTGAGGGTGGTGAAGGCCTCGAGGAACGGGTCGGTCTTCGCGTCGAAGCCGTAGAAGTGGTCGGCCACCCAGAGCGAGTCGAAGTGAGGCAGGGCCGTCGGCAGGATGTGCTGATCCTGGTACCGGGCGATGGGTTCGTAGTCGCTCCAGCGGTTGCCGATGACGGGCGAGAGCCAACCGAACTTCAGGGTCTGGGTCATGGCCCCAGTGTCACAGATGGGGTGGTGAGACCCCGGCACGAGGGTCGTCGGCGACGGACGGTCAGTGCTGTCGCCCACCGCCGAAACGAGGCCGACCGTGTCCAGCATCTCCTCCTCCCTCTCGTCGCCCTTCAGTGCCGGCCTGTCGGGCATTCGCGCGGCCACCAAACGGCTCGACGCCGTCGCCGACAACCTGGCCAACATGGACAACGTCGTTCCGACGTCGCAGCCGGCGTTCCAGGAGCGCACGATCATCACCGCACCGGTGGCCGGCGACCTGCCCGGTGGGGCGGGTGGCGGCGTGGCCGTGACGGGAGTGGCGCTGGGCAGCGCCCAGGGGCGCCTCGCCTACGAGCCCTCGAATCCGATCTCCGACGGGCAGGGCATGGTGCGGAGGCCCGAGGTGTCGGTGAGCGAACAGATGGTGCAGATGCGGCTGGCGACACTCGAGGTGAAGGCCAACGTGCGCACGATCGAGGCCGCCCGCGACGTCTACGAGTCGATCCTCCAGATCGGCCGCAGCTGACCGCATCGAACCAGTTCGGGCGCTGTACGCGGTCACCGTTCACGCACAGTGGTGCGTGGGAGAATGACGCATGGCGCGATTGACGGTGAAGGAACTGCTGGCGAGTCGGGGAACCCGTCGACTCACCCAGGTGTACGTACGAGATGCCGTCGAGGCGCAGGCCTGCGACGAGGCGGGTGTGGAGATGATCGTCGCCACGCAATGGCCCAGTCACGACCCGGGCAAGCTCGCGGCCATCCGCAAGGCGGCGCCGAACACGTTCATCACGTTCGGCCTGCCGCTGTACGACGTGGCGGGCCCGGTCGAGATCATGCGGTCGGCACAGCAACTGATGCTGGCGGGCGCCGATGCGCTGTACTGCCCGTTCGGGTTCGACACCGTCGAGATGCTGGCGAACGAGATGATCCCGGTGGTCGGTCACGTGGGGCTCATCCCGTACCGGAGCACCTGGTTCGGTGGCATGCGAGCGGTTGGCAAGACGGCCGACGAGGCGCACGACCTGCTCGACCGCTGCTATCGCTATGCGGCTGCCGGCGCGATCGGGGTGGAGATCGAGGTGGTGCCGCACGAGGTGGTCGCTGCCATCGCCGAGCGCACTGAACTGCTGCTCATCGGCATGGGTGCCGGTACTGCCGCCCATGTGCAGTACCTGTTCAGCACCGATGTGCTGGGCGACAACGAGGGGCATGTGCCGCGCCACGCCAAGGTGTACCGCGACTTCAGCGCCGAGTACGCCCGGCTGCAGGCCGAGCGGGTGGCAGCGTTCCGCGAACTACGCGACGACGTGGTGAGCGGCGCCTATCCCGAGCCGGGCCATCAGGTGGCGATGCCACCCGACGAGCTCGACGCCTTCCTCGAAGGCCTTGGTTGAGATGCCCGGTACTCGGCTGATCGTCGGGCTCACCGGCGGGATCGGGTCCGGGAAGTCCACCGTCGCCGGCCTGCTCGCCGGGCACGGTGCTGAAGTCGTCGACGTCGACGCAGTCGGCCGCCAGGTCATCGCCCCCGGCGGCCGGGCCGAGGCCGCCGTGCTGGCCGAGTTCGGGCCGGGCGTCGCCGACGCGGGCGGTCACATCGACCGGGCCGCGCTGGCGGGTGCGGTGTTCGGCGATGCTGCGGCGCTCGCCCGGCTCACGGCCATCAGCCATCCGGCCATCAACGCCGAGCTGGTCGACCGAATCGATGCGCTGCCCGACGATTCGATCGTCGTGCTCGACATGGCCATCTTGGTGGAGAGCCACCTCGGTCGCATCGACCCGGCCCACTCGTACTCGCGGGTCGTGGTGGTGGAGGCGCCCGAGGCGCTGCGGGTGGAGCGGGCGGTCGCCCGGGGCATGCGCGAGGCCGACGTGCGGGCACGCATCGCATCGCAGGCCACCGACGCCGAACGTCGAGCGGTGGCCGATGTGGCGGTGGCCAACGACGCCGACCTCGCCACGCTCACCGAGCGCGTCGACGCCCTCTGGCAGCAGTTGCTCGCCTGGGCCGACTGAGGGTCGGGCAGGCCGGATTCAGACGATGTAGACGTCTGCCTGCCACGGGGCGAGGTCGAGCGTCGTAGCGCCCGGTCCACCGGGTCGGCCGACGTCGTTGTGCAGCAGGCGCTCGCCGATCGTGAGGTCGTTCGGCAACCGGTACCCGCACGGTGTGCTCGCCAGGTTCACCACCACCAGCAATCGGCGGTCGCCGAGGGTGCGGGTGTAGGCGAACACCTGCGGATGCGCCGGGTCGATGTCGACGAAGGCGCCGTGTGCCAGTGCCGGCTCCGTCCGGCGCAGGGCGATGAGGCGACGGTGGTGATGGAACACCGACTGCGGGTCGGCGCGCTGCGCGTCTGCGTTGATGACGTCGTGGTTGGGGTTCACCGCCAACCAGGGCGTGCCGGTGGTGAAGCCGGCGTTCGGTGCGGCGCTCCACTGCATCGGGGTGCGGGCGTGGTCGCGGGCCGTGTGGCGCAGGTTCGCCAGCAGTTCCTCGGCCGACACCCGGCCGGTCTGCACGAAGTGCTTCCACAGACCCTTCACCTCAACGTCGTCGAACTGTTCGACTTGTTCGAACGGGAAGTTGGTCATGCCCAGTTCGTCGCCCTGGTACAGGAACGGCGTGGCGCGCTGGGTGAGGGTGAGGGTGGCGAGTGCCTTGGCCGACGCCTCGCGGTGCTCGGGGCTGTCGTCGCCGTACCGCGACACCGGCCGCGGGTTGTCGTGGTTGCCGAGGAAACTGGTGTTCCACCCGTGCGTGCCGCTCGACGCATCGATGCGGGTGTAGAGCGCCTTCATCTGCGGCACGGTCCAGGGCAGGTGCCGCCAGTGGTCGCGGTCCATGCGCACGATGTCGAACTGGAACAGCATGCTCAACTCGCCGCGGCGCGAGTCGACGAACAGGTGGGTGTCGTCGGCCCGCACACCGAAGGCCTCTCCGATCGACACGGCGTCGTAGGGGGCGAGCACCTCGTCGTGCATCTCGTGGAGGAACTCGTGCACACGCGGGCCGTTGGCCCACACGAACTGCGGGTTGGCCCGTTCGGCGCCCACGAGATCGGGTAGGCCGGGCACCTTGGAGACGAACGGGATGACGTCCATCCGGAACCCGGCGACACCCTTGTCAAGCCAGAACCGCATCACGTCGTACACCTCGGCGCGGACCGCCGGGTTCTCCCAGTTCAGGTCGGGCTGCTTCACGGCGAAGTAGTGCAGGTACCACTGGTCGGTCTGTTCGTCGTGCTCCCACGCCGAACCACTGAAGAACGACGGGTAGTTGTTCGGCGGCCCGCCGTCGCGCCCGTCGCGCCAGACGTAGTAGTCGCGGTACGGGTTGTCGCGGCTGGAGCGGCTCTGCACGAACCACTCGTGCTCGTCGCTCGAGTGGTTCACCACCAGGTCGATCACCAGACGGATGCCGCGGGCCTGCATCGCGGCGAGCATCTCGTCGAAGTCGGCCATGGTGCCGAACTCGGCCATCACGGCGCGGTAGTCGCGCACGTCGTAGCCGTTGTCGGCGTTGGGGCTGTCGAAGTGCGGGCTCAGCCACACGGTGTCGACGCCCAGTTCCTGGAGGTGGTCGAGTCGGTCGATGATGCCGCGGAGGTCGCCGATGCCGTCGCCGTTCGAGTCGCTGAACGAGCGGGGGTAGATCTGGTAGACGACGGCGTCCTGCCACCAGGGGTGGCCGGACCCTGTGCTGGTAGCGGTGCTGCTGCCGGTGCTGGTAGCGGTGCTGGCGTCGATCGGAGCGTCGGTCATGGCGACGGTCTTTCTGGCCGCGTCGGGCGGCGTCGGCGGGGTGGCGCTGACCGCTCATGTTGCCATGTCGGCGCCCCCCGACTGGTTCTCACCGAGTTCTCACCCGGCTCCATCGGCATCCATACCGTGCCGCTCGAGGATGACACCCATGCACAGCGGTCCCGGTTCAAGTCGTCCTGCCACACCCGATCGGCAGGAGGTGCTCGCCCACATCGGCCTCGGCGCGTTGGTGGCCGACGTGGCGCGGATGCTGCCGCGCCGCCGGGCGCTCGCACCGCTGAGCGGCCACGGTGCCGGGTCGTGCACCGGCGCCGCGCCCCTCGGCCAGATGTCGGCCGGGGGTCACTGTCGTCCGGTCACCTGATCAGCGCACCACGAACGAGGTCATCGACAGGCCGCCGTACGCGTAGCCGCCCACCAGCACCTCGGCGGGCACGCCGGCTGCGTGTGCGAGGCCGGCGATGTACAGCACCGGTAGGAAGTGATCGGGAGTGGGAACGGCGAGGTCCCAGTGCGGACTGCCCGCGAGGTCGCCGATGTCGGCGGGGCGGTCGTGCAGCAGGGTGCGGGCCTCGGCGTCGAAAGCCTGGGCCCAGGCGTAGCCGCCCTCGGGCTGGCTCCAGTCGATGCGGCGCAGGTTGTGCACCACGTTGCCGCTGGCCACCACCAGCACGCCCTGCTCGCGCAGCGGTGCCAGTGCGGCGCCGAGGGCGATGTGGTCGGCCATCGACTTGGTGGCATCGATCGACAACTGCACCACCGGGATGTCGGCCGCAGGGAACATGTGGGCGAGCACCGACCAGGTTCCGTGGTCGAGGCCCCAACTGTCGATGTCGAGCCCCACCCAGGTGGGCTGCACGAGGTCGGCGATCTGTTGGGCCAGCATCGGGTCGCCCGGTGCCGGGTACTGGTAGGCGAACAGTTCGGGCGGGAAGCCGAAGAAGTCGTGGATGGTCTTCGGCTGGGCCATGGCGGTGACGGCGGTGGCGTTGATGTACCAGTGCGCCGAGATAGCGACGATCGCCCGTGGCCGGTCGATGGATCGGCCGAACCGGTGCCAGGCCTCCGTGTAGCGGTTGTGCTCGAGCGTGTTCATCGGGCTGCCATGCCCCACGAACACGGCGGGTGTCGTTGCCATGGGCCCCAGTGTGCCCTGGTGCGAGCCGACGGCGTGAGCACAATGGGTGGGTGACACCCAGCAGCGCCGACGGCGAGCGCCCCCGGATGTGGCCCGAGGGTCTGTCGTCGGCCGAGGCGTCGCGTCGCCTCGTAGCAGAGGGGTCCAACGAGTTGCCGGTGGCGGCCACACGGAACCTGCTGCGCCAGGCGATCGATGTGCTACGCCAGCCGATGCTGCTGTTGCTGCTGGGCGCCGGGTCGGTGAACTTCCTGCTGTCGGAGCCACTCGACGGGGCGATCCTGCTGTCGTTCGTGCTGGTGGTGATCGGCATCTCCATCTACCAGGAGCACAAGACCGAGAACGCGCTCGCCGCGCTGCGCGACCTGTCGTCGCCACGGGCACTGGTGGTGCGCGATGGTCGACAGCAGCGCATCGCTGGCCGCGAGGTGGTGCGTGGCGATGTGGTGTTGCTGGCCGAGGGCGATCGGGTGCCTGCCGACGCCGTGCTGGTGGAGTGCGCCAACGTCAGCGTCGACGAGTCGGCGCTCACGGGCGAGGCCGTGCCGGTGCGCAAGGCACCGCTCCGGGCCGAGCCGGATGCCGCAGCCGCGATGGGCCCGCCCGGCGGCGATGCGACTCCGTGGGTGTTCTCGGGCACGCTGGTGGTGAAGGGGCACGGCATCGCCGTGGTGCAGGCCACGGGCGCCGGCACCGAGTTGGGCCGTATCGGCACGGCGTTGCGCACCATCGAGACCGAGCGCACCCCACTGCAGCACGAGATCGATCGCCTGGTGCGTGTGGTGGCGGCAGTCGGCCTCACCGGTGCTGCGTTGGTGGTGGTGGTGTACGGCCTGTCACGGGGCAGTTGGCTCGAAGGCTTTCTCGCCGGCATCGCCACTGCGATGTCGATGCTGCCCGAGGAGTTCCCGGTGGTGCTCACCGTGTTCCTGGCCCTGGGTGGCTGGCGCATGTCGCAGCGGCATGTGCTCACCAGGCGCGCTCCGGTCATCGAGGCGCTCGGTGCAGCGACGGTCATCTGTGTCGACAAGACCGGCACGCTCACCCTGAACTCGATGACGGTGCGCGAACTGGTGGTCGACGGGGCGTCGCACGTGCTGGGCGACGAACCGCTGCCCGAGGCGTTCCACACCATCGCCGAGTTCGCCGTGCTCGCCTCACCAGTCGATCCGTTCGACCCGATGGACAAGGCGTTCCGGGTGCTGGGCGAACGCTCCCTCACCGGCACCGAGCACCTGCACGGCGACTGGCAGTTGGTGCGCGAGTACCCGCTGTCGGAGCACCTGCTCGCCCTGTCGCACGTGTGGCGCTCGCCCGACAGTGCCCACTTCGTGGTGGCGGCCAAGGGCGCACCCGAGGCGATCGCCGACCTGTGCCACCTCGATACCGATCGACTGGCGGCGCTGATGGCCGAGGTGGAGGCGGCCACGGCCGACGGACAGCGGGTGCTCGCCGTGGCCCGCGCCCGGTTCGATGCAGTGCAGCAGCTGCCCACCGAACAGCACGACTTCGAGTTCGAGTTCCTCGGGCTGACGGGCCTGTACGACCCGGTGCGCCCCGGCGTGCCCGAGGCGGTGGCCGAGTGCGCCCGGGCGGGTGTGCGCACGGTGATGATCACCGGCGACTATCCGGGCACGGCGCTGGCGATCGCTCGCGAGATCGGCCTCGACCACGCCGGTGGGTGCATCACCGGGCCCGAGTTGCAGGCGATGGACGACGACGAGTTGGCCCGCCGCATCCGCACGGTCGGGGTGTTCGCCCGTATGGTGCCCGAGCAGAAGTTGCGGCTCATCCGTGCGCTGCAGGCGAACGGCGAGATCGTCGGCATGACGGGCGATGGGGTGAACGACGCGCCGGCGCTGCGGGCGGCCGACATCGGTATCGCCATGGGTGCGCGCGGTACCGACGTGGCCCGCGAGTCGGCGGCGCTGGTCATCACCGACGACGACTTCGGCTCCATCGTGGGCGGCATCCGCCAGGGGCGTGGCATCTTCGACAACCTGCGCAAGGCGATGGCCTACATCATCGCCGTGCACGTGCCGATCGTGGGCATGTCGCTGCTGCCGCTGCTGGTGGGCGACTGGCCGCTGGTGCTGCTGCCGGTGCAGATCGCCTTCCTCGAGCTGATCATCGACCCGGCGTGCTCGGTGGTGTTCGAGGCCGAGCAGGTCGACCCGCGCATCATGGACCAGCCACCCCGGCGGGTCGGCGCTCCGCTGTTCGACCGGCGAGTGCTCACCCTGTCGGTGCTGCAGGGGCTCTCGGTGCTGGCTGCCGTGGCGGGGGTGTTCCTGTGGGCGGTGTTCAGCGACCGTGATGACGCAACGGTGCGGTCGGTCACGTTCGCCACGCTGGTGCTGTCGAACCTGTTGCTCATCGTGGTGAACCGTTCGTGGCGGTTACCGGTGTGGCGCCTGGTGGTCGAGCGGCGCAACCCCACGCTGAAGTGGATCGTCGTCGTGGGCGTGGGCCTGCTCGGTCTGCTGCTCGGCGTGCCGGGGCTGCGGCACGTGTTCGGTCTGGGGTCGGTGCGACCGCTCGACGTGGTGGTGGCCGCAGCGGCCGCGGTGCTGGGCGTGGCGTGGTTCGAGGTCTACAAGGCGGCCCGGGGCGCCTCGTCGGGACGTCTGTCCCGATCCGGTTGATCTCGCACAAGATGGCCGCCGACTGTTGCCCCAGCAGGTGCCCCGCAGGACGGTCATTCTCATGCCGGACCCGAACTGTTCGCCGCGCGTGCGCCGAGCACGACGACGAGTCGGTGGTCCGCGCCCGGCGTTCAGCGTGCTGCTGGTGGCACTGATCGGCCTGGCCTGCACCTACATCTCGTTCGGTGACGCCCCCACGGTGCGTGCGGCCACCCTCGACGTGAGCACCACACCGGTGAAGTTCGTCTACAGCGCCACCGACCCGCTGACCGGACTGGCCAACCCGAACGGCAGGAGCAACGGCGACCGGGTGATCTACCGCAACGTCACCTCCGTCGGCGGCCTCGCCGTCGACGCCGTGGTCACGACCACCCTGTCCGGGGCGAGCCTGACGTCGTACGACCCCGACAGCGGTGGCGCTGTCAGCCAGGCAGCGATCGCCGGCACCGTCGAGCCGGAAGCGTTTCAGGCCAACATCAGTACGAGCGCTGCCGACGGGGCGACGTGGTTCCAGTTCGACTTCTACGAGGCAGGTTCGTACACCTCGGTCGGTTCTGGCATCCCGGTGGTGTTGCGCAACGTCACCGTCGCGTCCCTCGACCTCGACACCAACCAGTTCAGCGACCTGGCCAGCTTCCAGACCTACACCGTCACCTCGTCGCCGGCCACCATGCTCTCGAGAAGCCAGTCGTCGTCCGGTGTGGCGCGCTTCGTGGGATCGGTCAGTGGGAACAACGAGGCCCACAGTCGTGTCGTTGCCACCTACGACTCCCTCAGCACCTTCCAGGTGTCGTTCGGTGTCACCCAGTCGGGGAGGACGGGCTCGTTCGGTGTGCTCTTCCTCCCGGATCCGTGGGCGGGGTGCTCGTGCACCAAGGTGACCACGAACAACCCCTACAACCGGGCGCCCACCTCCACCGACGACTCGCGCAACGTGGTGGCGGGGGTGCCGACCGCACTCGAGGTGGCCGACTTCGGCCCGTTCGCAGATGCCGACAGCAACCCCTTCCATGCCGTGCGGGTGGCCACCCTTCCGGCGGCGGGATCCCTGGAACGCTTCGTCAGCGGGGCGTGGCAGTCGGTCACCGCTGGCGAGCTGATTCCGACCGCGGAGATCGACACGGGGATGTTGCGCTACACGACGACGACGCCGTCGTCGTTCACGTTCCACGTGAACGACTTCCTCGTCGACAGCACCGCTGCGTACACGCTGTCGTTCGGTGTGTCAGCGCAGAGTCAGACGATCAGCTTCGCCAGCCCCGGGGCGAAGCTTCCGGGTACCACGTTCGCCTCGGGGGCGACGGCGTCGTCGGGGCTGACAGTCACTCTCACCACGCTGACGCCGGGCATCTGCACCGTGAGCGGACTGTCGATCACCACTGTCGCCGCCGGTTCGTGCACCATCGAGGCCAACCAGGCCGGCGACGCCACCTATGGTGCCGCGGCACCGGTGAGTCAGACGTTCTCGGTGTCGACCAAGACGTCGCAGACGATCACCTTCCCCGACCCCGGACCGCAGACCTACAGCGGTTCGTCGTTCAACCTTCCCAGCAATGCCACGGCGAGTTCGGGCCTGACGGTGTCGCTCGCATCGCTCACCGTCGACACCTGCACCGTCAGCGGGCTGTCGATCACCGTCATCGCCACCGGCTCGTGCAGTGTGCGCGCCAGCCAAGCAGGTGACGCCACCTATGCCGCCGCCTCGCCGGTGGAGCAGACCTTCCTGGTCAGCGCCCCTGCCCCGGCCACCACCACGACCACGACCACGACGACGATCGCGCCGACGACGACGGTGGCGGACACGACGACGACGGTGGCGGACACGACGACGACGGTGGCGGACACGACGACGACGGTGGCGGACACGACGACGACGGTGGCGGACACGACCACGACGGCCGCGCCCAGCACCACGGCCGCGCCCACCACCACCGTGCCTGCGCCCACCACGACTGCTCCCGCGCCGCCATCGGGTGGAGGTCCGGGTGCCCTGTCGGGCACGGTCTGGTTCGATGCCGACCGCGACGGACAGCGCGACGCCGATGAGCCGGCGCTACCGGGCATGCTCGTCACCGTGAGCGCGGCGGCCACCGGCGTCGCATCGCTTGCGGCGGAGTCCGGCTCGGTCGGCGCGGCCGACATCGTGCCCATCGTGCGTACCGCTGTCACCGATCAGCGAGGCGGCTACAGCTTCGCCGACCTCGGTGCCGGTCGCTACCAGGTCGAACTGTCCGCTCCCGCCGGCTCGGCCGCCGATCCGTCGTGGATGGCACCCAGCGGCACGTGGCGGGCACCGGTCGACGTGGCTCCTTCCCAGGTGGCAAAGGTCGACTTCGCCGCAGCCGGCTCGGGTTCGACGGCCGGCATCGTGGTCGACGGGGGCGGCGCCCTCGTACCGCAGGCCGAGGTGACCTGCACCTGGGTGGGGCTCGACGAGCGCTTCGGTACGGCCGACGACGTGCCGTTCGAGACGGCGTCCGACGGTGGTGGCGCCTTCCAGTTCGAGGCCGTACCGGTGGGTGAGATGGCGTGCTGGGCGATCGATGTCCGCACGGGCACCTCGACGTCGAGTGTCGTTGCGGTCGCCTCGCCGAGCGCCGTGGAGCCGGCGTGGGTGGTGTTGCAGTTCGGCGGGCCGAGCGCAGTGGGCACATCGCCCACGCTGCCTGCCACGGGTGGCGCCGTCCTGCCGTTG
Source organism: Ilumatobacteraceae bacterium (assembly GCA_044238435.1). GTDB lineage: Bacteria > Actinomycetota > Acidimicrobiia > Acidimicrobiales > Ilumatobacteraceae > VFMC01. Next base: position 12,162 of record JBIIDH010000021.1, on the reverse strand, counting down.
GTGCGAGCGGCGCTGGTGCTGATGATCGCCGGTTCGGTCACGGTGCTCGTCACCCGTCGCCGTCGCCCCGCGTGGGTCTGATCGTCGCTCAGGCAGGCGGTAGGTAGCGGCGGATCAGCCGCACCCGGCGGGCGGTGCGCCCGGTGGCGTCCTCGTGGCGGTCGGCGCTGCCCAGCACCTGCACGATGCTGCGCGACGCCAGCCAGCGCAGCGGCTCGGGCTCCCATCGTCGTGAGCGGTGCTCGACCCACGGCAGCGTGGTGAGGTCGGTACGTCGGTCCAGCACCAGGTCGGCCATCGTACGTCCGGCGATGTTGGCGGCCACCACACCGTGCCCGCTGTAGCCGCCTGCTGTGCCCACCCGTGTGCCGGGGTCGAAGTGAATGCTCATGCTCCAGTCGCGTGGCACGGCGAGGAAGCCGCCCCAGTGGTGGGTGATGGCAGCATCGGCAGCGGCGGGGAAGTGGGTGCGCACCACGTTGATCAGTCGCTGGCGCACGGCATCGTGCTGTTCGCGGCTCGGGTCCATGGCGTGGCGCAGCGGGTAGGGGGCGCCACGCCCACCGATGGCGATGCGGCCGTCGGGGGTGCGCTGGGCGTAGAAGAACAGGTGGCGCTTGTCCTTGATGGTGAGGCCGGTGCGCCATCCGAGTTCGTCCCATGACTCGGCGGACAGCGGCTCTGTGGCGATCATCAGCGACGTGAGCGGCAGGTAGTCGCGACGGTGGCCGGGTAGCTGCACCGTGTAGCTCTCGGTCGAGCGCACCACAGAGTCGGCGCGTACGACGCCGCGGTCGGTGCGCACCTGGCCGGGCTGGATGTCGAGTACTGCGGTCTGCTCGACGATGCGCACACCACGTCGCTCGCATGCCTCGGCCAGTCCGCGCACCAGGCGGGCCGGGTCGAGGGCTGCGGCGTGCGGGGTGAAGTACCCGCCCAGCGCGCCGGGGATGCGGGCGTGTTCGGCCACCTCGTCGGGGGTGAGCAGGCGATCGCCCTTGCTGTGCGTGCCGAGCCGCTCGACCGATGCGGCCGTGGCGCGCAGCCGAGCCCACTGCGGTTCGCTGGTGGCCACTGTGAGGGTGCCCTGTTTGGTGAAGCCGCAGTCGATGCCTTCGGCCGCCACCACCCGGCCGATCTCGTCGACCGCTTCGTTCGTGGTGCGGGTGGCGCGCGCCACGCCGTCGCGGCCGTGGCGGCGGGCGTAGCGGTTGGCGCTGCCGGCGATCCCGGCGCTGGCCCATCCGCCGTTGCGGCCCGAGGCGCCGAACCCGGCGATGTCGCGTTCGACGACGACGATCGACAGGTCGGGCTGCGCCGCAGCGAGGTGGTAGGCGGTCCACAGCCCGGTGAGCCCGGCGCCCACGATGGCGACGTCGGCCTCGGTATCGCCCGTCAGCGCCGGCCGCGGGGCCAGCGAACCAGGGAGAAGGTCGAGCCACAGGCTGCGGCTGCGGTACTGCGCGCCACCGGCGTCGTCATGCTGGTCGGGACGAGGCACCGTCATGTGCCCATCTTCTCAGGCCCGGTCGGGCCGGTGGGTCAGAGCGTGGCGAGTCAGAGTGCGACGGCTCAGTGGGCGATGTGCTGGTCGGGCCGCACCACGACGTGGGCATCGGGCGCCAGGCACATCGTCGTGCCCCACCAGTCGTGCGGGTCGTCGAAGTCGCGGCCCACACGAAGGTGCGGCTCGGTCAGCGTGCTGGCGGGCCCGGCGATCACGACATGGCGGTCGAGCGGTACGAGGTCGAGCGTTGAGATGGTGGTGCCGTGCACCGTCACCCAGCCGTGCGGCAGGCGGCTGCCAGGTTCGCTCGACGGGGTGTAGGTGCGCACCTCGGTCTCGGCCGGCGGTGCGGTGGCCAGCGGTTCGGCCGCACCGTCGGCGGGGTAGCGGTAGCCGAGTTGCAGGCCGAGCATGTCGAAGTGCGGGGCCTGGCGGGCGATCGCCTCGCTGAGGCCGGTGTGCTCGGGGGCGGCGAGCGCCTGGAACACCTCGATCATGCGGAACGCGTTGTCGAGGCTGGCGAGCGCGTTGCGTTGGGCGACGGGTCGCCGCTCGGCGCCATAGGTGTCGAGCACCGCCTCGTCGAGCGTGCCACGCAGCACGCCCGACAGCTTCCAGCCGAGGTTGTGCACGTCTTGCACACCAGTGTTCAGACCCATCCCACCCGACGGGGGGAAGCGGTGCGCGGCGTCACCCGCCAGCAGCACCCGGCCGTGCCGGTACTGCTGGGCCAGTTGCGACGTCATCGTCCAGCGGCTGATGCGCAGCACCTCGATCGGCACGGTGCTGTCGGCCAGCGCCCGCTGGACAAGTGTGCCTGCCGCGTCGTCGTCGACCGGTGCCGGGGTGCGGTCGTCGATCGACGACATGTACACCCACTCGTCGTGGCCGTGGCGGATGAGGGTGCCGCCCGCAGCCGGGTCGCAGATCCAGTAGAGGACGCCTCGGTCGTCGCCCACCAACCGGTCGAGCGAGGCGCGGAAGTGCACCATCGCGAACCGCTGCAGGTTGTCGGGGCCGTCCATGGCGATGCCGCACGCGACGCGCACGGCGCTGCCGGCACCGTCGCAGGCGAGTAGCCAGGCCGATGGCACGACCTCGGTTGTCGGTTCGTCATCGGCTGTTGCGGCGACGTGCGACTCGATGTGTGCGCCGTGGTCGATCTGCGACTGCCAGGTCGTGCCGTACTCCACGTCGACACCCCGCTCGCGGAGTTCTGCCAGGAGCAGTGGCTCGAGGTGGTGCTGCGACAGGTTGCGCAGCGGGGTGGGAGTGACGGCCAACTGGTCGTCGCCCTGCTGCTCGTAGGGCAACCAGCCGTACACCTGGCCGCCGAGCCGATCCACCCAGTACACGCGCCCGGCGTCGGCGGTCGACTGAGCGGCGGTACGGATGGCCTCGACGTCGATGCCGATCTGGCGCCACACCTCGAACGTGCGGGCGTTCAGCACATGGGCGGCCGGCGCGCGCTGCGGCCCAGGGCGGCGGTCGACGATGCGCACGGTGTGGCCGAGTTCGGTGAACAGCAGGGCTGCGGTCAGGCCCACCGGGCCGGCACCCACGATCAGCACGTCGAGGGGCGCGGTGTCGGTCATCAGAAGATGCCGGCGAACGAGCCACCGTCGAGGTGGATGCTCTGACCCGAGATGTACCCCGCTTGCGCCGAGCAGAGGTAGGCGCACAGGTCGCCCGCTTCCTCGGGTCGGCCCAGGCGCTTGGCGGCGATCGACGCGGCCATCTGCTCGTATGCCTCGTCGACGCTGATGCCGCGATGCTTCGCCGTGAGGTTGGCCATCATCTGTTGGCGTTCGGTGTCGATGCGCTCGGGGAGGATGTTGTTGATGGTGACGTTGGCGGGGGCCACGTCGCGCGACAACCCCTTCACCACCGAGGTCAGCCCGGTGCGGGCCGCCGACGACAGGCCCATCGGGCTCATCGGGGTCTTCACCATCGCCGACGTGATGTTGACGATGCGGCCGAAACGCCGCTCGACCATGCCGTCGATGACGGCGCGGATGAGCAGAACGGGGGCCAGCATGTTGGCGTCGAGGGCGGCGATCCACGCGTCGCGGTCCCAGTCCTGGAAACGTCCTGGCGCCGGGCCGCCGTTGTTGGTGACGACGATGTCGGGCTGCGGGCAGACGGCCAGCAGGGCGTCGCGGGTGGCATCGAGGGCGATGTCGCCGACGACGGTGGTGATGTCGGCGGTCGCCACCTGGCGCACCGACTCGGCGGCGGCGGCGAGGCGTTCGGCGTTGCGGCCGTTCAGCGTGACGGCCACGCCTTCACGGGCGAGCGATCGGGCGCAGGCGAGGCCGAGCCCGGAACTGCTGGCGGCGACGATGGCCCGTCGCCCGGCGATTCCCAGATCCATCAGTGCGTCCTGTCGGTCAGAAGTCGAGATCGGCCGGGGGGTTGGGGCCCCACTGGTTGATACCGGCGAAGATCGAGTGCGCGGCCGGTGGGGTGGAGGCGGTGAGCAGGTCGCTGTCGGTCCAGTGCTCGACGGTGAAGCCGAGCGGATCCTTCCAGTAGTCGAACACCTGGCCGCCGAGGATGTGGCGACCCACACCCCAGTAGTGGCGTGCGCCGTGGCGGGTGAGCACCTCGCGGCCGGCCATCAGGTCGTCGAAGTCGGCCACCTCCCAGGCACAGTGGCCGAGGCGCACCTCGCCGGTCTCGAGGATGAGCAGCGAGTGGTGGTCGGCACCCTCGTCGCCGCGGTCGCAGCGCATGAACCGGCCCATCGGCGCCTCGGGCGACTCCACATACATGTCGTCCGACACGAGCAGGCCGAGCGTGTCGGCGTACCACCCGGCCAGGGTGGCGAGGGAGGTGGTCTTGATGGCCGAGTGCCCGAAGCGCTTCACCTGGCTGGGCCCGGCCGCAACGCGTTGCAGCGTGTCGACGCGGGTGCGCTCGGCACCGGTGTTCAGTGCGGCGTGCTCGCGCAACGGCAGGGGTTCGAGCGTGGCGATGTCGGCGACGACGTCGACGATGCGCCCGTCGGGGTCGGTGAGGTGCACCACCTGGCCGCCGCCCGGTTCGTCGAGCGCGGTCACCGGTACGCCCGTGGCGGCCGACAGCGTGTGCAGGTCGTCGAGCGTGGACTGGAAGGCGAGACCCAGGAATGCTGGCTCGCCGTGGTGGGTCACGTGCACGTGGTGCGCCGGGTCGGTGCCGCGCATGTACAGGGCGTCGGCGGTGCGGGCGGAGCGCGCCATGCCGAAGGCCTCGAGGAACTGTTCCATCACGTCGAGGTCGGGTGCCCGGAAGCGGGGGAAGGCGACGTCGCGGACACGGATGATCGGGGTCGACATAGCGAGATGGTACGGCATCGAACTATTCGACGTCAAAGGACATGACGGTGTTCCACCGGGTACGGTTGGGGGTGTGAGCACGCCGGACATCGTCGATGCAACGGTCGACACCTGGGTCGCGGAACGTCCCGACATCGACTTCCGATCGATGCACACCGTGCTGCGGCTCGGTGCCGTGGCGAAGGCGGTCCTGACCCGCCTCGAGGATCAACTCGCACCGCTGGGTCTGGCCGTGGGCGAGTTCGACGTGTTGGCGACGCTGCGACGCAATGGCCGCACCGCACGGGTCACTCCCACCGAGATCGCTGCGGTCACGATGATCTCGCCGAGCGGGCTCACCAATCGGCTGCTCCGTCTGGAGAAGATGGGGTTCATCGCCCGCGAAGCCGATCCGGCCGACCGGCGCAGCTCGCTGGTGCACCTCACGGCGGCAGGCCGCCGCCTGGTCGATCGGGCCATCGAGGTGGTGGCGGCTGCCGACGACGAGATGATCGGGTCGATCAGCGACCGCGACCGTGCTGCGCTCGACCGCAGTCTCGCCCGCCTCCTCGATGCCCTCAGCTCCGGCTGAGGCGGCGTGGTCACACTCGCTGCTCGTCCGGCTCATACCCGGCACTTACCAATCGTCCGTACAGTGCCGGGTATGAGGACTGCACCGTGAACCGCCCCTTCTCCTTCGCCGCGACGACCGCGATCTGCCTGATGGGTCTGGCGGCTTGCTCTTCCGACACCCCTGAGTCCGCTGCCACGAATGCGCCGGCCACGAATGCGCCGGCCACGACGGCGCCTGCCGCCACGACGGCGCCTGCCGCCACGACGGCGCCTGCCGCCACGACGGCGCCTGCCGCCACGACGGCGCCTGCCGCCACGACGGAGGTCGGCGCCACCAGCACGTTCACCGCCGAGGTGTGGGCCGACAACTGGTTCTCGCTGTACGTGAACGGCGAACTGGTGGGTGAGGACTCGGTGTCCATCACGACCGAACGTTCGTTCAACGCCGACACGTTCACGTTCGAGGCCTCGTATCCGCTCACCATCGCAATGGTCAGCAAGGACTTCAAGGAGACCGACAGCGGCTTGGAGTACATCGGCGAGCCGAACCAACAGATGGGCGACGGCGGGATCATCGCCCAGTTCACCGACACTGCGACAGGCGAGGTGGTCGCCGTCACCGGTGCCGACTGGCGGGGCCTCGTGGTGCACCGGGCGCCGCTGAACACCGACTGTGCCGGCTCGGCCGATCCCGACACCGATTGCCAGTTCGAGGTGATCGCCGAACCCGACGGCTGGACCGCGGGCGACTTCGACGACTCCACCTGGCAGACGGCCTCGGTGTACACGCCCGAGGAGGTGGGCGCGAAGGACGGCTACGACACGATCAGCTGGGACGGCTCGGCGGCGCTCATCTGGGGCAGCGACCTGAAGGTCGACAACACCGTGCTGTGGCGCACCGTGGTTCCCGGGTGATCTCAGTTCCTCCCGGATGACGCCCCCTGCGATGATGGGGCCATGCGTGCCGAGTATGTGGTCGTGGGTGGCGGTTCGGGCGGATGTGCGGTCGCCGGGCGACTCGCCGAGGCGGGCTGCGACGTGCTGCTCGTGGAGGCCGGGCCCGACTATGGCCAGTTCGATTCGGGGCGCTGGCCCGAGGAGTTCCTCGACGCGCGGATGATGCCGGTCGAGTCGCACGACTGGGGCTATGGCTCGGGTCGGTGGCGGTTCGAGCGGGCCCGCATCATCGGTGGCTGTAGCGCGCACAACGGTGCCATCGCCGCCGTGGGGCAGCGCCAGGAGTACACCGACTGGGGTCTGCCGGGGTGGACCGGCGACGAGGTGGCCCCGGTGTTCGACCGGGTGGTGCGGCGGATGCGGGTGCGCGCCTACGAACGGCACGAGGCCGGCCCGTTCCACGAACGGTGCCTGTTGGCGGCCGAGGCGTTGGGATGGCCGATCGCCAGCGATCTGTGCGATCTCGATGCCGGGCCGTCATTCGGCCTCGAGACGGTGAACGTGGTGGGAACGACCCGCTGGAGCGCGGCGTTCGCCTATCTCGACCCGGTGCGCGACCGGTTGCGGATCGTCGACGAGGCGATCGTCGACCGCTTCGAGTCTGGTGCCGACGGGGTTCGGTTGCACGTGATCCGTCACGGCGAACTGCTCACGATCGAGGCGGGCACCCTGGTGCTCGCTGCCGGTGCCTATGGATCGCCCGGTGTGCTCGAGCGTTCCGGGGTGGGCGATCCCGCCGTGTTGCGGGCCGTCGGTATCGAGCCGGTGCATGCGCTGCCCGGCGTGGGGGCGAACCTGCACGATCATCCGATGGTGCACGCCGATCGGGCCGTGGGGCCGCAGCTGCAGCAATGGCTCGACGAGGCGTCGGCCGCCGGGTACCTGCCCGAGGAGCAGACCCTCGGCAAGTTCGTGTCGAGCCACTCGGCCGATGGCCGCTACGACCTGCACGTGTTCCCGGTATGTGCCAGCAACCAGACCAGCGTGCTCTACGGACGGGTGCACATCGAGGTGTCGTGTGTGAATCCGAAGAGCCGCGGCGTGGTGCACGTCACCTCACCCGATCCCGAGGCGCATCCGTTCCTCGACCACCGCTATCTCAGCGACCCTGAGGGTCACGATCTCGCGGTCATGCGCGACGGCGTGGCGCTGGCCGAGCAGTTGTTCGCGCACCCGCAGTTGGCGTCGGTGCTGGGCGAGCGGATCACCGACATGAGCGACGACGCGGCCTACCACGACACCGTGGCGCACTACTACCACCCGGCGGGCAGCTGTGCGATGGGCGACGGACCTCAGGCCGTGGTCGATGCACGTGGACGACTGCACGGCGTGCCGAACGTTCGGGTGGCCGACGCGTCGATCATGCCCAGCATCTCGCGGGCGAACACGAACCTGCCCACGGTGATGATCGGCGAGCGCATAGCCGACTTCATCCTGGCGGGCGACTAGCGGGGGCCGTCGACTCCTGAAAGCCGCTGAAGGCGCGGAGCATCCGGGCGTCGGCGGTGCGCTCACCCTGCTCGTCGCGCAGGGTGAGCACGTGGTCGGTTCGGCTCCCGTAGTGGTGGGTGCGCCGCAGGGCCCACACGGTGAACAGCGCAGGACGGTGTTCACGAGGTATCACGACGTATCGGGCGGCCACGGTGAGGCCCTCGGCATCGGCCGCTGCGTGCAGGCGAGGTTCGGCGTCGGCGTCGCCGCACACCACCAACCAGCCGTCGGAGGCCAGCAACCGGGCGCCGGTGGCGACGTAGGCCTCGATCCCGCCCCTGGTCTCCACCCGGGCACGGGTGCGCTGCTCGTCGTCGGCATGGGTGGCGGTGCCGGTGGGGAAGTAGGGCGGGGTGCCCGTCACGAGTGGGAACGGCCCGTCGGCCCCGAGCAGTTGCTGCAGCGTCGGGTCGCGGAAGTCGCCGTGGTGGATGGCGACCCGCTCGCCGAACTCGTTGTGGGCGACGTTGCGTTGCAGCAACGCGAACGAGACGTCCTGCACCTCTACGCCCACCAACCGCGCCGTCGGCACCGACCAGGCCAGGTGCAGCAGTACCGAGCCGAGCCCGCAGCCCAGGTCGAGCACCCGCTCCGGTGCCGAGCACACCTGCATCGCCACCCAGGCGGTGATCACGTCGTCCGACGAGAACCGGTGGCCCTTCTTGCGTTGGAACACCGACACGTCGGCCGTCAGTCGGTCGAGGCTCAGATCGTCGTGGCTCAGATCATCGGGCAGGGTCATGGCGCTCGCACCGTACCGGCGCGGGCAGGTGGGTTGACTGTAGTCAGCACTACGAATACGCTCCGTAACGCCGACTACACATCAGGTGCCCGTTGCCGAATCGGGTACCGCCGAGCCCTGGAGCGCCACCCGATGAGCATCACCGCCAGCGAAGCAGCCGACCTGTTCCGTCAGGCACCCGAGCGGTTCCTCGACGTGGGCTCGGCCGAGGTGGCCTATCGTCGGGTGGGCACCGGGCCCGATGTGCTGTTCGTCCACGGCTGGCCGGTGCACGGCGCCACGTTCCGCAATCTCTTGCCCCACCTCGCCGATCACGTCACCTGCCACCTCATCGACCTGCCGGGCGCCGGGTCGAGCAGGTTCACGGCCGACACTCCGCTGTCGTTCGACCTGCACATCCAGAGCATCCGCCGGACCATCGACCTCCTCGGCCTCGACGACGTCGCCGTGGTGGCGCAGGACAGCGGCGGGATGTTCGCCCGGCATGCGGTGGCCGGCGACTCGCGCCTGCGGGCGATGGGACTCATCGGCACCGAACCTCCGAACCGGATGAGTTGGCGGTTCCGGAGCTTCGTCGGCATCCGTCGCCTTCCCGGCCTCGGTGCCGGTCTGGGGTGGGTGGCGGGCAAGCCGAGGATCGCCCGCAACGGCCTGGTGTTCGGCGCGGCGTTCGTCGATCGGTCGTTGCTCGGAGGCGACTTCGACGAGTTCTTCCTGCAACCGCTGCGCGACTCGGCGCCGCATCGCAAGGCGGCCGCCACGCTGCTGGCCAGCTTCACCCCGAAGCTCATCCGCGACCTGGGCGACCTGCACCACCGCATCGACGTGCCGGTGCAACTGGTGTGGGGCGAGCAGGACGCGTTCTTCCCGGTCGCCCGGGCGCGCGAGATGGTGGGCACCTTCCCCAATGCGCAACTCGCTGTCATCCCGGGCGCCAGCACCCTGGTCCACGAGGAGAAGCCGGCCGAGGTGGCAGCAGCCCTCCTGCCAGTACTCACCCGCCCGCGGCCGTAGGCGGCGGGTCAGGCCGTGATGAGCGCGCCGTGCTGCTCGACGACGGCGTCGAACAGCGCGCCAGGCTGATTCACGACGTTGTGCAGGTGGCCGAAGAGCTCGAGGTTCACGGCACCCATCACGGCCGCCCACGCGGTCATCCCCACCGTGAGCGCAGCATCCGACACCTCCGCACCGAGTTGGCTGCGCAGCCGGTCGAGGTCGGCGCGCAGCACCTTGGGCACCGCGGTGCGATGCACGTGGCCGGCGGACGCCATGTCGGTGAGAATGGAGATGAGCACCGTCGTGTAGCGAGTCGCTGCCGGAATGGTGTCCTCCGGGGCGGCATAGCCCGGAACCGGGGTACCGAACAGCAGGGCCCACTCCGATGGGTGCTCGATCGCCCAGTCGCGTAGCGCATGGGCCGTGGCGCGCCACCTCCCGCGGAAGTCGGTTCGTCGCCGGACTGCCCCATCGCCTGCTTCGACCGCTGCACCGAGGCGTTCGTACGACTCGATGATCAGCGCGGTGAGCAGATCGTCGCGGCTGGGGAAGTAGCGGTAGATGGCCGAGCTGACCATGCCCAGGTCGCGGGCGATGGCCCGTAGCGACAGCGCAGCGGCGCCTTCGGCGGCCATCTGGGCGCGCGCCAGCCGGAGGATCTCGGCCGTGGTGGCCGCTCGAGCCCGTTCGCGCACACCGGTCATGGCGCGAGCGTAACCGACGTCACAGGAAAACCGAGAGCAGTGCTCTCGACAACTCCCGTGCCCGCTGCCATAGTGTGAGCACCGCTCTCGAAACAGAGCGGTGCTCTACTCAGGAGGACGTCCACATGCAGCACCATCTCGTCATCGGCAGCGGCCCCGTCGGATCCGGCATCGCCCAACGCCTCGCCGACCAGGGCTCGCCCGTCACCGTGTTCACCCGCAGCGGCACCGGCCCGGCCCACCCGTCGATCACGCTCGTGAAGGGCGATGCTGCAGACGCCGCTGCGATCGCCCGCCACGCCGAGGGTGCCGCAACGATCTTCAACTGCGCCAACCCGCCCTACCACCGGTGGGGCACCGACTGGCCACCCATGCACCAGGCCATCATGACCGCGGCCGAGCGCACCGGCGCCGTGGTCGTGATGATGGACAACCTGTACGCCTTCGGCGTCGATCGGCCGATGCCGATGAAGCCCACCGATCCGCTGCTGGCCACCGGCGAGAAGGGTTCGATGCGGGCTCGCATGGCCACCGAGCTGCTGGCAGCCCACGCTGCCGGCCGCCTTCGCGCCACGCTCGCCCGAGCCAGCGACTTCTACGGGCCGGGTGTCGTCGATTCGTCGCTCGGCGAGCGGGTGGTGCCCCGAGTGCTCGCCGGAAAGAAGGTGTCGGTGCTGGGTCGTGTCGACGTGCCGCACAGTGTCACCTACATGCCCGACGTCGTCACCACGATGGTCACGATCGGCACCGACGAGCGCGCCTGGGGGCAGGCGTGGCACGTGCCCAGCGCGCCAGCGGTCAGCCAGCGCGACACCGTGCAGGCATTCGCAACAGCGGCCGGCACCACCGTGCAGGTGAGCTCTGTGCCGAGCCTGGCCCTCACACTCGGCGGCCTGTTCAACCCGTCACTGAGGGCCCTGAAGGAGGTCTTGTACCAGTTCGAGAAGCCGTGGATCATCGACGCCTCGCTCACCGAGCAGACCTTCGGCCTGGCGGCCACACCGCTCGCCGAAGGGGCAGCGGCCACGGTGGCGTGGTGGCGCCAGCGTCTCGCCGCCTAGCCTCTGCGCCGTGCAGCGACGCCTCCCGAACCCATCCGACTTCGCCCAGTTGCTCCGGCTGAAAAAGCCGATCTGGAACCCCACCACCCGGCGGCTCGCGGCGGCGCAGACCATCTACGACCTGCGCTCGATCGCCAAGCGCACCACGCCCCGCGCTCCGTTCGACTACACCGATGGTGCGGCCGAGGGCGAACTCTCGCTGGCCCGTGCCCGCCAGGCGTTCGAGGACGTCGAGTTCCACCCGGCCATCCTGCGCGACGTGTCGCACGTCGACACCTCGTGCGAGGTGCTCGGTGGCCGGTCGAGCCTGCCGTTCGGCATCGCCCCCACCGGCTTCACCCGCATCATGCACACCGAGGGCGAGCGGGCGGGCGCAGCCGCCGCGGGTGCGGCGGGCATCCCGTTCTCGTTGTCGACGGTGGGCACCACCAGCCCCGAGGGCGTGCGCGAGGCCAACCCGAACGGACGCAACTGGTTCCAGCTGTACATGTGGAAAGACCGCGACCGCTCGATGGAGGTGGTCGAGCGCGCAGCGAAGGCGGGATTCGACACGCTGCTCGTCACGGTCGACGTGCCCGCCGCCGGGGCGCGCCTGCGCGACAAGCGCAACGGCCTCACCATCCCGCCGTCGCTCACGCCACGAACGTTCCTCAACGCCGTGCCGCGGGTGCGGTGGTGGGTCGACTTCCTCACCACCGAGCCGGTCAGCTTCGCCAGCTTCGAGCACTGGGACGGCACGGTGGCCGAGTTGCTCGACACGATGTTCGACCCCACGGTCGACTTCGACGACCTGCGCTGGATCAAGTCGCAGTGGAAGGGCAAGTTCGTCGTG
>JBIIDH010000192.1:0-3533 GCA_044238435.1 Ilumatobacteraceae bacterium | reverse complement strand
GTGCGAGCGGGCCTACTTCCTCGAGCGCGGCCAGGTGCGTTTCGAAGGCCTCGGCCGCGACCTGCTGGCCCGCGACGACCTGCTACGCGCGGTGTTCCTCGGAGACCGCACATGAACGGCTTCGGAGCGTTCGGCTGGGACATCCCGCCCGAGATCGTGGTGCTGGGCGCCATCATCGGCGCGTCGTACGGGCTGCTGGCCGTGGGCCTCGTCCTCGTGCACCGCAGCAGTTCGCTGGTGAACTTCGCGCACGCCGAGGTGGGCGCCTTCGCGGCCACGATCCTGTACATCGGCGTGAACCGCTGGGACCTGCCCTACTACCTGGTGCTGCCCGGCGCGCTGGCCGTCGCCGTGGGCCTGGGCATGGCGGTGGAGGGCATCGTCGTCGGTCGGCTCGGCCGGGCACCGGCATCGATGAGCATCGTCGCCACCCTCGGTGTGGCGCAGTTGCTTGCCGCGCTGGCCGCTGCCATCGCCAGCGGCGGCGGCGAGCGGTTCGCCTTCCCCGCACCGCCCGGCATGCCCACGTTCGACATCGGCAACCTGCGCCTCACCGGCGACTACTCGGCCACGCTGATCCTGGCGCCCATCGTGGTGGCCGCGCTGGCGCTGTTCCTGGCCCGCAGCCGGGCCGGGCTGCGCGTGCGCGCCACGGCCGCCAACCGCGACGCGGCCCGCCTCGCCGGTATCCCGGCGGCCCGCATCTCGCGTCTGGTGTGGGCGCTGGCCGGATTGCTGGCAGCCATGACCGCCATCCTCACTGCGCCGTCGAAAGGCCCCGGGTTCGCTGCCGCACTCGGCCCCGGGCTGCTGTTGCGCGGCCTGGCCCCTGCGCTGGTGGCCCGGATGCGCAGCCTGCCCGTCGCGCTGGGTGCGGGCATCGTGCTGGGCATCGTCGAGCAGATCGTGTTCTGGAACCAGCGCAGCGCGCAGAACGTCGACGCCATCTTGTTCGCCGTCATCCTGGTGGCCCTGCTGCTGCAGCGGCAGCGCACCGAACGCGATGCCGGCCACGCCGGGTGGGCGGGCATCGAGACCTGGCGGCCGTTGGCCACCCACCTGCGCAACCACCCGCGGGTGCGGTTGATGGCCCCCACCGCGCTCGCCCTCGGGGTCGCATTCGCTGCGCTGGTGCCGCTGCTGCTCGACCGCAGCCGAGCGATCACTCTCAGCAGCATGGTGGGCTACGCGGTCATCGGTATCGCGCTCGGCCTCATCACCGGCCTCGCCGGGCAGCTGTCGCTCGGCCACTTCGCGATCGGCGCGATCGCCGGGACCACCAGCGTCATCGTCGCCAACCACACCGCCAACTTCGGGCTCGGGTTGCTCACGGCCGCCGTGGTGGGCGGCGCGGTGAGCCTGCTCATCGGCCTGCCAGTGCTGCGAGCCCGTGGCATGTACCTCGCCGTCACCTCGCTCGCACTGGCCGTCACCACCACCAGTTGGCTGCTGCCGAAGGAGTGGATGCTGGGCGACGGGCGCGAGCCGCCCAAGCCCGTGTTCGGCTCGCTCGCCATCACCGGAGCCCGTGGCTACTACTGGTTCGTCCTCGTGGTGGGTGTGGTCGTGTTCATGGCCATCGCGGCACTGCGCCGCGGCGGCTTCGGCCGTGTGCTCATCGCAATGCGCGACGGTGAAGACGTCGCCCAGTCGTTCGGTATCTCGGCACCGCGCCGCAAGGTGCAGGCCTTCGTGTTGTCGGGCATCGTCGCCGGCATCGGCGGCGCGCTGTACGCGCACACCTTCGCCCGCATCACGGTGGCGTCGTTCCCTGCGTCGGCCAGCATCGACATCGCGGTGATGGTGGTGGTGGGCGGGGCGACACTCCTCGCCGGGCCGCTGGTGGGCGTGCTGTTCGTGGTGGGCGTGCCTGCGTTCCTCCCGCTCGACGCGGCCGGCCTGGCCACCACCAAACTCGGCTTGCTGCTGCTGATCGTCTACCTGCCCGGCGGTTTCGCCCAGTTGCTGCTGCCGCTGCGCGACCGACTGGCGGCACGACTGGCCCGTTCGGGCACGGCGAGTGCCCCCACCCCGACAGCAACGCTCGATGCCGGCTTCGCCCGCGGGTCCGAACCGGCCACCAGCCCGAGCCCCGAGGCACTGGCCTCCGCCCCGGTGGTGCTGGCAGCCAGCGGGTTGACGAAGCACTACGGCGGGGTGCGGGCGGTCGAGCGTGCCGATCTGGTGATCCGCCGCGGCGAGATCGTCGGACTGATCGGACCGAACGGCGCCGGCAAGACCACGCTGTTCGAGATGCTCTCCGGGTTCACCACGCCCGATGACGGCACCGTGGTGCTCGACGGCCGCGACATCACCGGGCTCGGGCCATCGGCTCGAGCGCACGCGGGCGTGGTGCGCACCTTCCAGAATTCGCCGCTGTTCCCCACCCTCACCGTGGTGGAGTGCATCGCCACCGCGCTCGAGCGATCCACCCCCACCCGGGTGCTCAGTTCGCTGGCGGGATTCAGTCGGCCCGAACGACAGCGCACCGCTCAGGCGATCGCGCTCGCCGAACGCTTCGGCCTGGGCGCCTACCTCGACCACCAGATGAAGGAACTGTCCACCGGCACGCGACGCATCTGCGAACTGGCGTGCATCACCGCCCTGGCGCCACGAGTGCTGCTGCTCGACGAACCGGCCGCCGGCCTCGCCCAACGCGAGGTGGAGGCGCTCGTGCCGGTGCTGCGCTCGCTGCGCCAGGAACTCGACTGCACCATGATCGTGATCGAGCACGACCTGCCGATGCTCACCCTGCTCGCCGACCGGATGGTGGCGATGGTGGCGGGCGAGATCGTGGCCGAGGGAACACCCGCCGAGGTGACCCACCATCCCATTGTGGTGGCCGCATACCTCGGCGACCGCGAAGTGGCCGTCGAACGATCGGGACCGCAAACATGAGCACCATGGACGACCTGCAGATCACCCTGCCAGAGGGCATCGACACGCCGACGGTGATCGTCGACATCGATGTGCTCGAGCGCAACATCGCCACGTGGGCGCAGCGCATGGCCGACCGCGGTGTGGGGTTGCGGCCGCACACGAAGACCAGCAAGTGCATCGAGGTGATCCGTCGCCAGGTGGATGCGGGTGCCGTGGGGCTCACCGTCGCCACCCTCGGCGAGGCCGAGGTGCTGGCCGCCGCAGGCTTCACCGAGCTGTTCCAGGCCTATCCGCTGTGGGCGGGCAGGCCCGAGCGCGCCCGCCGCCTGCGCGCCCTGCACGAGCGGGTCGATCTGACGGTGGGTGTCGAGTCGGTCGAGGCAGCGGCCGCCCTGGGCCGGGCAGTGGCCGGCAGCGAGCGCCCGTTGCGGGTGCTGGTGGAACTCGACCCGGGCCTACACCGTTCGGGGGTGCGCCCCGACGAGGTGGCCACCATCGCCCGCGCCGCCCACGACGCCGGCCTCGATGTGCGCGGCGCGTTCACGTTCGGCGGCCACGGGTACGCCACGTGCGACGCTGCGCCCGACGCTGGCGACGACGAGGTGCGCACGCTCACCCTGGCGGACGAACTGCTCACCGCGGCCGGCTTCGAA